>CAZVBX010000034.1:0-28095 GCA_964625925.1 uncultured Ectothiorhodospiraceae bacterium | reverse complement strand
TTGAAGAAGTGGCGGAAGCCGTAGCGCCGCCGGTCCTTGCCGGTGGTGTCGTTCGAGTGCGTCAGGCCGCACATGAACAGGACGTTCATCTCCTGGGCGAGGTATTGTTGCGAGATCGCCACGGCGCTCGACGAGCCGCCGCCGAACATGATCACGCCGTCGCGATCGATCATGCGGCGGGCGCTGGTGCGGGCGGCGTCCGGGTCGGTCTGCGTGTCGCCGACGCTGAATTCGATCTTCTTGCCGAGCACACCCTGGCCCGTGAGCTGGCAGGGCGTGAGTGTCTCGACCATCCCACCGCCATTGTTCAGGTGCTTCACGGCGAGCTTGTAGGCCCGCAGCTCATCGGCCCCCTCATCGGCATAGGAGCCGGTCTGGGGCACATTGAAGCCGAAGACGGCGCTTCGGCCCTTGACGGGGAAATTGCCGAGGGCGTCCTGCGCCCAGGCATTGCGGATGAAGAAGCTCGGTGCGCCGGCGATCAGGCCGGTCGCGGCCGTGCCCTTGAGGAAATTGCGGCGCCCGACGTGCGCCGTATGCGGAGCCTTGGACTTCTTATCGTGGTCGTCACTGCGATCGCCCATTATTCTCTCTCCCCACTGGCCGCAAGCATCGTCGCGTCTTTGGCCGACTTCGCGCTTGCGGCATGGCTGATGGTTGTCGTGCTCTATAGCGGGCCGTCCTACAGCCGGCCGAGGCACCCGGGGCAATCGATCCGGAAGGGCGTTTCTACCCCTGCCGCCGGCCGACGGATTGGTAGTAACCCTGCGCGATCACCAACTTGCGGCTGTGACCGTCCTCAATGCCCCAGCCCCAGGATGCCACCCCCCACTATAGGCATGATCATAACGCGATGCACGTCCCTGTCATGCGGGGATGTATCGCTGCGTCCTCTTCAGCGAGCCCGAATGGTCAGCCCGACGGCGTCGACCGTGTAGCCGGCGAGGATCGCGCAGGCCACGGCGAGCGCCAGATAGAGCAGAAATACGGGCCAACGTACCAGCGAGAACACCGCCACGGCCGCGTAGAGGCTGATCGCGGCTCCGGCGATCAGCAGCGCCATGACGGCCCCCGCGGACATGCCGAGCTGTGCCAGTCCCCGCACCAGGGGCAAGGCGGCGTAGCCGTCGAGATATAGCGGTGCGCCGACGATCGCCGCCAGCGGAACGGCCTGCGAGCCCGATCCTAGCAGCGAGCCGACCAGTTCCGGCGGCACATGCCGCTGAACGAAGACCTCCAGCACCAGGGCGAGCGCCAGCCAGCGGGCGATCAGGCGGCCATTGTCGCGGGCCTCGCGCCAGAATGCCCGCCAGCCGCCATCGCTGGGCGAGTGGCAGCCGCCGCCGGCAATGCCCGGGCGCAGCAGTTCGCCCCCGAATAGCCGGTGCAGCGGCAGAAGCTGGGTCGCCAGACCCGCGAGCAGCCCCGCACCCAAGGCCGCGACCGTCTTCGCGATGGCGAACGGCAGGCCCAGAATCCCCGCGGTCACGACGAGCATGCCCGGATCGGTAATGGGCGAGGCGATCCAGAATGCCATCACTGCGGGCAGGGGCAGTCCCCGGCGCAGCAACACCGCGATCAGTGGCACGATGCCGAGACCGCAGACCGGCGTCAGCGCGCCGCCCAGGCTGCCGATCCCGACCGCGCGCACCGGGCCCGTTCCCATCCACGCGGCGATCCGGTCGGAGACGTCGCTGATCGCGAGTACGCCCGCCAGCGCCGCGGCGATGGCGACCACCGGCGTCAGCTCCAGCAGGCCCCATCCGACCTCCGCAAGCAATTCCCCATTCGGGTGCGGGAGCACACTGCCGGCGGCGGCAAGCCCGGCGGTCGCGATCCACGTGGTCAGCTCGCCACTCGGGCGCCAGGCGACCGGGATACGGGGTGTGGACGACGGTTGCGACATGGCACTAGTGAATCCTGCGCCGGGGCTACCGGGCAATCAGAATTTTCTTGGCCATGATCAACCTACACTTTACTTGCCGGAACTGCCCGGGCGCGCGCAGGATGGCCTCGATACGAGCCTCTGGAGAGCCCCAGATGCACCCGAGTTCCCCGCGCTTGCCTTCGCTCACCGGGCTGGCGGCGTTGGACGCGCTGCTACGTTGGGGCAGCGTGAAACGGGCCGCGGATGCACTCGCGGTCACGCCCCAGGCGGTTAGCCAGCAAGTCAAGCTGCTCGAGTCCCAGGTCAACGCAAGGTTGATCACGTACGAGCAGCGGCAGTGGCGGCTTACGCTCGCCGGTCAGGCGGGGGCGGGGCGCTTGCGGTCGGCCTTCGACGACCTGCAGCTGGCCGTGCGCCAGATGCGCGAGGCCGCTGAGCGCCCCCGGCTCACCGTCAGTGCCGATCCGGCTCTGGCGAGCACCTGGCTGGTGCCCCGGCTGGCGCGGTTCGATGTGCAGGCGGCCGGGTTCGAGGTTTGGCTCGACGCCAGTGCGCGCGTGGCCGATCTGGCCGCTGGCGAAGCGGACGTCGCGCTGCGCTATGGCACGGGCGAGTACGCGGGCCTGGAGGCCTGGCGCCTGTTCGACGACCGCGTGTTCCCGGTGTGCAGCCCGGCGCTGCGCGACGGCGCCCGGCCATTGCGCAGCCCGGCCGATCTCGTCCATCACGCCCTGATCCATCTGGAGTGGCAGCCGGCCCGCGGACGCTGGCCCGAATGGTCCGACTGGTTGGCGGCGGCGGGCGTCGGGGGGCTCGATACCGAGCGCGGAATGCGCTTCACCGATCACGCGTTGGCCCTGCAGGCGGCGAGCGCGGGGCAGGGGGTGGCGCTCGCCAGCGCCGCGCTCACGCGCGATTCGCTCGCGGCCGGGCTGCTGGTCCAGCCGTTCGCGACCGAGCTCGAGACCGGCTTCGGCTATGACGTGGTCGTGCGCACCGGCGAGCGCGGCGGACCGGCGCGGACATTCGTCGACTGGTTGCGGCACGCGGCGGCGGTATAGCACGGCCGCGTCGTCGCTGCGGCCAATCGGGGCCGCCCAATTGACAATCAGTGCGGCCTTGTTCTGAATACGCCGATTAGCACAACGACAGAAAGGTGACCTCATGCTGATGCCGATTCGTCGCACCGCCGCCGGCAGTCGAACCATGCTGGCCGTCCGGCTGGGATTATTGAGCCTAGCGCTGCCGTCGCTCGCGTTCGCCGGGGGCTCCGCGACGATTCAGTCGGCCAGTCCATCGGGGCCGGTGCAGATGGACGTGCAGTGGCGCGACGGCGCCATGCGGCTCGATCCGCCGACGGACGAGAACGCCTACCTGCTCGTGCGCGATGGCAAGGCCTATTCCGTAGGCGAGCAGGGCGGGCGCACGATGGTGCTCGATCTCGCGTCGTTGCGCGAGATGGGCCAGGCCATGGGGGCGGCCCCGGGCGACGATATGGCGCCGGGCGAGGTCGGCTCGCTGGACGAGCTCGAAGCGACGGGCGAGCGGGAGAGCGTGGCCGGACTCGCCGGTGAGATCTACAACGTGCGCTGGACCGATGTCGAGGGCAACCGCCACGAGGACACCGCGGTGCTCAGTGAGCATGCCCTGGCGCTCGACCTGTCCCAGGCCTTCGGTCGTTCCACCCAAGCGATCTCGCCGCGCGCCGGCGATGCCTTCGGCGAAGCGGTGAAGGAGCATGGCCTCGGTGTGCTGCGCTTCTCGGACAAGTTCGAGGTGGTCGCCGTGTCGGGTGATGCGCCGCCGGCCGCGGCGTTCGAGCTGCCCGCCGAGCCGATGAGCCTGGAGGACTTGATGCGGGGTGGCCGCTGAGCACCGCCGACGTCATGCGCACGCGCCGCCGCGACGGGGCGTTCGAGCGTCTGCCTATTCGCCCGTGAAGACGCCGAGCTGGCGCGATAGTGCCGGGTTCTCGCGGTAGTCGATCGGGATCACCACCAGCGACGGCCCCGGTGTCGCGAGCGCGCGCTCCAGGGCCGGGCGGAGGTCGCGCGAGCGCCCGACCTGCTGGCACTGCCAGCCGAACGACTCGGCCAGTTGCGGCCATACCGGATTGCCGAAGGCGAGATCGGTATGGTGGCCGAAATCGTCTTGCTGCTTCCAGGAAATCAGGCCGTAGCCGCCGTCCTCCCATATGAGCAGCGTGATGTCGACGTTCAGGCGGCGTGCGGTCTCCATCTCCTGCACGTTCATCAGGAAGTCGCCATCGCCGACGATACCGAGGATGCGCCGCCCGTCGGCTACCAGCGCCGCGCCGATCGCCCCGGGCAATGGCATCCCCATGGCGCAGAAGCCATTCGGGATCAGGCAGGTGTTGGGCCGGTGGCAGTGGTAATGGCGCCCGACCCACATCTTGTGAGCGCCGACGCCGCAGAGCAGGATGTCGTCGGGGCCCATGACCTGGCGCGCATCCCACACCGCCTTTTGTGGCCGAATCGTACCCTCGGTATCGTCCTGGGCGTAGCGCTCGATGTCGATCGTCATGCGCTCGCGCGCTGCGCGCTGCGCGCCGAAGTCGTAGGCGGGCACTCCGTGGTACTCAAAACGTGCGTCGATCTGGCCCAGGGTATGGGCCAGATCGCCGATGAGCTCGACCGCGGGGTGATAGCAGCGGTCGATCTCGGCGGCCTCGAAATCGAGGTGGACGATGGTCTGGTTGCCGTCCGGGTTCCATAGGTTGGGCGGATACTCGACCAGATCGTAGCCCACGGTGAGGATCAGGTCGGCCCGGTAGACCGCTTCGGCGACGTGGTCCCACTGACCGAGACCGATGGTGTAGAGCGCGTAGTCGGCCGCGTAATCCACGGCCCCCTTGCCCATGAATGTGGTGGCGACGGGTATGCCGGTGCGCTCGCACAAGCGGCGTAGCTGCTCAGAGGCCCGTTTGCGCACGGCGCCATTGCCGGCGAGGATCATGGGCGAGCGGGCGCGGCTGAGCAGCTCGAAAGCGCGGTCGGTCGCCTCCGCCACCGGTCCGGGGCGGCGGAACCGGCGCGGCTCCATAGTCGCCGCCTCGGTCTCCATTTTGGCCACGTCCTCGGCCAGCTCGATGTGCACGGCGCCCGGCTTCTCACCGCGCGCGGTCCGCACCGACTTGCGCACGATCTCCGGGATGGAGTCGGGATGATGCACCGACTGCGCGAGCTTGGTCACCGGCCGGTACATGGCGATCACGTCCATGACCTGATGGCTTTCCTTGTGCTGGCGCGTGGTCGCCGCCTGGCCCGTGAGCACGATTAACGGTGCGTGATCCATGTTGGCGTCGGCGACGCCCGTGATGAGGTTGGTCGCGCCCGGGCCGAGCGTACCCAGGCAGATGGCGGGTTGACCGGTGAGCCGGCCGTAGGCCTCGGCCATGAACGCTGCGCCTTGCTCGTGCCGGGTGAGGACGAAGCGAATGCTCGAGTTCGCGAGCGACTGCACGAAGTCGGCATTCTCCTCCCCGGTCACGCCAAAGACGTATTCGATGCCCTCGCGCTCGAGGCAGCGCACGAACAGGTCGGACGCCTTCATGGATGCCCTCCGTAATGCGCCGGACTCAGTGTGGGCCTCGCGGTCGGTGCTGCCAACTGCTCGCCTGGCGGCATCGCGTCTGCTCATGCGCGAAGACTCGTCGCTGCGGCTGTCGCAGAACACGCCCTCAGGCGCCCCCAATTGTAGCGAGCCGCGCGTGGGGTGCGGACCGGCACAGGGGCGACGACCTTTGCCGACGTTACGTCCCGCAGTAGGTCTGCCGGATCTCCTCTCCGGGTTGCGGCGGCTGGGCGTAGTCGGCGAGCTCGGGGTGGTCCTCGTAGGGCGAGGCCAGCACCTGTAGCAAGTCCTCCAGCGGTCGCAGATCCTGCTGGCTGGCCGCATCGATCGCCTGCTGCACACGGTGGTTGCGCGGAATATAGGCGGGGTTCACCGCACGCATTGCCGCACGCCGCTGGGCATCCGTGGACGGCTCCTGCGCGATCCGCTCGCGCCACCGGGCGGCCCAGGTATCGAACGCGGCGGGATCGTCGAATAGCGCGCGCACGGGCTGGTCGGCCGCGGTCGGCGCACTTTCGAGTTCGGCCAAGCGGCGGAACGTCAGCGTGAAGTCCGCGCTTTGCTCGGCCATGCGCTGCAGCAGGTCGGTGACCAGATCCATGTCGCCCTCGCTCTCGCTCGCCAGGCCGATCTTGTGGCGCAAGCCGTCGTGGTAGCGCGCCTGCAGCCGCGGCGCGTAGGCGTCGAGGGCGCTCCGGGCCGCTTCGACGCCCTGTTCTTCGTCCTCGCCGAGCAGCGGCAGGAGGCATTCCGCCAGCTGCGCCAGGCCCCAATGCCCCATGCGCGGCTGCTGGTTATAGGCGTAGCGGCCGCGCAGATCGATCGAGCTGTAAACGGTCGCCGGGTGGTAGCGATCCATGAAGGCGCACGGACCGTAGTCGATGGTCTCGCCCGCGATCGAGATGTTGTCCGTGTTCATGACGCCGTGGATGAAGCCCACCAGCATCCATTGGGCGATCAGGTCCGCCTGGCGCTCGGTGACCGCCTGCAGCAGCGCCTGGTAGGGCCGCTCGGCCTGCGCCGTCTCGGGATAATGGCGCTGCATCACGTAGTCGGCCAGCGCCCGGACCGACTCGGACTGTCCGCGCCGGTGGAAATACTCGAACGTGCCCACGCGCACATGGCTGGCCGCCACCCGGGTCAGGATGGCGCCGGGCTCGACGCGTTCGCGATAGACGGCCTCGCCTGTGGCGACCATGGCCAGCGCGCGCGTCGTCGGGATGCCCAGGCCGGCCATGCCTTCGCTGACCAGGTACTCGCGTACGACCGGGCCGAGTGCTGCCCGGCCGTCACCCATGCGCGAGAACGGCGTCAGGCCGGCGCCTTTGAGCTGGATGTCGCGCCGGGTCCCGGCGCGATCGACGATCTCGCCCAGGAGCACGGCCCGGCCGTCGCCCAGGCTGGGTACCCAATTGCCGAATTGATGGCCGCCGTAGGCCATCGCCAGCGGCTCGGCGCCGTCGGGCACGCGATTGCCGGCGAGAACCGCTACGCCTTCCGGGGCCGCCAGCGCGTCGGCGTCGAGGCCGAGCGTCTCGGCCAGCGGCCGGTTCAGCCGGATGAGCTGCGGCTTGGCCGCGGGCGTCGGTGCCACGCGGGCGTAGAACTCGTCCGGTAGCCGGGCATAGCTGTTGTCGAAGCGCAGCGCCTCGGCCGCGTGTGTTGGTGCCGCCTCGGTCATAATGCTCTCTCGCCCCGGCGCCGCCGGGCGGTTCGTGAATGCGCGATGGTAGCAGCCGGGTCGCCGGCCCTAGGCTCTTGCCAACAAGGTCTGGGCCGTCGGCGCAATCTCAAGGGGCGGGCGCGCTCGATGCACCGGACTGCCCCGAGGCGACTGGTATAGTGGCGGCATCGACCCGTTGCGCCCGAGTTCGCCGTTGTCCCCTGTCGGATTCGTTCGGTCTTGTCCGTGCTCGCCCTGACGCCCGATCGGCGGCGCGTTCTCGCCTGGGCACTGTACGACTGGGCCAACTCGGCCTATGCGACGGTGGTGCTGGCCGGTTTCTTTCCGTTGTTCTTCAAGGACTACTGGGCTGCCGATCTGCCGGCGACCGCCAGTACCTTCTGGCTGGGCGCGGCCAACTCGGCCTCGAGCCTGCTGATCGTCGTGCTCGCGCCGATCATCGGCGCGATCGCCGACCGCGCCGGCCGGCGCAAGCGCTACCTCGTGCGTTTCGCGCTGCTGGGCATCGTCGCCACGGCGACGCTGGGGTTCGTCGGGGCCGGGCACTGGGGCGCGGCGGCCGCCGCGTTCGCGCTCGCCACCGTCGGCTTCATGGGCGCCAACGTGTTCTACGACGCATTGCTGCCCGAGGTGGCCCCGCCGGGCCACGAAGACCGCGTGTCCGCGCTCGGTTTCGCCCTGGGCTATCTCGGCGGGGGGCTGCTGTTCGCCGGGTGCGTGGCCATGGCGCTGTGGCCCCAGTCGTTCGGTTTCGCCGGGCCCGACCAGGCGGTACGCCTGGCCTTCCTGCTGACCGCCGGTTGGTGGGCCTTGTTCTCGATCCCGCTGCTCCGGGGCGTGCGCGAGACGTCGCGGCCGGTGAGCGCGCCGGCGGCGGTGCGCGACGGGTTGCGCCAGTTGATGGCGACCCTGCGCACCGTGACGCAGCAGCGCGACGCGGCGCTGTTCCTCGGCGCCTACTGGCTCTACATCGACGGCGTCGACACGGTCGTGCGCATGGCGGTCGACTACGGCCGTGCCATCGGATTCGGTGCGAACGACCTGATCCTGGCCCTGCTGATCGTCCAGTTCGTCGGCTTCCCGGCGACCCTGCTGTTCGGGCGGCTGGCGCGGCCGCTCGGGGCGCGCGGCGGCATCTTCCTGGCGCTGGCGGTTTACGCCGCCGTGACCGTCTGGGCGGCGACGATGGAGGCGACCTGGGAGTTCTATGCCCTGGCCGTGGTCATCGGGCTCGTGCAGGGCGGGGTGCAGGCCCTGTCGCGCTCGTTCTTCGCGCGTCTGGTCCCGTCCGGGCGTTCCGGCGAGTTCTTCGGCTTCTACAACATGATGGGCAAGTTCGCCGCGGTCATCGGTCCCGTGCTGGTGGGTGCGGTCGGATGGCTTGCGGGTGACCCGCGGGCCGGGATTTTGTCCTTGCTGGTACTCTTTGGCGCTGGCGCTACACTGTTGTGCTTCGTGCGCGATCCGGGGAACCCGACCGCGCGCGTGTAATGACGGCCTTGGGTTTTTGCCTCCATCTATCTTGTTGCTTGCGTCTATGACCGATTCGATCGACCTGGATCATTTCCGGGCCAAGCTGCTGGCCCTGAAGGACGAGCTCGAGGCCGCCGAGCGAGTGGGCAACACGGATGCCGACACCGTGGAGTTGGACCAGCAGCGCCAGGGGCGGCTGTCGCGCATGGATGCCTTGAGCGCCCAGGCGATGACCCAGGCGACCCAGGAGCGCCGCCGCAAGGCGCTGGCACGCACGCGCATCGCGCTGCAGCGCATCGAGGGCGGTGACTACGGCCTCTGCACCGAGTGCGAGGAGGAAATCGATCCGCGGCGGCTCGAGTTCGACCCCTCCGTATCGCTGTGTATCACCTGTGCCGGCAAGGCGGAGGGCTGAGCGGTGCCGGATCGGCGGAACGCGAGCAGGGCCAGGCGCGGCGGGAAAGGCCGAGCATGAGTGCGGCGGTGAGTGCGAACGGCTGGCGCGCACGCGTCGGCGACTGGGTCGAGAGCCGGGGTGTTCAGAACCTCATCATCGGGCTGATCGTCTTCAACGCGGTCATGCTCGGACTGGAGACGTCCGAAACCGCCATGGCCCGGGCCGGTGGGCTGATCGTGCTGGCGGAGCGCTCGGTGCTGGCGGTCTTCGTGCTGGAGATCGCCCTCAAGCTCTACGCCTGGGATCTGCGCTTCTTCCGCAACGCCTGGAACGTATTCGATTTCGCCATCGTGGCGGTCGCGCTGGTGCCGGCCTCGGGCCCGTTCGCCATTTTGCGCGCGTTGCGCATTCTGCGCGTGCTGCGCCTCATTACGCGCGTCCAGCGCTTGCGCCACATCATCGAATCGCTGCTCAAGGCCCTCCCGAGCATCGGCTGGATCGGGGTGCTGCTGCTGATGGTGTTCTACATCTTCGGGGTGATGGGCACTCAACTGTTCGGGGACGCGTTCCCGCGCTTCTTCGGCACGCTCGGGCGCACCATGTACACGCTGTTCCAGATCATGACGCTCGAGAGCTGGTCGATGGCCGTGGCGCGGCCGGTGCTCGAGGAGTTCCCCTACGCCTGGATCTACTTCGTCACCTTCATCCTGGTCACCGCCTTCACCGTGCTCAATCTCTTCATCGGCATCATCGTCAACACGATGCAAGAGGGCTATCACGAGAGCGAGGAGCAATCCCGCCAGGAGATCGAGACGCGCGCGCGCATGGAGCGCCAGGAGATGCTGGAACTGATCCGTGAGATCGACCAACGCCTCGAGCGCCTCGAAGACGGCGGAGGCGCTCGGTTGCGCTCACGCGATTCCGAGCTATGACGCTCGCGGGGCTTGCGAGCGCGCATGCCAGGCGAGGTAGCCGATCGCGGCGCCTTCGCTCATGAGCTGCAGGCCGAGCAGCATGCCGAGCACCCAGAAGGCGGACACGGGCAGGGTCGACAGCAGCAGCAGCGCCAGCACGACGCCGAGCAAGCCGCTCCCGAGCACCCAGTTCCAATGCGGGAACGGGCGGATCGTGAGGGCGAAGACGGCCTTGGACACGCCTTCGACCATCAGGAACACGATGAACAGGAAGCTCAGCGTCGTCAGTCCCTGCTGCGGGTCGATCAGCAACAGCCAGCCGATGATCAGGGACAGGACCACCGAGATCAGCTGAATCCAGAAATGCGGCACCTGCGCCGCCCCGACCAGGCTGATGGCCTGCGATAGCCCGCTGATGATCAGGATCCAGCCGACGGCGGTCACGGCGAACGCCGAGAACACGGGGTAGAGCAGCGCCACGACCCCACCGACCGCCATCAGGCCGCCCTGGATCAGGTACCACAGCGAATGGCGCTGCACCGTTTCCCGCATGGCCGCGCGCATGGCGCGTGCGGCCTCTTCCAACGACATCGTCATGGCGGCTGGCTCACTTTGCCTCATTTGCGGGCGATACTCCTGTGCTGACCATAGGTGCGGGCCGCGCCGCGCGCCAAGCGAACGGCTCAGGTGAGTTCGGGCCGCGGTGGGGCCAGGCGGGCGTCGATTCGCGGGAGCCAGCAGGCCAGCGTGAGCGCCCGCAGGCCCAGGAACAGCATCAGCGCGAGCCACAGGCCGTGATTGCCCAGCCAGGGTACCAGTGCCTGCACGGCGAGCCAGAAGGCCGCGGCCGAGATAATCATCCCGTTGCGCATCTCCGCCGTGCGGGTCGCTCCGATGAACACGCCGTCGAGCTGGAAGCTCCACACCGAGATCAGCGGGGCGGCGACCATCCACACCAGATAGACACCGGCACGTTCGCGCACCTCGGGCAGATCGGTCATCCAGCCGATGAAGGTCGGTCCGAGGAGCGCATAGACCAGCGTGTAGCCGCCCGCGACGGCCAGGGCGCACACGCTGGTCGTGCGGATCGCCGCGCGAAAGCGGGCGCGGTTGCGTGCGCCCCAGGCGGCACCGGTTAGGCCTTCGGCGGCATGGGCGAAGCCATCGAGCCCGTAGGCGAGGAACAACTGCAACTGCATCAGGATGGCATTGGCGGCGACCACGGTGTCGCCCATGCGCGCGCCGACCGCGGCGAAGTAGAAGAACGCCAGCACCAGCAGCACGGTGCGGATGAAGATGTTGCCGTTGACCCCGATCAGCGCCCGCAGCGCGGCCGGCTCGAACAGCGTGACGAAGCGCTCGCGGCCGGGTAGTCGGTCCAGCCGGTAGGCAAGCAGCGCCAATCCGCCGGCCACGGCCGCGTATTCCGCCGCCACCGAGGCGGCGGCCACCCCCTCGATGCCCCAGCCCAAGACTGGCACGAACAACAGATCGAGGCCGACGTTCGTGCCATTGAGCAGTAGCTGCACCAGCAGCACGTCGCGCGTGCGCTGCAGGCCGATCAGCGTGCCCAGGATGGCGTAGTTGGCGAGGACCGCCGGTGCCGACCAGATGCGCCACTCGAAGTACGTCCGGGTGAGCGCCTCGACCTGCGCGCTGGCGTCGATGACGGAGAAGGCCGCGATTGCGATCGGCCCTTGCAGCGCCCAGATCGCCAGCGCCAGGGTCAGCGCGATGAGCAGGGCGCGTTGCAACGCGGCGCGGACCTCGGCGCCGTCGCCGGCACCGGCGGCCTGGGCGACGAACCCGGTCGTGCCCATGCGCAGGAAGCCGAAGCTCCAGTAGACGATGGAGAACAGGTTGGCGCCGAGCGCGACGGCGCCGACGTAGGCCGCCTCGGGCATGTGGCCCATGACCGCCGTATCGACCGCGCCCACCAGCGGGATCGACGAGTTCGACAGGATAATGGGCCAGGCCAGTGACCACGCGCGGCGATAGCTGGCTTCCGGAAGGTCCGTGGTGGCCATGGGTCGGCGTCTGGGGGCGGGAAGCCTAGCCCGCTTGGGCCTGGGCCGTCTCGAGGCGCTCGCTGGCGTCGAGCCACTCGGTCTCCAGCCGATCGATCTCGCTGCGCAGCTCGCCCTGGCGTCGTTGCAGCTCCTGCAGCTCGGCGACGCGCGCGCTGTCGGTGTAGAGCTCGTTGTCGGCGAGGCTGTCCTCGATCGCGCGCAGTTGATCGCGCTGCTGCCCGATCGCCTTCTCCAGGCGTGCGATCTCCTGGCGCAGCGGCTTGAGGTCGGCACGCTGGCGGGCGGCTTCGCGGCGTGCGCCCTTGCGATCCTTGGACGGGCCGGGTGGCGGCTCCGGACTTGCGGGCGCCGCTGCGGTCGGGATCGGCGCGGTGCGGCCCGCCCGATGATCGCGCAGCCAGTGGCGGTAGTCGTCGAGGTCGCCGTTGAAGCCGCGTACCTGGCCGTCGGCCACCAACCAGAAGGTATCGACCGTGTCGCGTAGCAGGTGGCGGTCGTGCGTGACCAGCATCACCGCGCCAGCGAACGATTGCAGCGCCAGATCCAGCGCGTGGCGCATCTCCAGATCGAGGTGGTTGGTGGGCTCGTCCAGCAGCAACAGATTCGGCCGGCGCCAGGCGATGCGCGCCAGCGCCAGGCGCGCCTTCTCGCCCCCGGAGAAGCGCTGCACCGGGCTGGTGGCATCGTCGCCGGAGAAGCCGAAGCCGCCGAGGAAGTCGCGCAGGGTCTGCTGACGGGCCTGGGGGGACTCGCGCTGCAGATGATCGAGGGCGCTGGCGTTGAGATCCAGGTCGTCGAGCTGATGCTGGGCGAAGTAGCCGATATAGAGATGCTCGCCCGCGGTGCGCTCGCCATCAATCAGCGGCAGCTCGCCGACGAGGGTGCGGATCAGCGTGGATTTGCCGGCCCCGTTCGGCCCCAGCAGGCCGATGCGCGCACCCGGCAGCAGCGAGAAGTCCACGCCCGTGAGCACGGCCCCGCCGTCGTAGCCGACCGCGGCATCGCGGAACGTCACCAGCGGGTGCGAGCTCTTCTCGGCGTCGGGGAACGAGAAGCGAAACGGCGAGTCGACGTGGGCCGGCGCGATCTGCTCCATGCGCTCGAGCTCTTTGAGCCGGCTCTGGGCCTGGCGTGCCTTGCTGGCCTTGGCCCGGAAGCGCGCCACGAATTGCTCGATCTCGCGCACGCGCTGCTGCTGCTTCTCGTAGGCGGCCTGCCGCTGAGCCAGGTACTCGGCGCGCTGGCGCTCGAAGGACGAGTAGTTGCCGCGGTAATGCACCAGCGTGCGGTGATCGAAGTGGACGATATGGCCGACCACGCTGTCGAGGAAATCGCGATCGTGCGAGATCAGCAGCAGGGTGCCCGGATACTGCGCCAGCCACTGCTCCAGCCACAGCACCGCGTCGAGATCGAGGTGGTTGGTCGGCTCGTCCAGCAGCAGGACGTCCGAGGGGCGCATCAGCGCGCGCGCGAGATCGAGCCGGACGCGCCAGCCGCCGGAGAACTCGGCGACGGGCGTATCGAACTGCGTATTGGCGAACCCGAGTCCGGACAGTAGCTGCTCGGCGCGGCTGCGGGCCGTATAGCCGTCCAGCGCGTCGAGCTGGCCGTGCAACTCGGCCATGCGGGCGTCGTCGCCCGCCGCTTCGGCCTCGGCGAGGGCCGTCTGCACCCGCACCAGCTCGGAATGCCCGGCGAGCACGTGATCGACCGCGCCCGCCTCCAGCCCGGCCGTTTCCTGCGCCACGTGCGCCACGCGCGCGCCGCTGGGCAGCTCGACTTCGCCGGCGTCGGGCGCGAGCTCGCCGAGCAGCAGGCGGAACAGGCTCGACTTGCCACAGCCGTTGGCGCCGATGACACCGATGTGCCAGCCCTCGTGCAGGCGCAGGTTGGCGCGGTCGATCAGCGGGTCGCCGCCGATTTGCAGGGAAACGTTATTCAGGGTGAGCATGATGGACGCGGGACGGCGCTGCGAAACCGCGCAAGATAACACCCTGCGCTGCCGTGGAAGAATCGTCGGGAGCTGACGGCGGGCACGATGCGTTGCCCGGCGTGCATGGGCCAGTACGCGACTTGGCTTTCGGTATTCGGCGAGCCGGCGATTGCGCGCGACGGAGCCCCGCGAAGTTTCGCGCGGAAAAGTCGCACGGTGGCGGGCGGCGGTACCGCAATGGCGGGGCTGAGAACAGTCCGGATGGCATGGAACATGCTGCCCAGTGGGGCGGGAGGATGTCATGGACCGTTTCGATCGCATCTACCGGCTCCACCACTTGCTCGATGGCCGCCGCACGGCTGTGCCGCTGTCGCGAATCTGCGAGCAGCTCGATTGCCACGAGCGCACCGTCTACCGCGCGCTCAACGATCTAAAGGATTACCTCGGGGCACCCGTCGACACGATTCGCGAGCAAGGGTACGTCTACGCCCGCGACGGCGAGCGGCCTTATGAGCTACCGGGCCTGTGGTTCTCCGCTGACGAGCTGCAGGCCCTGTTGATCCTCTACCGTCACCTGGAACAGCTCGAGCCGGGGCTGCTGGAAGAGCAACTCGAACCGCTGCGCCGGCGCCTCGATCGCCTGTTGGACGACCGCCGGGTCGGCACGGCCGGCCTCGCCGAGCGCGTGCGCTTCGTCTCCATCGGGCAGCGCCGGGGCACGCCGCGGCAGTTTGCCGGCGTCGCCGAAGGCCTCCTCCAACGGCAGGCCCTGCTAATCCGCTATGTCGCCCGCAACAGCGAGACCGCCACCGAGCGTACGATCGACCCGCAGCGCCTCGTGCACTATCGCGACACCTGGTACCTCGACGCCTGGTGCCGCCTGCGCGAAGACCTGCGCACCTTCAGCCTGGACCGCATCGAAAGCTGCACGAGAACCGGCGAGACCGCCGCCGACGTGCCCGAGGATCGCCTCGAATCCCACTACGCGAGCAGCTACGGCATCTTCGCCGGCGAGCCGACCGCGGTCGCGGTGCTCCGCTTTAGCGCCATGGGCGCCCGTTGGGCGGCTGCGGTCGAATGGCACCCGCAACAGCAGGAGCGCTGGCTCGATGGCGGCGGTTACGAACTGCGCATCCCGTACAGCCAGGAGGACGAGTTGCTCCGCGATATCCTGGCTTATGGGCCCGAGGTGTCCGTGGAGGGGCCGGAGCCGCTTCGGGCCGGTGTCGCCGAGCGCCTGCGAGGTGCGTTGGCGCGCTATGTTGAATGAGCAAGAGCAAGATGCGGAAGCGGGGCGAGACGGATTCTTGCCGGTGTGCGCTGAACTGACACGAAATGGCAGTCGGCTGGCATAGTCTGGGCGAAAGCCCTGGATTCGCCGCCCGGAGGTGGGCAGGGAGCGGACCAACCATGAACCGCAGAACGCTGACGGCCAGCGTCCTCGGGCTGACGGCAGCACCGGTGGGACGGTTGCTGGTCGGGCCGACGGTGCGCAGGCCCGCGGCCGCCGCGCCCGGCCGAACCGTTCAGCTACAGACCTCGCCGCTGGCCGGCTTCCAGTTCCACGCCGGCGAGGCCGTGTGGCCGGGTCTTGCGGTCGGTCACCCGCTTCAAGTCGGACCCGGGCCGGCCGACCCCTTCGACGCCAATGTCGTCCGCGTCGATTGGCGTGGCCGCAAGCTCGGCTACCTCCCTTGCGACGAGAGCACCGCGGTCGCCCAGCTCCTTGATCGCGGCGAACGCCTGCAGGCCTGCATCGAAGGACTCGCAAATGAGCGCAGTCCGTGGCGTCGAATGCGGCTTGTGGTCGAGCTGGAGGTCGCATGACCGGCTCGTGGCGAACGCGCGATGTCACGATCGCCGGCCGGTCTCACCGAGCGGCCCGTCATCCGCGCCTGGCAGCAGCGCGAGAACTCGAAATGGCCGCAGTGCGGCGCGGTACGCGTAGGAGCGGCCTTCGGCCGCGAAGGAAGCCGGCAGCCAACTTTGGTTCCATGACTCCGAGAATTAGCCGGCCCCGTCGGGACCATTGCGGTGCTCGGAATTGCGTTATCCGGAGGGCGTCGAACTGCGCCGGCGACGGAATGCCGCCAAGAGCGATTCAGTCCCCGCATCCGGGGGAGCGCGGCCGGGTCGCAGCCCGATGGTGGAGTTCATCCTCATGAAGCTCGCCAGCTTCGAAGCGATCGTCCGTGCATTGCAGCAAGCGGAGGTGCGCTATCTGGTCGCCGGCGGTCTGGCCGTCAATGCCCACGGGTATCTGCGGTTCACCAAGGACGTGGACTTGGTGATCAATCTCGTGCCGGACAACGTCGAGCGCGCATTGTCGGCCCTGCAGGAGATCGGCTACCGCCCCACCATCCCCGTTACCGCCCGGCAGTTCGCCGATCCCGATCAGCGCGAGCAATGGATTCGGGAGAAGGGCATGCAGGTATTCCAGCTTTGGAGCGACGCACACCGAGATACACCCATCGACCTGTTCGTCGAAGAGCCATTCCCATTCGACGAGGAATGGGATCAAGCACTGATCAAACCGCTATACGGGGCAATCGAGGTACGGTTCGTTTCGATTCCGACGCTGATTCGGATGAAACAGGCGGCCGATCGGCAACAGGACCGAATCGACATCGAGCATCTTCGAATGAGGCTGGAAGGCGATGACCACGGTTGAAGGCGACGAGCCACCGATCGACTGGAGCAAGACCACCTGGAAAGGCGCAGAGCGAGAGGCCATGCGCCGTTGGGCCGAGTTGCCCCTTGAGGATATTCTCGTGGCCCAGGAAGAGATGGCGAGTCTCGCGGACGTGTTCCGCGAGTCAGAGAAAGCAACGGACCTGACAGTATCCGCGTGGGACGCGTTGCGCTACTCACAAGAACCATATGTTGTCGGGGGGACATCCATGAACCATCGCGATTTTCGTCTGTTGACCGGCCACGAGCCGCTTCCCTGGCAGGAAGAGCTATACGCGCGCTTCACCGGCGAGTCTCAGTATGGCTTCCCTACCACCGTTTGCATCCCAACGGGCCTGGGTAAGACCGGCGTGATTGCTGTTTGGCTGATGGCGTGGGCGAACGGGGCGGATGTCCCGCGCCGGCTGGTATATGTTGTCAACCGGCGGACCGTGGTTGATCAGACGACAAACGAGGCCGTGCGGCTTCGCGAAAATGCATCCCGGATCGGCGTCGATGATTTGGCCATCAGCACGCTCCGCGGCCAGTTCGCTGACAACCGCGAATGGTCCGCTGACCCATGTCGACCCGCAGTGATCTGTGGCACCGTGGATATGATCGGTTCGCGGCTTCTTTTTAATGGTTACCGCATTGGCTTCAGGGCACGTCCACTACACAGTGGTCTCCTAGGTCAGGATGCGCTGGTGGTTCACGATGAGGCGCACCTGGAACCGGCGTTTCAAAATCTGATCGAACGCATCCAATACGAACAGCATGGATGTGAGAAGACCGGAAGTGTGCCCTGGCCAAAGCTACGCACGATCGCGTTATCGGCGACAACTCGGGCCGATTCAGACGGACCGGGATCACAGATGGCGCTGCAATCAGCGGATCAGAGACATCCGGAGGTCCGACGGCGTATCACCGCTACCAAAACGTTGCATTTGTACTCTTGTTCGGACGAGAAAAATGAGCTGGCCGGGAAGATCGTTGAACGCGCCTTGGCCAATAATGAATCCGGCAGAACGGTACTGATTTTTGCGCGTCGAGTGGGGGACGCCCGGACTATCCGGGAGCAGATTGACAAACAGCACCCTGGGCAAGTCGTGCCACTGACCGGCACGATGCGGGGTTGGGAGCGGGATAACTTGGTTCGTGGCAACCCTGTCTTCGCCCGGTTCGTGCCCGAGCCCGACCGCGCGGCAGGCATGCCGTGCCGCGAAGGCACCGTGTATTTGGTCTGTACGTCAGCCGGCGAAGTGGGCGTGAATCTCACGGCTGACCACATGGTCTGCGATCTTTCCACACTCGACAGCATGATGCAGCGGCTGGGTCGCGTGAATCGCTTCGGTAAGCGTAATGATTCGCGCGTCGACGTCGTATGGCCCGAGCGCTTCGACAGCAAGGATCGACTCGCATCCTCGCGCCAGGCCACGCTGGAACTGTTAAAGACGCTGGGGGATGACGCGAGTCCCCAAGCGTTGACTGACCTACTGGGATCGCTCAGCGATGAACAGCGCGAGAACGCCTTCGCCCCCATGCCGGCCATTCCGCAGGCCACCGATATCCTGTTCGATGCTTGGGCCATGACAACCATCCGTGGCCACATGCCGGGGCGCCCACCGGTCGCGCCATACCTGCACGGTTTCGCCGAATGGGAGCCGCCCCGAACTTCCGTCGCATGGCGGGCCGAGGTGGAGGTGATCACTCGCGACGATGGAGACGATGCTTCGGCGTCCCAGTTGCTTGATCGTTACCCGCCTGCCGAGCTACTCGACGAGTTTCCGCTCAAGCCGCACGAACTACTGACTGACACGACCGAGCGGGTTTACAAGATGCTGAGTGATCTGGCTAAGCGCTCGGAGCGTGACCCATTATTCTGGGTTATTTGCGAGCAGGAAGATATTGCAGTCGAGCGGCTCGAAAGCTTTCTCGAATCGGAGACTAAGCAAGCCAAGGACCGGCTTGCTGGCTGCACGGTCTTGCTTCCTCCGAGCATAGGCGGTCTGTCCGATGGAACGCTTGACGGCAATTCGAAGGAGGCCAATGACGTTGCGGATGAATGGCATGACGATGATCGACAGAGAAGGATTCGGCTGTGGGATGATCAAGAACCACCGCCGGATATGGCTCTGGTTCGCACTATCGACACGCAGCCCGACGCCGACGAGTTAACTTTGCCGGAGATCAACCTGAACGGCTATGCCGATCTTGAGACAGAGATTGATGTGCCGTTTCGTCGCCAACGTATCTGGTACTGGTATGTCCGGCCTGCGGACGCGGAGAACCAGACACCAGCATCGACTCGGCCCGTGAGTTGGCAGGAACATACCGATGCGGTGGTTTGCCGAGCGACCGAGATCGTGAGAGCGCTTGGCCTTCCGGATGACCTGCAAAAGGCTGTCATACTCGCTGCTGAACTGCACGATCTCGGCAAGCGGAGGGAGCTATGGCAGCGGACCATCGGGAATCCTAGACCCAAGGAGTGGTACGCGAAACCCGGTAAGCCGGAGAACGGTCCCCGGTGGCGCCCCCGACACATCAGCCCCTATCGCCATGAATTTGGGTCGCTCTTGGATGTTCTCGACGAGAAGCAAGCTCATCGCCAGCGACTCGATACGATGAGCGGTCCGATGCGCGATGTGGTACTCCATCTAATCGCTGCCCATCATGGATACGCACGTCCGCACTTCCCGCAAGAACGCGTGCTCGATCCGAACTACCCGCAAGCGTCGGCGGACGAAACATCGCTTGAGTCGATGCGTCGCTTCGCCCGGTTGCAGCGCCGGTACGGACGATGGGGGTTGGCATACCTGGAATCCTTGCTCCGCGCAGCCGACTGGGCAGCGAGTGCAGAGCGCCTCTTGGAGGCAGAGGGCCCACGGGAGATTCCGGCATGACCAACTCCGAAAGCAGCCTCGCGGTAAAAGTGGATGCGACCAACCCGGGCCAGTTCTTCGCGTGCTGCGGTCTGCTCGAACTTGCCGGAGCTTTATGTCCTGAGACGGAAGCATGGTTTGAAAACGGCCAATTCCGACTTCAGTTTGATAGGCCCTTCGATTGGTTGCTGCATACAATAGGGAGCGCTGAACTGCGCCAGTTGGACCCGGCGAACGATACGGGATCATCGATGGAGATCGGAGAACCGTTTGGTCGAGAGCTTAATTGGTGGGCCGACGTAGTCGCTGGCGGCAAAGCTATGAAAGTTTGGGCCGGCAGTATGCGTAATGTGCGGATCGCGCGGGCCATGCAGTCGGCAATCGCCAATGTGCCCGATCCAAATCGAATGTTCGATTACGGAACGGTTGTCTACGATCCGGAGAATTCGGCTAAGAAGGTTGAGCCGTTCTACTTCGATAGTCGGCGCGCGTGGAATGCGCGTTCGCGTGACATTGGCTTCTCGCCAGACAGTTTTAGTATGACGACTGTAGCCTTCCCCGCCGTAGAGTTTCTATGCCTGGTCGGTTTGCAGCGCTGCCTGCCCGCGCCGACCGATCGAAGTCGGACTTTCATCTATTTCTCATGGTCTCGGCCACTTCCCATTGGCATTGCATTTGCCGTAGCCAATGGAACGCTTGGGGTAGGCGATGTGGAGGCATATCGATTCGAGGTCGCGTTCCGAACGGATCAGAAGAAGCATAAGGCATTCTTCCCCGCAACCCCTGTTGGAGCATCAACATGAACAATACGTGGAAGCAGTTTGATGAGTGGCTGGCCGGTGACGCCGGGCCGGCGGCCTTGGTCATTAGAGAGTATCTGATGCCCGTCGAGGGGCACGACGCCGTAGTGTTCCCACCGACCTATGCCGCCGGGGACGGTTTTTCCGGTGGCTATAACATCGACATGTTCGGCGGCGAGAGCGAAGGGAAGAATGTTTGCCTTATAGATAGCGTGGGGGCGCAGGCGAATAGAATTGAGCCGCTATTCTCAACCGAACAATACGCCGATCTGATTCCACAGATCGTTGTCCGGGCGGCAGACAGGGAGGTTAACCTGCTTGAGGCTGGTCATCGAGCCGGGGATGCACTTGTGCGGTGCTCGGAACTTCAGGACGAGCTGCATGAGGCATTCCGCGCGCTGCAAAACGGCGATGCTGAACCTTTGGCGAAAATCGCCCCGACTTCATTGGTATTTGGTGCATGGGATTCGCGTGACACACAGGCGAAGTTGCCGCGACTGGTCTCCTCGGTGATCCGGGCTTATGATGTTCGGAAACTAAGCCGATCCGCACAGTACGTCCCTTCGGTCGAGTACGTTGCGAATGATTTGCTGGAAGAGCCAAAGGATAAGAAGACCAGGGATGCATATGCAGAACGTGGCTTTATACACGTACCGGCGTCTGGCTCGCATGGTGGCATCATCGCGACTGGCGGTATCCGACGAGACGCGACTCTTAGTCTCGCAGCCCTTCATTTGCTACAAGCCGGTGACGTGGATCGAACGCTTGCATTACGTCGCTATGCGCTCGGTCTGTCGTTGGTAGCGCTGACGTTCAATACGCCCAGTTACCTGCGGCAGGGATGCAATCTTGTCCTTGATCCGGACAAGCCGCGCGAATTCCGTGAGGTCTACCGAGACGGCCGGCGGGAGCCGGCGACGATATCGCACGATGATGCGCTGGCTTTTGCAAAGAATGCCGCCGAGGCCTTCGGTCCCGGCGCAAGCCGCACGGTCTCTTTTGATAAGAGGAAGGCCCAGCAAGACGTCAAGAAGAAGGGTTAGCGCGTTACGCTGGAGTCTGTCATGGCCGAATACCTTCGCATATCAGCGACATTCCTGGATGGTCGCTTTCACGGACGCGGCGATCACGGCGAACCGGAATGGCCACCGTCTCCACTGCGTCTGATGCAGGCTATTGTTGCCGCCAACGCAGAACAGATCGATACTAACAGCCCGCTTGGCTGCGCGCTAAAGTGGCTGGAGCAACAAGGGCCGCCGGTAGTATTAGCCCCGCGCGGTGAACGGGGCGCGTCGTATCGTCTATCGGTCCCGAACAACGCAATGGACTTGGTTGGCAAGGCGTGGGCTAGGGGCGTCTACTTTGGTACGGGCGATTCAAATCCGGCGACCCACAGGACCATGAAGACCGTCCGCCCTGTACACTTGATTGACGGTGAAACGGTTCATTATGTCTGGCCGCTTGCTGAAGGGGGGGCAGATGAGCAGGCCGACGCAGTGATCGAAGCGGCACGTCGTATGATCGCTTTGGGCTGGGGCATCGACATGGTGGCCGGGGACGCGGAGCGAATCGACGGTACGGCATTGGCGAGCCTTCCGGGGCAACGGTGGTCGGCGACGCCCTCGTATGCTCCGGTGACCCTGCGTGTCCCCGTGCGCGGCACACTTGAGGCCTTGCGGGAGCGATATAGCGCGTTCGTTCAACGTATGGGGGAAGACGGGTTTGTGCCCGTGGAACCGCTGACAACCTTCGACACGATCGGCTATCGTCGTCCCATTGATACGATCGGTCGCCCCTGGGTGGTCTTCGAGTTGCGGGAGGAAGACGGATCATTTCATCGATACGCCCAACGGAAGCTAATACACATTGCGGGGATGGTGCGACATCTGGCACGGGAGGCGATGACGGCTTCGCCACCACGAGGGACGGATGAAGGCTGGACGGAGAAATATGTAGTCGGTCATCGTACCAATGGCGAGGTAAACCACCGCCAGTTATCGTACGTACCGTTGCCGTCAATCGGGCATGCACACGCCGACCAATTCGTGCGGCGGATAATGATCACAGCGCCGCTTGGCGATGAGCACTGGCTGGAGCATTTGGCCCGCTATCTCGCCGGCCGGCAACTCGTTCCGGAGCGGGGAAACGAGTTCGGAGAATCCGCTCCTCCTACGCTCGTTCGTGTCCAGCGCGATAACGTGGCGCGCCGCTACACGCGGTCGAGTGATCGTTGGGCTACTGTCACACCAGTTATCCTTCCCGGTCACGATGATCGCAAGCCGGCGAAGACGCGGAAACTGATTGAAGCGGCGCTCGCTCAATCGGGTATTGAGCAACCCTGCGAGTATGAGTGGTCGCGTGATTCTTGTTTTCGCAAGTCGTATTCAACCGGTCGCGGATCAAGTGGCTACTTTCGGCCCGACCATCTTCGAACCCAGACTGCTGTTCACTTACGCATTCGGTTTAAAGATGATCTTCAGATGAATGGCCCCATAGCTATAGGAGCAGGCCGTCACTGTGGCCTTGGCTTATTAGCACCCGAGAATGAGAGTTGAAAGGTAGGCGAACTCAACTCTTCCGCCCATCCAGCTTTGTGTGGATCCTGGACGGTGAGCTTCGACGCGGAGTGAGGTGATCGCTCGCGGACAAGTTGCGAATTCGTCACGCTAGCGGGAAGTGGCAAGGAGATTGCTTGTAAAGTCGCGAGGGCGATGAAAGAACATCCGGGGGCTACTGCGTTGACCTTACAGCATCCCCAGTACGGCCTTGAGGCTGGTTTCGACGGCGGTGATCTCGTCGTGGGTCAGGGTCGTGAGCGGGCCTTGGCCACATCGCGCGCGGCCCAGGGCGCGGGGTTGGTCGGTGATGACCTGGCAGGGTTTGGGCAGGCGACCGCGCGCGGAGATGTCGATACGCCATCGTTTGAACTCGGGGTAGATCCGCGTAGTCAGCGGCAGGATCACCACCACCGGGGTAATGTCGGCGTGCAGTTCAGGTGCCTGGAGGATCAATACCGGCCGGATCTTGCGGATTTCCTTGCCGTGGGGCGGATTCAGGTTGGCGACCCAGACCTCGCCCCGCGTCATTTCCACCACTTCTCATTCGGATCGATTCCGCCGGCTCGCTCGTCGGTCTCGACGGACTCGATCCATTCGTTTAAGCCTTCCTCGGCCAATTCGCGTTGCGCGCGCTGCGTTTGGGGGTCGGCATACGCTTCGCGCATTTCCCGTGCCATTTCTTCCATCAAGCGTGCCCGCTCCATGCGAGCGACGTATTCGCCCACGGCCTCGCGAACCAGGTCGGAGCGTCGCTTGTGGGATAGCTGTGCCTGCTCGGTGAGCCGCTGCTCCAGATCAGGCGGCAGGCGAACGCTCAGGTTGCTCATGGCTCGTGCTCGCGTTGTGACGGCTTGCGGACAGGATCGTAGTACAAAACGTACCACGAATCGTGTGTGGGCCAGCGGACAGGGGACTCCGGACGCGGATGGTACGATCCGGGCGGTACTCGGGGCTCGCTGACATGGCGGAGCAGGGCCAGATCGAACTCTCCCTCCCGTTCCCCGAACTCTCGGGCGACAGCCCGCTATTACCCGCCCGCATGATCAATGAGTACCAGTACTGCCCGCGTCTCGCCTACCTGGAATGGGTCCAGGGCGAATGGTCCGATTCCGCGGATACCGTAGAAGGGCGCGCCAAGCACCGGCGGGCCGACCGGCCCGGCGGGCGCCTGCCGCCGGCGGATGAACTCGAGGAACACGAAAAGCTGCACGTACGGTCGTTGGAGCTGTCTTCCAATCGGCTCGGCCTCATCGCCAAGATGGATCTGGTCGAAGCGGAGAACGGCGAAGTCACGCCCGTGGACTACAAGCGCGGCAAACGACCGCATACATCGAAGGGTGCGTGGGACCCCGAGCGGGTTCAGCTCTGCGTGCAGGGACTCATCCTCGAAGAGCATGGTTACACCTGCAACTCGGGCGTCTTGTACTTCGTCGGTAGCCGGGAGCGGGTAGAGGTCGCGTTCGACGCGGACCTGCGGGCGCAGACCGTCGACACGATCGGCGGACTGCGCTCGATCGCGGAAGGAGGGCAGACGCCGCCGCCGCTGGAGGACAGCCCAAAGTGCCCGCGTTGCTCGCTTGTCTCGATCTGTCTGCCTGATGAGGTGAACTACCTTCAGCGCGAGGATGCTCAGCCCCGCCCGCTCGCCGTACGACGCGAAGAGGCGCTGCCCATGTACGTGCAGGCGAATGGCGTCCGGGTTGGTAGGAAAGGCGAGACACTGGAGGTCAAGGACCGGGACGAAAAGCTCCAGACCGCCCGACTGATCGACGTCTCCCAGCTCGTGCTGATGGGCAATGTCTCGCTCAGCACGCCGGCGCTGCACGAGTTGATGCGCCGCGAGATTCCCGTCTCGTTTCATAGTTATGGCGGCTGGTTCATCGGCCATGCGGTGGGGACGGGACACAAGAACGTCGAGCTGCGGACGGAGCAGTACCGCGCCAGCTTCGACGATCGCCGTTGCCTGCGCCTGGCTCGTCAGTTCGTTGAGACCAAGATCCGTAACTGCCGCACACTACTGCGAAGGAATTGGCGGGACGGTGATCGCCCCGACGAGATCCTGCAGCTCCTCAAGGACGACGCCGCGAACGCCGCGCGCGCCGAAGACCTGCGGACGCTCCTCGGCGTCGAGGGCGCGGCGGCCGCGCGCTACTTCCGCTGCTTCTCCGGGATGCTCCAGCGTGAAGGTGACGAACGTGCGTTCGCATTCGATTTCACCGGGCGCAATCGAAGGCCGCCGACCGATCCAGTGAACGCGCTGCTCTCGTACGCCTATGCATTGCTGACCCGCGCATGGACCGTGGCGGTAGTGGCCGTCGGGTTCGACGCCTATCGTGGTTTCTATCATCAACCCCGCTACGGGCGCCCGGCCCTGGCCCTGGACATGATGGAATCATTCCGCCCCTTGATCGCGGATTCTTCGGTCGTTCAAGCCATCAACAACGGAGAAGTTCGGCCGACCGATTTCGTGAGCGCGGCTGGAAGCGTGAATCTGACGCCGGAGGGCAGAAAGCGGTTCATCGGGACGTTCGAGCGCCGGCTTGCGCAGGAGGTTACGCACCCGCTGTTCGGCTATCGCCTGTCCTACCGGCGCCTGTTGGAGGTCCAGGCGCGCTTGCTGGCCCGTCATCTGCTAGGCGATATTCCCGACTACCCCGATTTCAGGACGCGCTGACATCATGGATCAGGCCCACACCTACATCGTCGTCTACGACATCGCCGACCAGAAGCGTTGGCGCCGCGTTTTCCGCCTCATGAAGGGCTATGGTGAATGGGTGCAGCTTTCCGTATTCCAGTGCCGGCTGACGCGGCAACGCCACGCAGAGCTGGTCGCCTTACTAGATGATCTGATTCATCATGCCGACGATCACGTGGTCCTAATGGACATGGGGCCAGCCGATCGCATCGAGCCGAAGGTCGTCAGCCTGGGCAAGAGTTTCGAACCGGTCGGGAGCGAGCCCATCATCGTATGACGCCTCGTTTTATTTGCCTATTCAGTGCGAGCGCTCGAATGATGCGCAGACCCCGGTCACCGCTCGCAGCCAGTAGCTCTTTGACAATACGGGAAATTTTGGCACGGTCTCGGTCGCGGGAGACCGAAACGACGCCCCCATGGAGCATCCGAAACGGAGCGCTCGCAAAGACCACCGCCAGAGCCCGGATTTACTGGGCTCTGGCGGGGTCTGTTATTCCCCGGCGAATGCCGGGGCCTCATTGAAGCTGCCGGATGCGCCCATATCGGACGTTCCCGCTTGGAAGTTATTCCCCGGCGAATGCCGGGGCCTCATTGAAGCTCAAAGCACCGCCGGTAGAGCGTGGCGACGCTGGCGGTTATTCCCCGGCGAATGCCGGGGCCTCATTGAAGCCACATCGATGAATGCAGCGCCCCGGTTGCCCAGCGCCGTTATTCCCCGGCGAATGCCGGGGCCTCATTGAAGCCAACTTGCTCGCGTTCGTACTCGCGGCGGTCGAGGTAGTTATTCCCCGGCGAATGCCGGGGCCTCATTGAAGCCGCCCGCGTCCGATACCCACCACGCGAGCCAATCGAAGTGTTATTCCCCGGCGAATGCCGGGGCCTCATTGAAGCAGCCACAGGCCGAAGCCATTTACTGGCGGCGGTCCTGTTATTCCCCGGCGAATGCCGGGGCCTCATTGAAGCACGCTGAGGCCAAGCAGTACCGCCTCGCCGAGGCCGCGTTATTCCCCGGCGAATGCCGGGGCCTCATTGAAGCCGGACCAACGGCTCATTCCTCTGGTGCCGTTTGCCGGTTATTCCCCGGCGAATGCCGGGGCCTCATTGAAGCATCCTGCCCGATACGGTGACACCGCATGGCTGCCTGGTTATTCCCCGGCGAATGCCGGGGCCTCATTGAAGCTTCCATGGGTGGATCGGATACCGGACGCCAAGCAGCCGTTATTCCCCGGCGAATGCCGGGGCCTCATTGAAGCCCGATAACCGGAGTAAACCGAGACCCCGTGGCCGGGGTTATTCCCCGGCGAATGCCGGGGCCTCATTGAAGCGTGATATGGTCGATCAGCGCGCTGCATTCCTCACGCCCGTTATTCCCCGGCGAATGCCGGGGCCTCATTGAAGCTACAGTTTTTTCGTCATGTTTCCTCCAGGCGTTCCGGTTATTCCCCGGCGAATGCCGGGGCCTCATTGAAGCGTTGGCGACTCGGGTGTAGCCGTTTTCGGTCTGCGGGGTTATTCCCCGGCGAATGCCGGGGCCTCATTGAAGCTCCTGGCGGAACGTCTCAGCCTCGAAGCTGTCCCGCGTTATTCCCCGGCGAATGCCGGGGCCTCATTGAAGCCTCCTGCCGATCGGTGGGTGTCTATAAGGCGCATCTTGTTATTCCCCGGCGAATGCCGGGGCCTCATTGAAGCGGCGGGGTCTTGTTGCCCGAGCCGACCACGCAGGCCGTGTTATTCCCCGGCGAATGCCGGGGCCTCATTGAAGCAGCGAGTAACCCCCGGCGCAAGCGTGGTGCGTGAAGGTTATTCCCCGGCGAATGCCGGGGCCTCATTGAAGCCAGCCTGACCCCCGACCAGGTGACGCGCGCCGTCGCCGGTTATTCCCCGGCGAATGCCGGGGCCTCATTGAAGCGAGCTGTATCACCAGCTCTTGGCGGCCGGCACCCCGCGCGGTTATTCCCCGGCGAATGCCGGGGCCTCATTGAAGCCGGGGTCGTGGTTGCAGTGCCCCGGCAGACGCAGAGTGGTTATTCCCCGGCGAATGCCGGGGCCTCATTGAAGCGTGCAGTCCATCGAGAACACCATCGCGTTGGACGGACGTTATTCCCCGGCGAATGCCGGGGCCTCATTGAAGCTGCTTCCACTCGGCGATGCGGCCGATCACCCCGCCCAGTTATTCCCCGGCGAATGCCGGGGCCTCATTGAAGCGCGTTGGTCCGCCGCGCCATCAACGCGACAGGGTAGAGTTATTCCCCGGCGAATGCCGGGGCCTCATTGAAGCGTACGGGTGACGTTCCCCGATCCATCCCATCCCATCTAGGTTATTCCCCGGCGAATGCCGGGGCCTCATTGAAGCTCGTACGAGGCGTACAGCTCCGCCTCGTCGTCGCTCAAGTTATTCCCCGGCGAATGCCGGGGCCTCATTGAAGCGCTTCCACAACCGCTTGTACCTTACCCCCTAACAGGAGTTATTCCCCGGCGAATGCCGGGGCCTCATTGAAGCAACAAGAAAGAGGACGCCGTGAGCAGTAAGCGTCACAGCACACGCACATTGACGTGCGGATGAGGATCAACGCCGTCTTT
>CAZVBX010000033.1:0-28237 GCA_964625925.1 uncultured Ectothiorhodospiraceae bacterium | reverse complement strand
GCGCGCCTTGCCTTGCGCCACACAGGCTCCCGCCGCGGCGATCGCGGGAAGGGTTGACAGGCCTAGGTGGCCCTGCCTCGAACTCGCCTGCGATGAGATCCCCGCCGGTTTGGGTTAGTCGCGGCGGCGAACTGCGGGTTCGGCTACAGCCCGGCGGCTCGGTTTTCGCCGACGCCGCGTGGCGCAGCTGCCGAGTATCCGTGTTCATCCGTGTGCATCCGTGGTTCTTGCCCGGCAGGATGATGCGGGCAGTGCGGGTCCGGGAAGCAGGCCGCGGGCGATCCAGCGGCGGTCGGCCCCGGTCAGCCGCGGCCGGGCGAACGGGGCGGCGGGTTTCTCGGCCCGCAGGCGCTCGACGATGCGCCATCCGCCGCGCACGATCAGCTTGATCTCCAGGCCGAAGCGTCCCGGCAGGCGGGCCGGCAGGCCGCTGCCAGCCTGTAGCCGTGTCGCGGCCCGCTCGATCTGCTCGCCCAGGAGGCCGCGCATGGCCGCGCTCGGGGCGCCGGTGGCCAAGGCCGGCTCGCTCACGCCGTGGCGCGCGAGATCCTGTTGCGGGATGTAGAGCCGGTCGCGCTCGACGAAGTCCTGATGCAGGTCCTGCAGGAAGTTGATCAGCTGCAGCGCCGTGCAGATGGCGTCGGCATCGCGCAGGTTGTCCGGTGTCGCTGCGCCGGCGAGGTGCAGCAGTAGACGGCCCACCGGGTTGGCCGAGCGCTCGCAATAATCCAGCACGGCGGCGAAATCGTCGTAGCGCGATCGGCGTACGTCCTGGCGAAACGCGGACAACAGATCGCGCAAGGGGCCGGCAGGCAGCTCGTGCTCGGCAAAACTCGCCGCCAGCGCGCGCCAAACGGGGTCATCGGGCGGTGCCGCGGCGAGCGTGGCATCGAGTGCGGCCTCCATCGCGTCGAGCGCCCGCAGCCGCTCGGCCGGCTCGTATGCGCCTTCGTCGGCGTGATCGTCCGCCCGCCGGGCAAAGACGTAGATCGCCGCCACGGGGCCGCGCAGGCGGCGCGGCAGCAACCATGACGCGACCGGGAAGTTCTCGTAGTGGTCTTGCGCGAGCGCGATGCAGGCGCGATACGCGCCCCGGGCGGCGGGCGGGCCTGTGCTAGGATCGGGCGCCGTCATTCGGGACTCGCGAGATCATCATAATGAAGAGAGTGCTGCGCTCGTTCGCGGTCGGCTTGCTGGTCGGCGGTGTGGTTGGCCTGTGGTGCGGGATGAACATCGGCAAGGGGCAACCGTTGCTGTCGAACCCATTCGCCGACGTCTCCCTGAGCCAGCAGGCGAGCCGTGCCGGAAGCGAGGCCTACCGGTCCGCGCAACGGGTGTCGAGCGAAGCGGGCGAGGCCGCGCGCTCCGCCGGGCGCGATCTGCGCCAAGCGGCCGAGTCGGCCGTACAATAGGACGGCCGATCGCTCACCCGACGCGCTCGCGCGTTGGTTGCGGCGCACCGGTCAGCGCCGGCCACAGCTCTGCTGGGGCGGTGACCAGGCCATCGGCGCCCCAATCCTCCGGGCGCTCGCCCGTGCCGAGATAACCGAACAGCGCAACCAAGGTCACCATGCCCGCGGCCCGGCCCGCGGCCACGTCGCGCTCGTCGTCGCCCACGTAGCGGGTCTGGGCGGGCTCGATCCCGAGGCAGTCGCAGGCGTGCAGCAGGGGCGCCGGGTCGGGCTTGCGCCGAGCGAGCGTATCGCCGGCGACGAGGCAGGCGCAGCGGGCATCCAGGCCCAGCAGCTGCAGCAGCGGCTCGGCCAGCCACATGGGTTTGTTGGTCACGATGCCCCAGCGGATGCCGGCGCGTTCGAGTTCGGCCAGCAGCTCGTCCATGCCCGGGAACGGCCGCGATTCGCTGGCGAGATCCGCGCGGTAGCGCTCGAGGAAGCGCTGGCGCAGCCGCTCGCGCTCGGGGGCGGGCTGCTCCGGGCCGTAGGCGAGATCGAGCAAGCCGGTGGATCCCTTTGAGACATGCGGGCGGATGGACTCGAACGCCAGCGCACGACGGCCTTCCTCCCGCAGCATTTCGTTCAGGGCCCGCGCCATGTCGGGCGCGGTATCGATCAGCGTGCCGTCCAGATCGAACAGCACGGCACTGGGCAGGGCACCCGCATCCGGCTCAGTCATCGGCGACACAGGCCATCAAATAATTGACGTCGATGCCCTCGCACAGGCGATAGCGCCGGGTCAGCGGGTTGTAGGTCAGGCCCTCGCTGGCCCGGACCCGGAGCCCGGCCTGCCGCGCCCAGCGCGCCAGCTCGGACGGACGAATCAGCCGGTCGTAGGTGTGCGTCCCGCGCGGCAGCAGGCCCAGCACGTACTCGGCGCCGACGATGGCCTCGAGCCAGGCGCGCGTGTTGCGATTGATGGTGGAGAAGATGACGCTGCCGCCCGGGCGGACGAGCCGAGCGCAGGCGGTGACCACGGCCGCCGGCTCGGGCACGTGCTCGAGCATCTCCATGCAGGTGACGACATCGAAGGCAGCGGGTGTCTCTGCGGCCAGATCCTCGGCACTGGATACCCGGTAATCGACGCCGATGCCCTGCTGCTGGGCGTGGGCTCGCGCCGCTTCGATGGCACTCGCGGCCAGATCGATGCCGGTCACCGCCGCGCCCGCGCGCGCCATCGACTCGGACAGGATGCCCCCGCCGCAGCCGATGTCCGCGACGTGGCGCCCGCGCAGGCCGCCGGACTGGCGCTCGATCCAGCCGAGCCGCAGTGGATTGATCTCGTGCAGCGGGCGGCACTCGCCTTCCGGGTCCCACCATTGCGCCACGCGCGCGAACTTGTCGAGCTCGCTCGGATCCGCATTGGCCGCGTTGTGGGTGTCAGCGCCGCTCCCCTGGGTTCGCTGCTCGTTCATCGATCGGCTGCCACGCGATCGCGCCAGGCATCGGCGCGGGCGACGATGTCGCCCCGGTCGAGATGGAGCAAGTGGCGCTCGCGCATCTGCGCCTGGCCCGCCACCCAGACGTCGGTCACCTGCTGGCGGCCGGTGGCGTATACCAGTTGCGACACGACGTCGTAGACCGGCCGGCTCTCCAGCGCGCCGAGATCGACCGCGATCAGATCGGCCGCCTTGCCGGGCTCGATCGAGCCGGTGACCTCGCCGAGGCCGAGTGCGCGAGCGCCGTTGATGGTGGCCATGCGCAGCGCCGTGGGCGCGGCAACGGCGCCGGCATCCCCGGCGACGGCTTTGCCCAGCAGTGCGGCCGTCTGCATCTCGCCGAACATGTCGAGGTCGTTGTTCGAGGCGGCGCCATCCGTGCCGAGCGCCACGACGGCGCCGGCATCCTGAAAGGCCTTGACCGGACAGAAGCCGCTGGCGAGCTTGAGGTTGGCCTCGGGGCAGTGGACCACGGCCGCCCCGGATTGCGCGATCGCGGCGATTTCGTGCGCGGTGGCCGCCGTCATGTGCACCGCGGAGAACGAGGGCGACAGTAGCCCGAGGCGCTCGAGGCGGGCGACCGGACGTTCTCCGTGGATCTCGACCGAGTCGTGGCATTCGGCCTCGGTTTCCTGCACGTGCATCTGAATCGGCACGTCCATCTCGTTCGCATAGGTGCGCATGCGGTCGAGCGGATCGTCGGACACGGTATAGGGCGCGTGCGGCGCGAAGGCCGTGCTCACCAGCGGATGACTGCGATAGCGGTCGTGTAGCGCCAGGCCCTTGGAGAAGTACTGGTCGGGCCCGTCGGCGTACGGCGTGGGGAAGTCCAGCAGGATCATGCCGATGACGGCGCGCATGCCCACCTCGGCGGTGAACTCTGCCGTGACCTCGGGAAAGAAGTACATGTCCTGGAAGCAGGTGGTGCCGCCGGCGAGCATCTCCGCCAGGGCCAAGCGCGTGCCGTCGGCGATGAACGCCTCATCCACCCAGCGGCCTTCGGCCGGCCACATGTGCTCGCGCAGCCACTCCATTAGCGGCAGGTCGTCGGCAAAGCCGCGCAGCAGGGTCATGGCCGCATGGGTGTGGGCGTTGACCAAGCCCGGCATCAGCGCATGATCGGGCAGCTCGCGCCGCTCGGCGTCGGGCCAGCGGCGGTGTGCATCCGCAGCGGGCACCACATCGACGATGGCGCCGTCGCGCACGGCGACCGCATGATCGGTCAGCACCCGGTCGTCGGAATCGACCGTGACGGTCCAGCGCGGCTGCAGCAGCAGATCGATGTGTTCGTCCATCAAGGCACAATACCGGCGGGCGCGAAAAGCGACAAGGCGATCCGGCGGGCACCTGGCTGTGCGCCGCCAGGCACGCTACGATGGCTGAGCGACGGGCGCGTCCTTGCGCGCCGCAGTCGCCCTTGACGGATAGCACCGCGCGCATCCGCGCGCGAGCGCGAGCCACGCCCGATGAGCGCGACCGAATCAGCCGACACCATACGGGCCCTGCATTGGTGGGGCGACTGCCTGCAACTGCTCGATCAGCGGCTGCTGCCGGGCGAGCAGCGCTGGCTGGACTGCCACAGCGCCGACGCGGTCGTCGGGGCGATCGCCGACATGGCCGTGCGCGGGGCGCCGGCCATCGGCATTGCTGCCGCCTACGGCATCGCGCTGGCGGCCGCCGCCGGGGAGGATCTCGAGGCGGCCAGCGAACGCCTGGGCGCCGCGCGGCCCACGGCGGTCAATCTACACTGGGCGCTAGAGCGCATGCGCGGCATTGCGGTGCGGGGCGGCGGCGCCCGGGCCGAGCGTCTCCGGCGCGAGGCGGAGGCCATCCACGCCGAGGATCTGGCCGCGAACCACCGCATGGGGGAGCTGGGCGCCGCCGAGCTGGGCGCGGCCGGCGCCGTCGGGACCCATTGCAATACCGGCGCGCTCGCCACCGGCGGCTTCGGCACCGCGCTCGGCGTCATCCGGGCGGGATGGGCCGCGGGCTGCATCACCGAGGTGTTCGCCGACGAGACCCGGCCGTGGCTCCAGGGCGCGCGCCTGACGGCGTGGGAACTGGCCGGCGAGGGCATTCCGGCGCGGGTGGTCTGCGACAGCGCGGCGGCAGCCCTGATGGCGAGCGGCCAGCTGCGCTGGGTGATCGTCGGCGCCGATCGCGTGGCCGCCAACGGCGACGTGGCCAACAAGATCGGCACCTACGGCCTGGCGGTCCTGGCGCGGCATCATGGCGTGGGCTTCATGGTCGTGGCGCCGACGTCGACCATCGACCCAGCCGTCCCGGACGGCGACGCGATCCCGATCGAGCAGCGACCGGCGGACGAGGTGCTTGCTTGGGCGGGCCAGCCGAGCGCACCGGCCGGGGCCGACGCCTGGAATCCCGTGTTCGATATCACGCCGGCCGAGCTGGTCGACGTGCTGGTGACGGAGCGCGGCGTGCTGCGCCGCCCCGATGCGCGCGGGATCGCGGCGCTGCTGCCGGACGGCGGGCCGGGCGTCATCGACACCGCCGCCGGCGCGCCGTAGTATCGGTCGGCGATCGCCGCGGCGGACAGGCCACGAAGCGGTTCGCGCGTGGAGCCCGTGCACTACGCGCCAGTCAGCAAGGATTTGCCCATGTCCGGCAAGACCCTTCTCATTCACGTGTTCGCGCACGATATCCCCGGCCTGGTGTCGGCCGTTTCCGGCCGGCTGTTCGATATGGGGCTGAACCTGGGCGATTCGAGCTTTGCCGTGCTGGGCACGGGCGCCGAGTTCACCGCGGTCGTGGAGGAGCCCGCGCCGGTCGGGGTCGAAGAGATCGAGCAACAGCTGGCGGGCTTGCCCGAGCTGGAAGGTGGCCAGGTCCGGGTCGAGCGCGTCAGCATCGAGCCGGAGCATGGCCCGTCGGCGGAGATCACGCATCGCATCCTCATCCGCGGGGCCGATCAGCCCGGGCTGGTTGCGCGGCTGTCCGAGGTTTTCGGCGATTACGGCGCCAATATCGTGCGGCTGACCGCTGAGCGCGAGACGTTCGGCGAGCCGCACGGCTATGTCATCCAGATCGCCGCCTGGATCCCCGATGCGCGCGCGGACGCCTGCATCGCGGCGGTGACCAACACGGCCAGTCAGCTACAACTATTCTCCCAGTGGCATCGGGTGTGACTCGCGGCGACCGCTTCACCAACGCCGCCGGCGCGGCCGTCTGCATCGGTGCGCTGCTATACGGCATTCTCTATCTGCAAGGGCGCCTCGGCCTGGACCCATGCCCCTTGTGCATCCTCGACCGCATCGCCTTCGCAGTCGCCGCGTCGGTGTTCGTGCTCGCGGCCCTGCATGGGCCGGGCACCCGCGGGCGGCGCTGCTACGCCTTCGCTGCCCTGCTGCCGCTGGGCTTCGGTGTCGCGACCGCGGGGCGCCACGTCTGGCTGCAGCATCTACCCGCCGAGCAGGTGCCGTCCTGTGGGCCCGGCCTGGGCTACATGCTGGAGAACTTTCCCCTGCAGCGTGCGTTCGACATGGTGCTGCGCGGCTCGGGCAGCTGCGCCGAGACCCAGTGGCAATTCCTGGGCGGCTCGATCGCCGTGTGGACGCTGATCCTGTTCGCCGGTCTGACGCTGCTGGCCGCCTGGTTGTTGGTCCGCCCCGGCCGCTGATCGCCTCGGAGTGAGCTAGCCCCCGCTGAAGGGTAGAGGGTTCGGCTTTCGATGCCGAGCATCCCGCTCAAGCCGATTGCAGAATTCAAAGGTAGACCCCGTTCGGGGCGTGGAGCCGCTCCGAGGGTACCCCGCATGGCGGATCGGGGCATGTGCACCGATCGCCGATCCCCTGCCGCGTCGAGCCGGCGGGACGATTATACTGCGCGGAACGGGCGGGCGGCGTGCCCGTGACCCCACCGCTGTCTCGAGGGGGGCAACGATGTCAGTCATCCGGATATGCATGCAGTCGATGGCCCGCGCGTTCGTACCCGCGGCCTTTCTCGCGGTCATGGCTTTGCCGGCGGTGGCCGCCACGCCCGCACTGCAGGCACAGCAGCAGTCGGCGGATGAATCCGCGGCCGCGACGGAACGACCGTCCGCGGCCGCCCTGGCCGATCTGCTCGAGGACGAGACCAGTCGCCAGCGCTTGATCGACGATCTGCGGCGCGTTGCCGCCGAGCGCGAGGGTGCCGCGGATACGCCGGAGAGCGTGGCCGCGGCACCGTCGCTGCCGGAACGGATCGCCACCGTCAGTCAGACGATGGCCAGCGAGGTCGTCGGGCAGTCCCGGCAGGCGCTCGCCGCGCTGCAGCAGATCGGTTCCGGTCCGGGCGTCGACTGGGCCGCCGTCGGGCGCGATGCATGGGATCTCGGCCTCCTGGTCCTCGGCACCGTCGCCGCCTTTCTGCTGCTGCGGGCATGCGCGCGCCGGCTGTACACACGGATCGGCCGACGGGCGGCGGATGGCTACGGCGCGGCGGCCATCCTGCGCCGGTTCTGGGGGGTGCTGCTGGCCTTGCTGATCGACGCCGGGGCGATCGCCCTCGCGTGGCTCGCCGGCTGGGCGATCGCCCTGTTCGCGCTCGGTCAGAGCGGCGTCGCGGATACGCGCCTGCTGCTGTTCCTGAACGCGTTCGTGTTGATCGAGGGCGTGAAGCTGCTGGTGCGGCTGGTGGTCGGCGGGCGCGATGACGGGCTGCGGCTGCTACCGATCAGCCGGGAAGAGGCGGCGTACTGGAACGCCTGGCTCGCGCATTTGACCAGCTTCGTCGGTTACGGCGCGCTCGTGGCCGTGCCGCTCGTGAGCACGGTCCTGTCACCGGCGTTGGCCCAGGTCCTTTATGTCCTCGTGATGGTGATCGGTTTCGTCTATGCGCTGTCGATTATCCGCCAGAATCGCGCCCGCGTGCGCGACCTGATGGAGGGCTGGTCGCAGCACGCCGAACTCCGCTCCACCCGCGTCATCGCGGCGGCGCTCGCCCGGATCTGGCACCTGGCGGCAATCGCCTACATGCTCGCGCTGACCGCGGTACTGCTCCTGCGTCCGGGAGAGGCGCTGCCGTTCATGGCGCGGGCCACGCTGCAGAGTCTGGTCGCGATCGGCTTTGGCATCCTGATCGCCGCGGTGATCGGGCGGGCCATTAGCCGCGGAATCCGGATTCCCGCGGCCAGCCGCGACAAGTTCCCGCTGCTGGAATCGCGGCTGAACGCGTTCGTTCCGCGGGGTCTCCAGGTCATTCGGATCGTGATCGTGGTCCTGGTCGTGGCGCTGGTTCTGGATGGCTGGCGCGTCTTCGACCTCGGCGTCTGGCTGACCTCCGACGCGGGTCAGGTCACGCTGGCCACGTTCACATCGATCCTGGCGATCCTCGTGGTCGCCGTCGCCGCCTGGATCGGGATCGCGAGCTGGATCGATTACTCGCTCCGCGACCATACCGGCAGCGGCGGGCCGAGCGCGCGTCAGCGCACGCTGCTGGCGCTGTTCCGCAACGCCGTCGCTGTGGTGATCGTGGTTATGGCCGGGATGATTCTGCTGTCCGAACTCGGCATCAATATCGGCCCGCTGCTGGCGGGTGCCGGGGTGCTCGGTCTGGCGATCGGGTTCGGCGCCCAGAAGCTGGTGCAGGACATTATCGGCGGCGTGTTCATCCAGCTAGAGAACGCGATCAACACCGGCGACTGGGTGGAGGCCGGCGGTATCAGCGGTACGGCCGAGCGCCTGAGCGTCCGCTCGGTCGGCCTGCGCGATCTTGCCGGCACGTTCCATATCGTCCCGTTTTCCTCGGTCGATACGGTGTCCAACTACATGCGCGATTTCGCGTACCACATCGAGTCCTATCGCGTCGCCTACCGCGAGGATATAGACGAGGTCGTCAAGCACCTGATCAATGCCTTCGCGGAACTGCGCGAGGATCCCGACATGCGCCCCGAGATCCTGGACGATCTCGAGGTCAGCGGGGTCACCGCGCTGGATACCAGTTCCGTGAATATCCGGATCCGGATTATGACGACGCCGGGCAATCAGTGGATCGTCGGGCGCGCATATAACCGGCTGGTCAAGAAACACTTCGACGCCGCCGGCATCGAGATCCCGTTCCCGCATACGACTGTGTACTTCGGCCACGACAAAGACGGATCGGCCCGGGCGGCCAATCTGCGGCTGCTGGATCGGCGGACGGATGAGGACTCTTTTGAAATTGAATCAAAAGACAGATCTTCGTGATCCATTTTCTTACATCTCCACCGTGCACGGGTCAGTATGACGCGTAGCCTACAGACAGGTGCTACAAATCCAGACCCGACCCCAAGCACTCTCCCTGGTCAAGCCGGCGTACCGAGGAGGCTGAACGGCGCGCAAGACTCGCACAACGTCGCCCACCTTGCATGTGCGTGCGGTCAGCGCTTCGGCCGCAGATAGATGAACCAATACATCATGGCGACCAGCAGCCCGCCCCCGAGCACGTTACCGGCGGTGACGGGGATGAGCACCCGCAGAAAATCGCCGACACCGACCGCCAGCGGCTCTGATCCGATGCCCGTCCAGAACGCCGCGTCAGCGAACAGTTCGATGAAGGCCGCGCAGGGCAGGTAGAACATCACCGCCACCGCGTGCTCGAGTCCGAGCACATAGAAGGCCGCCACTGGCGGCGTCAGCGCCAGGATGCGGTCGGTGGTCGAGCGCGCGCTGTAGGTCAGCCACACGCCGAGGCACAGCAGGGTATTACCCAGGACGCCGAGTAGCAGGGCCTGCAGCGGTGTCAGGCTGGCCAGTTTGGATGCCGAATCGAGCAAGGAGGCGCCGACCGCGCCGGCGCCGCCGGTGTGTTGGCCGGCGGCGATCAGCAGCCCGCCGGTGACCACCGCGCCGACGAAATTGCCCACGAAGACAATGCCCCAGGCGCGCAGCAATCGCAGCGTGGGCAGGCGTCCATGCGCCCAGGCCATGACCGTGAGCACGTTGGTGGTGAACAGCTCGGCGCCGCCGACGATGGCCAGGACGTAGGCGAGCGTGAAGGCGAGGCCACCGGCGAGCTTGGCGACGCCGGTCAGTGGGCCTTCGGCGCCGGACGTCACGGCTGCGGCGAAGGTGGCGCCGAAGGCGATGTAGGCGCCGGCGAGGGCGGCCAGCGCCAATAAGCTCAGACCGTCCTGCTCGGCCTTTTCCGCGCCGGCGCGCTCGGCCCGTTTGGCCATGTCCTTGGGCAGGATAGCGTCGAGCGTGCCGAATGCGGCATCGCCTTCTTTGGCATCGCCGGGCATCGTGATTCTCCCCCTCGCACGAGTAAGCCAAGCCGCCGGACGCGCCTTGCCAGGCGCCCGATCCCCTCGCTCGGCGAGACGATCGCGCCGCGGCGTCAGCCACCGCGATGGGCGGCCGTCAGCTGTTCGGTCAGGCGCTTCAGCCCGTCGCTGATCGCGACTGGATATGGCATCCGCGGAGCCTCGGGGCGGCGCAGTTCCGCCGGCAGGCCCTCCCGCTGCGCGCGTGCGCGCCGGTGCAGCTCGTCGAGGGGGTCGGCCGGCCTTAGGCGCCGGCCGTCGCGCATGACGGGCTGGAGCAGCGGTTCGCCCGGCGCCGGCTCCGCCTCGGTCGCAATGGTGTCGCCAACCATGGCGCCGTCGCGCCATTGCCGATGGACCTGCTTGCGTCCGGGCAGGGTGGACTTGCCGGCGGAACTCTTGAGCCGCGGCTGGTCATCATAGGTAACGAGCTTGTAGGCGAAATCGAGCGTGGGGCTGTCGCGCGAGACGACCAGGTCCGTGCCCACGCCGAAGCCGTCGATGGGCGCGCCATCGGCCACCAGCGAGGCGATGCGGTGTTCGCTGAGCCCACCGGAGGCGATGATGCGCACCTGTGTCAGCCCGGCCTCGTCCAGGCGCCGCCGGGCCGCATGGGCGAGCGTCGCCAGATCGCCCGAATCGATGCGGATGGCGCGTACGCGGAAGTCGTCGCCCAGCGTGCGGGCGAGATCGATCACGCGTTCGACGCCGGTGTGTGTGTCGTAGGTGTCGACCAGCAGCATGGTCTCGGGATAGTGCGCGGCGAAGGTGTGAAACGCCGTGGCCTCGTCGGTGAACGACTCGATGAAGCTGTGCGCCATCGTGCCGACGACGGGCAAGCCGAAGCGCTGGCCGGCGACCATATTCGAGGTGCCGCCGCAACCGGCGATCCAGGCGCCGCGCGCGGCGGCCACCGCCGCGTCCACGCCGTGCGCACGGCGCGCGCCGAAATCCACCACCCCGATGCCGCCGGCGGCCTCGACCATGCGCGCCGCCTTGGTCGTCACCAGCGACTCGTAGTGCACGGCATTGATGATGCGCGTCTCGAGCAATTGCGCCTGGGCGATCGGTGCGCGGATGCGTAACAGCGGCTCGTTCGGGAACACGGCCGTGCCTTCGGGTACCGCCTCGACGTCCCCGGTGAAACGCAGCGCCGCGAGCCATTCGATGAAGTCGTCGGTGAAATAGCCGAGGGAGCGCAGATAGTCGAGCTCGGCGGCCGAATAGGCGAATCCCTCGAGCCAGGCGAGCACGGTCTCCAGGCCGGCCGCCAGCATGTAGCCGCGCTCATCGCCCAGCTGGCGGAAGAAGAGCTCGAAATCGGCCGGCGCGTCGATGCCTTCGGCCACATAGACCTGGGCCATCGACAGCTCGTAGAGGTCGGTGAACAGCGCGCTGGCGCCAGCGTCGTGCTCGGGCCCGTTCACGAAGCCGCCGTCTCGAACTCGGCGTCGGCGGCCTTCCCGTGGGCCAGGGGCCGGTCGCCGTCGCCCGGGTGGACGTCGGCCGGCACGCCGCCGAACGCCTTCGGTGTGCGCGATGACAATCGCTGTGTGTCCATGTCCGCACCTCGCGGGTCTAGCAGGGTTGAAAATGGGCAATCCTGCCCATTTTCAACGCGCCGGGTCCGGCGCATGTCCGGACCCGGCGGGATATCCCTGTCCCGCACGAGCAGGCTGTTTTTCAACAGCCTGCTCGTCGAGGCGGCCTGGGGTCAGTCCCGGCCCGCGTCCGGTGTAGCTTCGACGGGAGCCGCGCCCGTGGCCGTAAACCGATCCAGCAGGGTCTCGCGCATGGCCTTGGCCACGGGCGACAGAGAATGGCTCTTGGGGCTGATGATGCCGATCTCGCGTGCCACATGCGGTTCGGCCAGGGGGACGAAGACCAGGTCGGGATCGTCTGCGGGCAGCACCAGGCGCGGCAATGTGGTCACGCCGAGCCCCTCGCGCAGCATCGCCAGCAGCGAGCTCATGTTGGAGACCGAGAACTGCGCAGCCGCCATCACCTCGCGCGCGTGCGTGCTTTCCAGCAGCCGCGCGGTGTCGTTGCGGATCAGAGTATGGCCTCGCAGTGCCGACCATTCCAAGCCGGTCTCGTCGCGGTGCTCGGCCAGCGGGTGGTCGCGGCGGCAGACCACGCCCATCTCGTCCTTGAGCAATGGATCGAAGCGCAGATGGGGATCGAGCGACCACAGGTCGGCGATGCCGAGATCGACCCGGCGCTGCAGGACCTGCTGCTGAACGTTGTACGCGATATCGTCTTCCACGCTGACGCGCACGTCCGGGAAACGGCGCGCGAACGCGGTGAGCACGGGCGGCAACAACTGACAGGCGACCGACGGCAGGCAGGCGACGGTGATGTGGCCCACGCGCCGGTCGGCCGCCAGCGCCATGCGTTCGACCACCCGGTCGTAATGATCGAGCAGGGCCCGGACCAGCGGGTAGCAGTCGCGGCCGAAAGAGGTCAGTACGGTCTTGTTGCCGCGTTCGAACAGCGGCTCCCCCAGGCGTTGTTCCAACTCCCGGATCGCCAGCGACAATGCGGGCTGTGTGCGTCCGGCCTGCTCGGCCGCGCCGTGATAGCTCTTGATCTCCGCGACCAGCGCGAAGTAGCGCAACTGCTGTAGCTTCAGATCGGGAATCGCCACGAGGTATCCATGACCGATGTAGACGAGGAACGTGCCGCGGTGCGGCAGCGAGGCGGTGCCGTCCCTCGGCGCGGCATTCCCTTACTGTAATGCCTCTCCTTTCGCAGCACCACTTCGGCGCCCCCGAAGCGGATCGGACGTTCCTGCGGCGATGCGCCGGACCGAAAAGGCACCGGCCTTGTAGGCGCCCGGGGTTAGTTGATGAGGCCGAGCACCCCGATGACGATCAGATAGGCGGCGACGACATAGTTGAGCGATTTCGGCACCACCAGGATCGTGATACCGGCGACCAAGGCGAGAATCGGTTCGGGCTGAGTGAGATGGATGGTCATGGTGCTCCCTCGGGGTGGCTGATCATGCTTGCGGCGAGCCGTTGCTAGGAGCCTGTCCGGGAAACCCGGCGCCTGCTGCGCGCGTCCCATAGCGGCGGCTTTGCGCGATCCCTCAACTCACATGGGAACCGCCATGCTCGTTTCACGATCACGCAAATCCGCTCGCTCAGGCGGCCGCTCGACCGCGCCGCCAGCGCAAGCCATTCACTCGCGGCGTCTCGTCGTTTTCCGCGGTCAGGATTGCGGCGCCGGTCCGCGGCGGTCGGTTCACCCGGCCGCGCAGAAGCGTTCGTAGTCGACGTAGCCGGGAAACTCGCGCCCGGCCGCGCAGTACGGGCAGCTCGAATCGGCGCGCACGCGCAGCTCGCGGAACTCGGCGGCAGCGCCGTCCAGGCAGAGCAGCCGGCCTACCAGTGGCTGGCCGACCCCGAGCAGGATCTTGAGCGTCTCCAGCGCCTGGAGCGTGCCGATGATGCCCGGCAACACGCCGAGCACGCCGGCCTCGGCGCAGGAGGGCGCCTGCTCGGGCGGTGGCGGCTCGGGGTACAGGCAGCGATAGCAGGGCCCGCCCTCGGGTCCGCCGGGCCAGAATACCGAGGCCTGACCCTCGAAGCGGAAGACGGCCCCATGCACGTTGGGCAGGCCCAGCTTCACGCAGGCGTCGTTGACGAGATAGCGCGTGGCGAAATTGTCCGAGCCGTCCACGATTACGTCGAAGTCGGCGAAGATGCGCTCGACGTTGTCCGAGGACAAGCGCTCCTCGAAGCCGACGACCTCGACGGAGGGATTGAGCTCGCGGATGGCCTGGCGTGCCGACTCGACCTTGCTTACCCCCACCCGGCTGTCCCCATGCAGGATCTGCCGCTGCAGGTTGCTGCGGTCGACCGTGTCGTGATCGACGATGCCAAGGGTGCCCACGCCGGCGGCCGCCAGGTACAGGCCGGCCGGCGAGCCCAGGCCGCCGGCCCCGATGAGCAATACGCGTGCGTCGGCCAATCGCGCCTGGCCCTCATCGCCCACCTCGGGCAGGGAAATCTGGCGCGCATAGCGGGCGCGGGCGTCGGCGTCGAGCACGCGCGGGATTTCGAACGGCAGGCCCTCGTTCTTCCAGCGATTGAAGCCGCCGGCGACCGAGCGCACATCGGTGTAGCCCATGCGCCGCAGGCCGTCGGCGGCGAACAGTGAGCGGGTGCCGCCGCCGCATAGGCACAGCACGGTCCGGTCGGTCTCGGGGACCTCGTCGCCGATCTTCAGCTCGAGATAGCCGCGGCCGAGGCGCACGGCGCGGTTGGGGCTGCCCTGAGCGATCTCCTCGGCCTCGCGCACATCCACCAGGGCGGCGCCGGCTTGCACCAGGCGCTCGGCCTCGTCCGGGTCCACCTCGGGGATCTCCCGGCGTAGCTGTTCGAGTCGGTCACGTGCGTTCATTGGGGGCCTCGTGGTCCGCAGCGGCCGCCGTCGCCAGCGCCTGCTCACGGAATTCGCCCTCGTGCAGGCGCCAGCAGCGCAGGGCGGTCATCGCGCCGTTTGTAACACCGGCGATCAGGTAACTCCAGCCCGGCCAGGCCTCGGCCCGGTCGGTGGGCGACGGCACCGGCTCGCCGTTGGGGTGCGAATGCCAAACGCCCACGATGGTTCGACCACGCGCCTCGGCGGCATGCTCCGCGTGAAGAAACGCTTCCGGGTCGATGGTATAGCGCCGATGCGGCTCTGCGTGGACGTTGGCGCACATCAGCACCCGCGCGACCCGGACGGCCGAGTCCGTGACCTCGCCCTCGAGCAGGCCGCAGGCCTCGCGCGGCCAGGCCTCGCCGCCGGCCTCGCGCACGCGCTGGATGGCGAGCGGCGGCAGGTACAGTCGCGCGGGGAACACGGGCGGCGTCGGGTTTCGCACGTTCATGCCGTTCCTTGCCGGGGCTCGGGCGGCGGGAAGCGCAGGGCCTCCCTACCACGGGGACGCCGACGCGCCGCAGCCGCGACGGTGCTCGGGTTCACGCGCCGGCGCGGCGGACGCCGCCGGCGACCGAAGGCATGACGACCACCTCGTCTCCGTGCTCCAGCGCCGTGTCCAGCCCGTCGAGCTGGCGGATGTCGGTGCGTCGCACGAACACGTTCACGTAGGGGCGCAGCGTACCGTCACGCGTGCGGATGCATTGAATCAGGGCCGGATACTCGCCCTGAACGACATCCAGCAGCCCACCGACCGAATTCGCCTCGGCGGTGATATCGCTCTGACCGCCGGCGTGTGGGCGCAGGGGCGTGGGCAAGTGCAGCGTGACCTCGGCCATGGCGGCGTATTCGCTTGGGCTCGGTGCGCCATTGTGCGTCGCCCATGCCGCGCTTTTCCAGCGCCCCGGCGGTCGGGGGCGTCGCTCGCCCCAGCGAGCAGCGACGGAGCGATCAGGTGTCGACCGGCCGCTCGACCACTGCGACCACGCGGTGGCCGTCGCCGCGATGGCAGGTCAGCACCACGCGCTCGATACGGGGGCTCTGGGCCAGCGCGCACTCGGCCGCGCGCCGGGCCTCGTGTTCGCGCGTGGCGTCGTCGACCGCGTTGATCACGGGGACCAGGCGAGCGTTGCGGGGCACGCTCTGCAGCGCGCCGTGCTCGGCGGCGAGCAGGCGGCCGACGGCCTCGGCCGTGATCGGGGCGCCCGGCGCGAGCCCGGTCACGGCCGCGAGCTGCTCGGGGCGGTGGGCCGTCTCGGCGTCGAGCGGGCGGCCGATCGCGGTGGCCGCGACGATCGGCAGCACCAGATCGGCTTGCGGCGGAATCGCGGGCTCGTCCTCGCGCGGGGCCTTGATGCCGCGCATGCGCGCACCGTCCGCCTTGACGTACGTGACCGCGAAGCCGCCGGCGGCGTGACAGGCGGCGACCGATGCCGGATCGACGCCCGCCACCCGGCCCGATTTCTCCGTCGGCCGTGCCCAGGCCACGATGCGCTCGCGCGTCGCGGCCTCACGCACGGCGGGGGCCAGATCCGCCTCGGCGCTGACCACTTCGGCATGGGGCCCGAGCCGACGCGAGAACTTGTTCATGAACACCGTCGCGGTCAGGCCGATGCGGCCGTCGTGCTCGCCCGCGAGCGCGTAGAGCGTCGTCTTCTTGCCGCCGGCGCCGACCGCGCAGACGATGCCCTCGCGCGCGCCAACGGCGTCGAGCAGCGTGGTCATGCGTCCCCCTGCGCCTTGACCGACAGGATGTGGGGCAGGAAACCGGCGATCTGGGACCAGCTCTCGCCGCGGTCGCGACTGGCAAAGACGTGCCCGCCGGACGTGCCGAAGTACAGCCCCAGCGGGTCCAGGTGATCGCTGTCGAGACCGTCGCGCAGCACGGTCACGTAGACGTGTTGCTGCGGCAGGCCCTCGGTCAGGGCCTCCCAGGTGGTGCCGGCGTCTTCGGTCCGGTAGACGCGCAGGCGTCCGTCCACTGGATAGCGCATCTGCGTGCTCGCCTCCGGAATCACGTACAGCGTGTCGGCGTGGGCGGCGTCGGTGGCCAGGCCGTAGCCGAAATCGCTGGGCAGGCCGGCGGTGATTTCGACCCAGCGATCGCCCGCGTCATCGCTGCGGTAGGTGCCGCTATGGCTTTGGCGATAGAGGCGCTCGGGCTCGCGCGGGTGCATCAGCAGACGATGCTCGTTGTGGCCGGCGACCGGGTACGGATCGGGCAGGTAGGGCGCCCGCACATTGGCGTTGATCGGTTCCCACGACGCCCCGCGATCGACGGAACGGTAGCAGCCGCCGGCGCTGAGCGCGCACCAGATGCGATCGCCATCGCCGGGATCGACATGCACCGAATGCAGGGCGAGCCCGCCCTTGGCCGGATGCCAGCGGTCCGCCGTCTCGTGCTGGGTCAGCGCGGGCACGGGCTGCCAGTGCTCACCGCGGTCGCGGCTGACGAACAGCCCCGGCGGCTCGATGGCCGCGTAGATCGTGTCCGGATCGGCCGCTGCGCCCGGCGCCAGGCACCACAGGGTCTTGAGCGAGTCCGTACCTTCGCCGGGGCCGTGGCGCGGCACCTCGGGCAGCGGCTCCCAGCTGGCGCCGCCGTCGACGGTGCGGTAGACATGGTTGCCCCAGACGGGGTGATGGCCGGCCGCATAGCCGATGGCGGGCTGACGCGGATCCAGCCAGGCCGTCGGGACCTCGAAGCCGGCGAGATGCGGCCCCTCCAGGGTCCAGGCGCGCCGGTCGGCGCTGCGCGCCACGAACAGGCCCTTGCGCGTGCCGATAACGAGCTTGACCGGCATCAGGACGCTATCCGGGGCGTTGAAGCAATGCTGCGGGCGCTCATGGTCGCGCGGGCGGCCTCCTAGGGCAGCGCCACGGGCGCCGGGGCGTGCCAGTCGGGCCGACGGTGCTCGGCGACGATGCTGGTCCCGATGCCGCCACGCACGTTGAAGCGACCGGTCAGGCGCATGAAGCGCGGGCTGCAGGCCGCGACGAAATCATCGAGGATGCGGTTGGTCACGTCTTCGTGAAAATGACCCTCGTCCCGGAACGACCAGACATAGAGCTTGAGCGCCTTGAGCTCGAGGCACAGCCGGTCGGGCACGTACTCGAGTTCGAGCGTGGCGAAATCCGGCTGCCCCGTCTTCGGGCACAGGCAGGTGAACTCCGGAATCTGCATCCGGATGGTGTAGTCCCGGTCCGGACTCGGATTGTCGAAGGTTTCGAGCGTCTTGCTCGGCTCGCTAGGCATGGGTCTCGAAATGGCCGCTGGGCAAGTCGTCTATCTTGCCGCGCGCGGGATGCGCGGGCAATAATGCCGCAGCTTTCCGGGCCCCCGGGACGGCCTGGATCGCCACGCGAGCGGTACGGCCAGTCCGGCGTTGTGCCCACCCGCGAGCGGCCGCGGAATCGGCCGCCGACCCCGTCTGCCAGCAGGATCGCCGCCAGCATGCGCCTGAGCAAGATCAAGCTCGCCGGTTTCAAGTCTTTCGTCGATCCATCCACGATCCACTTCCCGAGCAGCCTGGTCGGAGTGGTCGGACCCAACGGCTGCGGCAAATCCAACGTCATCGATGCGGTGCGCTGGGTCATGGGCGAATCCTCGGCCAAGCACCTGCGCGGCGGTTCCATGGAGGACGTCATCTTCAACGGCTCGTCGGAACGCAAGCCGGTGGGGCAGGCCTCCGTGGAGCTGGTGTTCGACAACTCGGCCGGTTCGCTCGGTGGCGAATACGCCCAGTACAACGAGATCTCGATCAAGCGCGTGGTCAACCGCGATGGCGCCTCGGTGTACTATCTCAACGGCACGCGCTGCCGCCGGCGCGACATCACCGACATCTTCCTCGGCACCGGACTCGGGCCGCGCAGCTACGCCATCATCGAGCAGGGCATGATCTCGCGGCTGATCGAGGCCAAGCCCGAGGACATGCGCGTCTATCTCGAGGAAGCAGCTGGCATTTCCAAATACAAGGAGCGCCGGCGCGAGACCGAGAACCGCATTCGGCACACCCGCGAGAACCTCGAGCGCCTCAACGATCTGCGCGACGAGGTCGCGCGCCATCTCGAGCACCTGGCCAAGCAAAAGCGCACGGCGGAGAAGTACAAGGAGCACAAGGCCGCCGAGCGTCAGGCCCATGCCGAGCTGCTCGCCTTGCGCTGGCGCGAGATGGCGACCGAGCTGGACGAACGCGAGCGCTCGCTGTCGGCCCAGCAGACCCAGCTCGAAGAGATCGTCGCCGAGCAGCGGCGGGCCGAGTCCGAGCTCGAGCAGTCGCGCGAGAGCCACCACGAGGCCCAAGAGGCGTTCAACGAGATCCAGGGTCGCTACTACCGCGTCGGGGCCGAGATCTCGACCGCGGAGCAGCAGATCCAGCACGCCCGCGAGCAGCAGCAGCGCCAGCGCGATGAGCTCGCGCAGATCGAGCGCGAGCATGGCGAGACCGCCGAGCACATCCGGGCCGACCGCGAGCGCCTGGAGCAGCTCGACGGCGCGCTCGCCGAGGACCGTCCGCGCCACGATCAGCTGCGTGCCAGTCAGGACGAATCGGCGGCAGCGCTCGCCCGCGCCGAGGAGGCCATGCAGCAATGGCAGGCCGAGTGGGACGATTTCAACAAGCGCGCGGCCGAGCCGGTGCAGACCGCCCAGGTGCAGAAATCGCGCATGGAGCAACTCGAGCGCCACTTGGAACAGGCGCGCGAGCGGCTGCAGCGGGTCGAGAGCGAGCGCGGCGAGCTCGACCCGGCGCCGATCGAGCAGGAGATCGCGCAGCTGGCGGAGCAGGAGCAGGCGGCCGGGGGCGAGGTCACGCGGGTGCAGGGCGCGCTCGACGCCAATGCCCAGGCGTTGGAGCAGGCGCGGGCCGCGCAGGGCGAGGCGCAGCGCGAACTCGACAGCGCGCGCACGGAGCGCCAGAGCCTGGCGGGCCGGGTCGCCTCGCTCGAGGCACTCCAGCAGGCCGCCCTGGGCCAATCCGATGAAGAAGTCGCGCGCTGGCTCGACAGCCACGGCCTGGCGGAGCATCCGCGCCTGGCCCAGCGCCTCCGCGTCGACTCGGGCTGGGAGCGCGCCGTCGAGACCGTGCTCGGGCCGTTCCTGGAAGCGGTCCGCGTGGAGCGCGTCGACGGCGCCGCCGGCCGGCTGGCCGAGCTGGACGCCGGCGCCGTGGGCCTGGTGGGCGACGACGCCGCTAGCGCCGCCGATCCAGGCGACGGCCGTGAGCGCCTGCTCGATCGCGTTGCCGCCGACGGCGCAGCGGCGTCGCTGCTCGCCGGCGTCTACACGGCCGCGGATGCCGCGGCGGCGGTGGCGTTGCAGGGCGAGCTGGCGCCCGGCGAGTCCGTGGTCACCCCGGAGGGCCTCTGGCTCGGGCGCAACTGGGCCCGGATCGCCCGGCCCTCGGACGACGACGGCGGCGTGCTCGGCCGCGAGCAGGAGCTGGCCCAGGCGCGCGCCGATGTCGAGGCCGCCGACGGGCGCATCGGCGAACTCGAGCAATCGCTGGCGACCGCGACCGAGCGCCTGCGGGCGCTCGAGGGCGAGCGCGAGGAGAGCCAGGGTGCGCTCAACCGGGCGCACCGCGAGCATGCCGATCTGCAATCGAAGTCGCAGAACCGGCGGATGCGCCTCGAGCAGATCGGTCAGCGCCGCGAGACCCTGGCCGAGGAAGCGCGCGAACTCAACGAGCAGATCGAGCGCGAGACCGCCGAGTTCGATCAGGCGCGTACGGAGCGCAACCGGGCGTTAGAGCAGAACGAGGCATTCGACGCCGAGCGCGAGCAGCTGCAGCAACGTCGCGAGCGGCTGGCGGGCGACCTCGAGCAGGCGCGCGAGCGTGCCCAGGCGGATCGCGACGAAGGGCACAAGGTCGAGCTGCGGGTGGAGTCCACGCGCAGCTCGCGCGATGCTACGGCCGAGAACCTGGAGCGCATGGAGACGCGCCTGCGCCAGCTCGAGCAGCGGCGGACCGACCTGCAGCAAACGCTCGACGGCAGCGACGAGCCCATCCAGCAGGCGCAGGCGGACCTCAACGCGCGCCTCGAGCAGCGGGTCGAGGTGGAGCAGGAGCTAAGCGACGCCCGCGGGCGCGTCGAGAGCATCGAGCAGCGGATGCGCGAGCTGGAGCAGACCCGCGCGAGCTGCGAACGCCACGCCGGCGAGACCCGGAGCGCGCTCGAGGCCGAGCGCATGCAGGCGCAGGAGCTCAAGGTGCGCCGGCAGACGGTCGAGGAGCAGCTCACCGAGGCCGAGCAGTCGGTCGAGCCCCTGCTTGCCGGACTGCCGGCCGATGCGAGCGCCGACGCCTGGGCCGAGCACGTCGACCAGATCGGCCGCAGGATCGAGCGCCTGGGCCCGGTCAACCTGGCCGCCATCGACGAGCACGAGGAGGCCACGCAGCGCAAGGAGTACCTCGACCAGCAGCACACCGACGTGAACGAATCGCTGGCCACGCTGGAGAACGCGATCGAGCGCATCGACCGCGAGACGCGTTCGCGCTTCAAGCAGACCTTCGACACCGTCAACGCGCAACTGCAGGCGCTGTTCCCACGGCTGTTCGGCGGGGGGCAGGCGCATCTGGAGATGACCGGCGACGACCTGTTGTCCACCGGCGTCTCCATCATGGCGCGGCCGCCCGGCAAGCGCGTGTCCAACATCTATTTGCTGTCGGGCGGCGAGAAGGCCCTGACGGCAGTGGCGCTGGTATTCGCCTTTTTCGAGCTCAACCCATCGCCGTTCTGCATGCTCGACGAGGTGGATGCGCCGCTGGACGACGCCAACGTCGGGCGCTACTGTGATTTGGTTCGGGAAATGTCCGATCGTGTGCAGTTCATCTTCATAACGCACAACAAGCAGACGATGGAGCTGAGTAACCAGCTACATGGTGTCACCATGCGCGAGGCCGGCGTCTCGCGCATGGTCGCCGTGGATGTGCAGGAAGCGGCCGAGCTGGCTCAGGCATAGGCCTCTCCCGCCATGGTTCACGCGCGCGAAGCATATCCGAGCGGGCCCTGAATGCCATGGAATGGCTGCGCTGGATTCTGCTGGCGGTCGGGGCCATTCTGATCGGGGCGATCTACGTCGCCGGTCGGCGCCAGCAACGGCCCGATCGGGAGAACGCCGCCGCCGAGGGCGCATCCGGCACAGCCCCCGGCGGCCGTAGCGGATCCACCCCTACCCGCCAGGCCCCGACGTTCGGCGAGGGGCCGGCGCGCGCCGTCGATGAGGCGCACGAGTTCGGCCCCGAAGCGGCCGACCCCTGGAGTGTCGAGGATTTCCGCATCGACACCGTGGCCGTCGAGGACGCCGTCGAACTCGATGACCCGTCGGCGGAGACGGTCGAGCCGGATCTGGCGGAGCCGGCGGCCGAGGCGCCGTCGGAGCCGCCCGATCCGCCCGCGACCGAGACGCCGCAGCCCGATCCCGAGCTTCAGGCCCGGCGCCCCGAGGGGAGCGAACCCCGGCGTGCCCGATCCGCCCCGGCAGTCGAGCCGGCGCCCGAGCGCCTCGTGGTGTTGTATGTGGTCGCCGCCGAGGGCCGCCGGCTGGTGGGGGCGCAACTGGCCCAGGCGTTCGCGCGTCACGGCCTGGAGCACGGCGAGCTCGGGGCATTCCACGCCCGCGCCCGCGATGGCACGCCCGACCGCAACGGGCGCGCCGCAACCGAGTTCAGCGTGGCCAACGTACTCGAGCCCGGTGCCTTCGACCCCGCCACCATGGACACGCTGTCGACGCCCGGCGTCGTCCTGATCCTGCGCGTTCCCGGACCGCCCGCGCCGCTGGCGGCCTTCGAGCGCATGGTGGTGACCGCGCGTGACCTTGCGCGCGAACTCGATGGCCGCGTGCTCGACGAGAAGCGCACGCCCCTGACGCGCCAGTCCGAGCAGCTGCTGCGGGACGAGTTGCGGCGTTTGGCGACGACCCCGGAGCATAGCCGCTGATGCCCGAGACCCCCGTCGCGATGGAGCGGCGTGCGCGCGAACTGCGCGAGGCGCTGCACCATCATGCGTATCGCTATTACAGCCTCGACGACCCGGAGATCCCCGACGCCGAGTACGACCGGCTGTTCCGCGAGCTGCAGCAGCTCGAGCAGGCGCATCCGGAGCTGCGCAGCTCCGACTCGCCCACCCAGCGCGTGGGCGCGCCGCCGCTCGAGCGCTTCGCCACCGGGCAGCATGCGGTGCCCATGCTCTCGCTGGAGAACGCGTTCGATGCCGCCGAGGTGCGCGAATTCGATCGGCGGGCACGCGAGCGCCTGGGCACGGACGCGGCCGTCACGTACTGCGCCGAGCCCAAGTTGGACGGCCTGGCCGTGAGCCTGCTCTACGAAGAGGGCGTATTCACCCGCGGTCTCACCCGCGGCGACGGAGCCACGGGCGAGGACGTCACCGTCAATCTGCGCACGGTCGCCAATCTGCCGCTGCGATTACAGGGCGCCGGGTGGCCGGCCCGCATCGAGGTGCGCGGCGAGGTCTACATGCCGCGCAGCGGCTTCGAGCGGATCAACGCCGGCTATCGCGAGCGCGGCGAAAAGACCTTCGCCAATCCGCGCAATGCGGCCGCCGGCAGCCTGCGCCAGCTCGATTCATCGATCACGGCGCGCCGGCCGCTGGTGCTGTGCTGTTACGGCCTCGTGCGCCTTGCCGAGGACCACGGTCTGCCGGACACGCAGAGCGCCACGCTGGACTGGCTCGCCGGCTGGGGGCTGCCGGTATCGCGCGAGCGGGCCCTGGTGACCGGGCCCGACCAGATGCAGGCCTACCACGAGCGCTTGGGCGAGCGCCGTGGGGAGCTCGATTACGAGATCGACGGCACGGTGTTCAAGGTCGACGACGTGGCCGCACAGGAGCGTCTCGGTTTCGTCGCCCGTGCGCCGCGCTGGGCCCTCGCCTGGAAATTCCCGGCGGAGGAGCAGGTCACGGTGCTGCGCGAGATCGGGTTCCACGTCGGGCGCACCGGTGCGGTCACGCCGGTGGCGCGGCTGGAACCGGTCACCGTCGCCGGCGCTACCGTGTCCAACGCCACGCTGCACAACGCCGACGAGATGGCGCGCAAGGATATCCACGTCGGCGACACCGTGGTCGTGCGTCGGGCGGGCGACGTCATCCCCGAGGTCGTGCGGGCGCTGCCGGAGCGCCGGCCGCCGGGGGCGGCCGTGCCGCAGATGCCGACCGAATGTCCCGTCTGCGGCTCCGCCGTGGTACGCGAGGCCGGCGAGGCGGCGCACCGCTGCACCGGCGGCCTGTTCTGCCCGGCCCAGCGCAAGGAGGCTCTGCTGCATTTCGCCTCGCGCTCGGCGCTGGACATCGATGGCCTGGGCGAAAAGATCGTCGACCAACTGGTCGAGCGCGGGCTGGTGGAGCGGGTCGACCATCTGTTCCGCCTGCGCAAGGACGACCTCGTCTCGCTCGACCGCTTGGGCGACAAGAGCGCCGACAACCTGCTGGCGGCGCTGGAGGCGGCCAAGCAGACGACACTCGCCCGTTTCATCTATGCGCTCGGCATCCGCGAGGTGGGCGCCGCCACGGCGCGGGCTCTGGCGCTACACTTCGGACAGTTGCAGAACCTGATGGAAGCCGACGAGGCGCGCTTGACCGAAGTGCCGGATATCGGACCGGTGGTCGCGAACGAGATCGCCACCTTCTTCGCCCAGCGGCACAACCGCGAGGTCATCGAGGGCTTGATGGCCGCCGGCGTCACCTGGGAAGAGGGCGAACCCGTCGTCGCCCAGGCGCAGCCGCTGGCCGGGGAGACCTACGTGCTCACCGGGACGCTCGAGCAGATGACGCGCGCCGAGGCCAGCGAGCGCCTGCAGGCGCTCGGGGCCAAGGTCAGCGGCAGCGTCTCGGGCAAGACCTCGGCCGTGATCGCCGGTGCCGAGCCGGGCTCGAAGGCCGACAAGGCGCGCGAGCTGGGCGTGCCCGTGCTGACCGAGGACGATCTCGCACAATTGCTGGAGCAGGCGTGACGTGAGCTGGTGGGGCAAGATCGCGGGCGGCGTTTTCGGCTACCTCGTCGGCGGTGTGCTCGGTGCGATCCTGGGCATTGCGCTCGGCCATGCCTTCGATCGCGGCATCACCGGCCTGGATAGCCCGCGCGGCGGGCACCGCGTACGGGTGCAGGCCGCTTTCTTCCAGGCCACCTTCGCCATCATGGGCCATGTCGCCAAGGCCGACGGGCGCGTCTCCAAGGACGAGATCGACCACGCCGAATCGGTCATGCGGCAGATGCATCTGAGCCCGTCGCAGCGCCAGGAGGCCATGCGCCGGTTCAACGAGGGCAAGCAGCCCGATTTCGATCGCGAGGCCGTGCTGCAGCGGTTTCGCCGCGAATGCCGCCGGCGCAACGCCCTCGTGCAGATGTTCATCGAGATCCAGTTGCGGGCGGCGTACGCCGACGGCCACATGGACGCCGCCGAGGAGCGCGTGCTGCTGCACGTGTGTCATACGCTCGGCATCCCCGAGGAGCGTTTCCGTCTGCTCGAGCGCATGCTGCGCGGCGGCGGTCACGAGCGGTGGCAGGGCGCGCATAGGCGCGGCCGCGGCGAGCCGATCGAGCGCGGCGGCATGAGCATCGATGACGCCTACGCGACGCTCGGCGTCTCGGCCGAGGCGGGCAACGACGACATCAAGAAGGCGTACCGCAAGCTCATGAGCGAGCACCATCCGGACAAGCTGCTCGCCAAGGGCCTGCCGGACGAGATGGTCGAGGTCGCCAAATCCAAGAGCCAGCACATCGGCCGCGCCTACGAACGCATCAAGGAAGCCCGCGGGATCTAGAGAACCATGGATGAACACGGATACACACGGATGTGGACCCGGCTATTCGGCACGTCCGGGGTATGGCCGACGTTATGCTCAGGAAAAGAACCACTAAATAAACACGAGATGAACACAAGATCGCGGGGCCGGGCGGGGGCTCGGATAGCGCGAACGCGCTGATTTCCTATCTCGTGTTCATTTTGTGTCCATTTAGTGGTTCTCAGGCATTCGGAATCGTTTGGGCTTTCCAGCGAAGCACCGATTCACAAAACGCAGCTGTCACATCCGTGTCTATCCATGTTCATCCGTGGTTCCTTTCATTGGGCCGGCGATGAGTGACCAGTCCAAACAGCTATTGATTGTTGCGCACGATCCGTCGCCGAATACGCGGCGGATGGTGGAGGCGGTGCTGGCCGGGGCGCGCAGCGAGGATATCGAGGGCGTGACGGCGTGGCATGTGCGGCCGCTGGAGGCGGGGCCTGAGCACGTGCTCGCCTGCGATGCGATCGTCCTCGGCACGACCGAGAACCTCGGCTACATGAGCGGCGCGCTCAAGGATTTCTTCGACCGGACCTATTACGGCGTCATCGAGCGCGCAGAAGGACTGCCGTACGCGCTCTACGTGCGCGCCGGCCGGGACGGTACCGGCACGCGGCGAGCGGTCGAGGGCATCTGCACGGGCCTGTCCTGGCGCCCGGTCCAGGAGCCGCTGATCTGCCGCGGCGAGTGGGACGACAGCTTCCTCGAATCCTGCCGCGAGCTCGGCCTCTACATGGCGGCGAGCCTCGACGCCGGGATTCTTTAGCGTTTATGCACCCGTCGCCGACGGGCGCGGCCAGGACCCCGGCGACCGGACCCGCGAATTCCCCATCATCCGTGTCTATCCGTGGTATTTCTCCGGACCGGCATCGGATCGTGGTGGTGCCAGTTGACCGTGCCGCGGATCGCGCGGTAGAGGAACCAGATGGCCGCGAGGGTCATGATCGGCGCGCCGATGCCGAATAGCGGCAGCAGCAGCGCACCGATACCGAGCCAGAGCACGGTCCACCAAAAGCTCCGGATCTGCCAGTCGAAGTGCGATCGGTAGATCGTCCCGGTCACGTCGCGGCGCTTGGTGTGATTGACGATGACCCCGATCGCCGGGGTCAACGCGATCACTATGCCGGCGAGTTGCAGCCCGTAGACGACCAGGGTGAGATGACGCGCCTCCGTCGCGCGCGCGTTGCGCATCGAGGCGTCCATGCCGCGGGCGCGCTCATGCGTCCGGTTGCGGGTCGGGAACGAAACCGAAGCGCGCGGGTACATCGGTGCGCGCGATGGAGTCGAGTTCGACCGTCCGGCCGGCATACTGCAGAAGCACGCCCCCTGGCTCGCCGGCGCGCAAACGCTCGAGAGCATTGTCGAAGGCGTCGGCATCGAGCGGCGCACCATGCGCGTCGACCAGCCAGTCGGACACGGCGGCGACCGAATCGGCCGCGACCAGCCCGACGCCCGCATCGGTCGCAAGCAGCAGATGACCGTCGTCATCGACATAGGCGTGATCCACCCGCTCGATGGCCCGCCCGGTATGGCTGTGCAGGTGACCCGAGGTGTCCACGTGCAGGATCCACGGCGTGTACGCCAGCGTGACGTATCCGCGCTGCGGCCCGTTCTGGAAGAACCAGCGGCCGCGCTCGTCGCAGTCGTAGTTGCGGTTGATGAAGTCGATCAGGCCCGGGTGCGTCACCGGCTCGCCGCGCAGACGCCAGTGGCCACCCTCATCGAGGCTGAGCCAGCCGAATACGGCGGGGACATCGGGCCATTTGCCCATCGCGCGGCGCACGCTCTCATCCATTTGCGGCTCCGTATCCGCGGGTACTCCTTATCGATAGCCGAATCGGTCGCTGCCGGCAAGCCCGGCGCCCGGGTCAGCGTTGCGGCGGAAAACGATGCGGATGCAGCGCCCAGCCGTGCTCGTCCGTTTCGATCAGCAGGCACGCCGGACCGCCGTAGGTGCGCGTGCGACCCGCTGCGCCGGGGTTCAGGATCCACGGCAGCGCGGCGGTCTGGATCACCGGCCGATGGCTGTGGCCATAGCAGATTGCCTGCACGTCGGGATACTGCGCGCGCAGTCGGCGATGACGCGCGCGTGCGGGATGACCGTGACCGTGGTCGACCACCAACGTGCGGCCGTTTAGCGCCACGCGGGCGGTGGTCGGCAGGGCGTCGAGCTCGGCGCGGTCGTCGGCGGGCCAGTGGCGCACGGTGTCGTTGTTGCCGGCGACCGCGACGATCTCGGCGCCGTCCGCGGCCAAGCGACGGAGGATGGCGCCGGAGCCGATGTCGCCGGCGTGGACGATCAGGTCGCAGGAGCGCGCCAGCTCGGCGACCCGCGGGTCGAGATGACCGTGGGTATCGGCGACCAGGGCGATCCAGCGGTATGAGCCGGCCATACAATGCCTCGCCCATGCGAGAGCCGGGGACTCAGCGGCCGGACCCGGGTGACCCGCCTGCGCGCTCGCCGGAGTCGGCAACGCCGTGTGGGCGGGCTCGGCCGCACCTTGTCAGGGGCGATCCGAACGCGTTTCGTATGCCCTACGGCAAAGCGCGCGTTTGCTCGAGCGGTGTCTTCACCGGTCCAGGCGCTTGAACTTGGGCCGGTGCGGCTGCACCGCGTCGTCGCCCAGGCGGCGCTTGCGATCCTCCTCGTACTCGCTGTAGCTGCCCTCGAAGAAGAACACCTCGCCCGTATCCTCGAACGCCAGGGTGTGCGTCGAGACGCGGTCGAGGAACCAGCGGTCGTGCGAGATCACGACGGCGCTGCCGGGGAAGTCGAGTAGCGCCTGCTCGAGCGCGCGCAGCGTCTCCACGTCGAGGTCGTTGGTGGGCTCGTCGAGCAGCAGCAGGTTGCCGCCGCTCTTGAGCAGCTTGGCCAG
>CAZVBX010000032.1:0-28818 GCA_964625925.1 uncultured Ectothiorhodospiraceae bacterium | reverse complement strand
CTCGGCGCGCCTTGCGGGGCCCGGATTGGGGGCCACAACGCGACGACCGCGGGAAGGGTTAACAGGCCCTAGGTCCCATCCGGGGGACGTAATCCTCCTCGGCGGTCCGGCTCCATGGGCCGCCATCGCGCCGGAAGATACCGGACTGACTCCAAGCCGGTAGCGCTTCGGATCCGAGCCACCGAACGCCGGCATTCGCCCTCCACTTCGTTGCAGACGGCCGACCTGTATGGGTGCGGCCGGCATTTGTTCGACGACCGCTACAACCGGCAGCGCAGCGCGCGGTTGCAGTAAAGGCGCGTCCGGGGCGCGGCTCGGTCGAACGCATTGATACGCGCACTGCAATGCGCATATCATGACATTGGATTTCACAAGATGAGGTGTCCCATGCAGCCACTTTATGACCCCGAGGCTCCCAGGAAGCCCACGAACGTGAGCGTCAACAGTGACCTGCTGTCGAAATCGCGCGCATTGAATATCAATCTTTCCGCCACGCTCGAACGGGCGCTGAGGGAGCAGCTGGCGCAGGCTCGGGCCGCCGAATGGGCTGCGGAAAACAAGGCCGCCATTCAAGCCTACAACGACTTTGTTGAGCGACACGGCTGCTTCGGCGATGAGTTCAGGCCATTCTGATGGCGCAGTTCGATGTATACCCGAACCCGAGCAGGACAAGCAGGGGCCATTACCCCTATCTGGTCGATATTCAGAGTCCCCATCTGTCCGGATTGGCGACCCGGATCGTAATCCCTCTGGGCACCCGAACGTCTTTTCAGCACCAGGCCATGCAAGGCCTCACTCCCGAAGTGACGTTCCAGGGCGAAGACCTGCTGCTGGTAACGCCACAACTCGCATCGATCCCCGCGCGCAACCTGCAGGATCCAATCGGCTCGCTGGCCCATATCCGCGACCGGATCGTCAGCGCCCTCGATTTTGCGGTCACCGGCATTTGACAGGTCTCGCCGCGCACAATAACGCCAGTCGACCGTAGCCCGGAGGAAATAAAACGGAATCCGGGGGCACGCCGCAGTGATGGACGCACCGGAGCGGGCACGCGTCGACAGCGGCGCGAGATCGCGCGGGACAGCCGGCGCTGCATCGGTGGGCGGCGGCCATGCACCCGTTGCGCCGCGGCCGGAGCGCAGCGCGTGTCGATAGCGCTGCCCGACACGACAACTCGTGCGCGGGTCCCGGATTCCGGCTTCGCCTGCATCCGGGCTACACCCCCGCTCGCCTACGTCCAAGCCGCCGGATGTGTCTAACTTCTCGTGGTTCGCTTGACGGGGAAGCTGACGAGTGGAGCGCATCCACTCCTGTATGCCCATACACTGGCACGCCCCCGTAAGGGGCACGACAATAGTCTCCGGATGGTGGCTACGCGCATGCCGCGCCCCTCCGCCTCGAGGAGAAGGGACGTTGGGTTACCAGTGGCTATTGCAGACAGAGCACAGCCGCGATCTCGTGGCCTTTGAACGTCGGCTGCTCCTGGACGAGCCCGCCCTCACCGGCTCGATCGATCACTACCCGCTCGGCGAGGACCTCGACGCCTTCGTACCGGATCTGCGCGTACGGGAGGACACCCGGCTCACCACCAGTGACCAACGCCCGGCTAATGCGCTGGGCGGCTTTGTCGCTGTCGCTGGGCACTGTGTCCAGGAACTTCCGGACCGGGAGCACACCGTCCGCCTCGACCGGGAGACCACATCGCTATACCGGCCGGAAGTCCGGCGAGCGGACTACGCGTTCACCGCCGGCACCCGTCTGCGCGCCCTGTCCTACAACATCAGTCCCGAACGCGTGCTCGCCGCGACGAACGGTAGGCCGCCGGGGCCCCTGCGCGAATTATTGCCCGAGCGCGACCGGACCGGACCGGCGCCGTGTCATCGGATCACGAGCAGCCCGGCGATGCGCCGTATCGCCCGCGACGTTCTCGACAACCGCTATGCCCACGAACTCGAACGCATGTTCATCGAAGCGCGGGTGCTCGAGATCATCGTGCTGCAGACACGCGCGCTGATGGGCCCCGTGCCGCCGGAGACATCGTGCGCGGCGCGGCGGGCACGGATCCGCGATGCGGCCGCGCTGCTCGAAGAGAACCTGCATTCGCCACCAACGATGGCCGGACTGGCGGCCGCCGCCGGCCTATCGGAACGGCAACTGCAGGCCGGATTCCGCGACGTTTTCGGCACGACCGTGTTCGCCCGGCTGCGCGACGCGCGCCTCGACGCCGCCCACCGAGCACTGGCCGAGGAACGGATCCCGCTCGAAGAGATCGCCCGACGCGTGGGCTACTCGAATGCCAGCAACTTCGCCAACGCGTTCCGCCGGCGCTTCGGATTCCCACCGGGGCAGGTACGCGCCCGGATCGGGCACGCGCCATGATCCGTGTTCAAGCGATCAGCAACGGCGCCGTGCGCGCTTGGACATCCGTCGGCCAAACAGTTTCTATTGCGCTCCCTGGGATGCTTCCCCAGGCGATCATGCGGAAGCAGTCCGATATCAGCGCGTTCCGGACACCCGTAGAGTACACACCTACGCGGCAGGGACCGCCGCTAGCCCGGGAGCCCGGAGGGCTCGATTCCGCAGGGAAGCGGACCGGGAGTATCACCGAACCGCCGGGTACCTCGCGTGCCCGGCGGTTCTTTTGTTGAGGAGAATGTACAGCCTGTCCTTGCGGAGATGACTACTACACTGGCCAATACGTGCGCGTCAGCGGCACAAGGGTCCGCGTGCGCGAATCCGCGCTTTCGTAATGCTCCATCAGTGCTTTTACCAGACCATCGAGATCCATAAGCATCAGCGGAATCTTCGCGCGTTCTGCCTCGTAACGTCCATCCTTAGTAAAGCCACCCGTGCTTACAAACAATCCCTTGTCATCCTCGTGCCGTCCGCCTAAAAAGGTTCGAAGCGGCTGCGAGCCCATTGCGGTGTTCGGCCGATGCTTCACTTCGACTACGATGCGTGGCGACTCAAATCCGAATCCATCTGGCGAAGCCAAGATGTCAACGCCGCGATCGGCGCCCGGATCCGATATCCTGGTTTTGTAGCCCATCGCTCGGAGTAGGCCCGCCACGAGCTGCTCCATCTCCCGGTCGTCGAGCCTACTAATTCGATCTTTGATAAACTCGAGCGCGGTTTCCTTATAGCGTTCCAACAGCGCGAACTCGTCCTCGGCCTCCTCGCTCGAAGAGCCCGACTCCGCGCTATCGCCTCCCTCAAGGACCGTCCGAACTTCCTGCGCGACCGGCTCCGGAAGTCGGAACAGCGTCATAATCGCGTTCAGACTATTTCGCGCCGAAACTGAAAGATTGTCGCGCTTGACCTCCCCTAGCCATTCGACCTTGCGGACGTTTCCGAAATCGGCAAAGGCATTAGGGACGTACATGTACTCGCTGGTGATCCTGCCGACGTGATAGATGCGCTGCCCGGGGTCATAGGTCACCACATCATCGTCGACAGCCAACTCGTCTCTAAATCTGAGCACTTGGCTGGCGGACATCTGCTGCCGCCCGGCAGTCCAGTCTGGCCAGTGGTGCGCTACGGCGCTCAGCAGCTCCTCCTTACCGCCGTACTGAGACACATCACCTAGGCTGTCCCAGCCAATTGCGACCATGTTTTGCTCACGAAATTGTCCTGCCAGAACTCCGCCGGAGTCGGCCCGCACCATCCACATCGGCTTTGCCATCGATCCCCCAATTGCTTGTTATTGCCGTTCCGCACGTTGGGCGCCGACGCCTCGCTCAACGCTGGGTCAGCCGGACGTATCGAACGCTTGGCTGAAGCTCTCGTAGCTTTCATCCCAGCGGAACGAAACATCCGTACCGAGCGCTTGAAAATGCGCCCGGCCACAATCGATCTTCGCCTTCTCGGTTGGCCGTAGAGCGTCGCTGAACAGGCTGCCCTTGGATTCCACAACGAAGTAGAGGCGCTCCGAGCCATCACGGTCGACCAGAACCGCCCAGTCGGGGTTGTAGCCGCCGAGCGGGGTATCAATCTGAAACCACGCGGGCAGCTTCGCGTACACCTTCACGTCTTCGTTGCGCTCGAATGCTTCGGCAAATTGGGCCTCTACATCGGAGTCGTACACGACATGGTCGTGCACACCCTTCGTGCTTGCGAGCATGTTTCGGCTGAGATAACCGGATAGCTCCTCTTCCTCGAACAATTCCTGGGCGTAGAAATGCTCGTCGCCGATTTTCTGGTACTTAATACCGTCGACGATGAATAGCCGCATTTGTCGGCGGATGATCTCCAGTGCCTGCTCGATAAACTTCTGTGGGTTCTTGCGAAAATCCTCCAGCCGCTCGCTGCGCACGAGGATCTCGACCAGGCTGCGGCGCGTGAGATTGGTTTCGTTCTGCAGAAAACCGACGACGTCGGGCAGCTCGAAATCCTGGGCATCGTAAGTGGATGCGGATTCTTGAACGGCCTCCGCCTCGACACCGCCGCGATTCACGTCCAACCGGGCCGTACGTGTCACGAACCGGGCCTTGCCCACGCGTAGGTTGTCGCGGATCTCGGTCGCGCACTGGTCAATCAGCGCTGCGCTATTGAACTCGACACGGTAGGTGGTGTGGTGCTTGATCCGGTCCCATAAAGCGCGAAATTCGTCGCTTAAGTAGACAGCCTTGTTTAGCTTGGCCTCGCGACGGTCATCCCGGTTCTGGATGTTGAGCCGCCCCGCGACCTTGCGCAGCGTGGCGAGCACGGCCGCGGCGTGCGCTTCGGCGGCCTCCGGCAGCGAGACCTGCCCGTCCCGCAAATCCTCACGAAGCGTGTCCTGTACCCGGCCCTGGTCGTCGATGTAGTGCTGGTCGCGCAGATGCTCCCAGACGGCTCCCGAGACCTCGGTGCCCAGGTACCCGGCGGTTCCGTCGTCCTGCTCCACAGGGATGCCCGCGAACAAATGCCGCTCGACGACCCCGAAGCGGATGCCTTCCTCCTGCTCGATCTCGGTCTGGAGCTGGCGTGCGAAATCCTCGTACGACTCGTTCGCCATCACCGTCAGACGGTTGACCTCGAAGCCGTGGACGCGCTCGCCATCCTGATTGACCGCGAGGCGAAGGCCGCGGCCGAGCTCCTGGCGCTTCTTCATTGCCGAGCCGGTCTCGTTGAGGGTGCAGATCTGGAACACGTTCGGGTTGTCCCAGCCCTCGCGCAGCGCCGAATGCGAGAAAATGAACTTGAGTTGGGACTCGAAGCTCAGCAAACGCTCCTTGTCCTTCATGATGAGCTGATAGGCGCTTTCGTCGGCTTGTGTCTTACCCTCCCCTTTTGAATCCTTTAGTCGGGCACGGCCACTGGCGTCCCTTCGTTTGTCCGCGGCGAAGTAGCCATCGTGAACGGCCTCGGCCGCAGTCTCCAGATCGACCTCCTCGAACAGGCTCTGGTATTTGGGCTTGCGGGCCGCCCGCCGGTACTCGTCCTCGAACATGGCGGCGTACTTGCCTGGTTGCGGGTTTCCGTCAGCATCGTAGGCCCGGTAATTGTCCACGCGATCGATGAAAAACAGACTGAGGACCTTGATCCCGAGCGGACGGAGCCTGAGCTCCTTATCCAGATGCTCCTCGATGGTCTTGCGGATCTGGAGGCGTCTGTATTCGTTCGCATCGGCCTCGCCAACGGCCTCGCCGAGGCGCAGAATCTCGGGGCGGCTGGTAAAGCTAATGTACTCGTTGTGCGGCTCGCAATAGATGTCGTCGATGATGTAGCCGTCGTACAGACCGCGCCCGCCCGAGGTCTCCAGCAGGTCCTCACCGCTTTTTACCCACTTGACCTTGCGCGCGACCTTCCCGCCGGACTGTTGCTGGTCCAGCTCTACCTTCGCGCGGATCGGGCTCTTTCTGTTATCCACCTGCAGAAGGCGGATATATGCCTTGTTGTGGCTATCCTCGACCTCAATCCCGGCGACCTCGATCCGCTTGACCAACTTACGCTCGTAGGCATCAACCGAATCCAGCCGATAAAGCATGTTGTGCTGGTCCAAGTGCGTGGCCGAGTAACGCAGCGTACACAATGGGTTGAGGGAGCGGATCGCGCGGCGGCTGTTCTCGGTGGTGTCGACGCTCTGGGGCTCGTCGATTACCACAACCGGGTTTGTGTCGCGGATGAATTCGATGGGCTTGCTGCCGGTCATCCGATCGTGCGGGCGATGGATGATGTTGGCCTTGTGCTCGCGCTCGCGGTCCTCGAAGCTCCGCCGGAAGGCGTCGATGTTGATCACCATGATCTGAATGGTGGAACTCGTCGCGAAATCGCGAACCTGCGAGAGGTTCTGTGAGTCGTACACGAAATAATCGAACGGTACGTTGTCGTATAGCGCCTCGAAATGGCTCTGCATCATCTGCAGCGATTTGTATACGCCTTCCTTAATGGCGACTGAGGGCACCACGACAATGAACTTGGTGAAGCCATAGCGCCGATTCAGCTCGAACAGCGTGCGCAGGTAGACGTAGGTCTTTCCGGTGCCGGTCTCCATCTCCACCGTAAAATCCGGCGAGCCGAGCTGCTGCGAAGGAGCCAGGCCATTGCGAAGCTGGACGTTTTGCACGTTCTCGAGCAGATCCTCGTCCAGGAGCCGTAGGCGGTTGCCCACGCCCAGGTCGCCGTCGCCCTGCCCAAAGCCGATGGCGAACTGCGATCCGTCGTGCAGCGGCGCGACCGTGAAGTTCGTTTGGCAGACTTCCTGGCCCTCGAACAGGTCGGCGACGGCGTCGATGGCCTCGCGCTGGTAGTCGAGATCGGCGTCGAACTGAAGCTTCATTCGGGCTCGTCCTCATTGTTGGAGCGGTCGTCGCCGGTGGCGCGCCGCGCCCAATCCTCAAGCGCGCGCAGGGTCTCTTCCTCGCCGGTCGCTTCGCGCAATGCGCGACGGCGCTCCTCGAAATGCCGGTATTCGGCACGCGCTTTATCGTCGGCGGTCGATTTACGCATGCCGCCGCGACCACTGAGCACGCTACGGTCGTTGAATTCGAGGAACTGGTCGAGTTTGTCCTGCCAATCCTGCATGAACACCTGGCGCCGTCGGCGGGCCTGATCCTCCGCGAAGTCCAGCCACATCGTGACAATGCGGTTGAGCTCGTCGATCTCGGGCTCATTCAAGTAGTTCTTGGCGACAGTGACATCCGCCGAGCGGACCTGGTCGCCCTTCCAGCTCCTCAGACCCATGTTGGGCTGTGTGTGATCGGCACGCCCGTGGATCAGCTCGGCCGCCGTATGACCAGTGGCCGCGTAATGCAGCTTGTTCTGCATGTGCTGGAAAAAGCGCGTGGTTTCCTCGGCCGAGGGCTCGTAGTCCGCCGCCAGGCTGAAGATCTCCCGCACGCGCAGATACATCCGGCGCTCGCTGGCGCGGATGTCGCGGATCCGCTCCAGCAGCTCGTCGAAATAGTCGGGCACGCCGGAACCGGGCACGGGCGGGTGCTTGAGGCGCTCGTCGTCCATGACGAAGCCCTTAGTCAGGTACTCGCGCAGCCGGCCCGTGGCCCAGCGGCGGAATTCCGTGCCGCGGTTGCTGCGGACCCGGTACCCCACAGCGAGGATGGCCTCCAGGCTGTAGTGCTTGACTCGGTAGCTCTTCCCGTCTGGAGCAGTTGTCAAGTATTCCTTGATAACTGCCTCGGGCCGCAGCTCGCCTTCCTTGAAGAGGTTCCGCAGGTGCAGACTGATATTCTGCTTGCTGGTCTGGTACAACTCAGCGAGGAAACCCTGGCTGAGCCAGATCGTGTCGTCTTCAAAGCGGCACTCGACCCGGGTCTGGCCGTCCTCCGTGCGGTAGACGAGAAACTCGCCGCGGGCCGAGGCGATCTCTTCCCCGGATTCGTCGTTCGAGTTGTCGTGTTCATCCGTGCTCACGGCATGGCTCTCCAGGTCGATGACGATGACTCAAAGGCTGCGTACGTCCTCGATGCCCGCTTGCCGCAGGATCTGGATCGTATTCGTCTTGACCACGTCGTCGGCGAAGCCGGCATCCTTGAACACGACGCGCACGACCTCGGGCGCCAGCTCGGCCTTCAGCTCGGTGATTCCTTGCACGACGTCCAGGTCGATCCGGTCGGCCAAACAGGCGATGAGCGCACCGGCGCCGATGACGTGGACCGATTGCCCGGCGATCTCGCGCTCTTCGATCGGCACGGTGAGGTCGAGGCCGTATTTGAGCAGGAGCTCGTACAGCACGTCGCTCTCGGATCGATCGTGCTTGATATTCTCAACGGAATCGAACAGCGGCTGCGCGAGATCGCCCGCGCCCGGCTCCCATGGTCGGATATTGCTGCTGTGCAATCTGAGCACTTTGACGCCAAGGTCCGGCAGCTCTGCGGGGGCGCCCGATTCCCCCTCTGAAGTTGCCTCCTCCCGAACGGCATTCCCGGCCGCGCGCAAGCGCGCCTTGCCCATGTCCGCGATGGTGGCGTAATCCCCGGCGTCGGTGACTTCGGGGAGCTGCACCAACAGATAACGCCGGTTGCCGCCATCCTCTTGGTTCAGTTGCATGACGGCGTCGCCGGTGGTTGCCGAGCCCGCAAAAAAGTCCAGGACGAGATCTTGCTCCCGCGGGCGTGTGCCGATGCGGAGCATTTGCTGAATTAGCCGTATCGGCTTGGGAGTATCGAAGACGGAATCTGAGGAGTCGAAACTCAGGCGAGCAAGTAGGTCACGCTTAGCCTGCTGCGTGTGACCCACCTCATCGTATTTCCAAAGCGTTTGGGGAACGCGGCCGTCAGACACTTCGGACAAGAACCGTTTGAAACGAGGCATTCCGCGTCCGTCCGAACCCCACCATATACGGTTATCTTGGTCTAGCTCCCGTAACCTCGCTCTGGAAATCGTCCAGTACCGACCGGACGGCGGGCCCTCTATGACCTCGCCGGCCGGAGTGGTCACGCTGTATGTGCCTTCGCCGTAGTAGTTGCGGGCCGTAAGGTTATCGGACATCCACGGACCACGCGGATCGTCGTCCGGATTCCTATAAAGGCTATCCTGCTCGGCAGATCTCGGCAGGAGTTCAGGGCGCCATACGTCCGCGAGACGGGCATAAACTACAACGTAGTCATGATCATCCGAGAAATGGCGCGCCGAGTTCTTCGGTGAGTAGACCTTCTGCCAAATCACCGTCGCGATGAAATTCTCCGGCCCAAAGATCTCGTCCATCATATGCCGCAGATTGTGCAGCTCGTTGTCGTCTATAGACACGAAGATCACGCCGTCATCACGCAGGAGCTGGCGCGCGAGCCGCAGGCGCGGGTACATCATGTTGAGCCAGTTGGTGTGATAGCGGCCGGAACCCTCTGGATTGGACGACCATGAGACGCCCGACTCGCTCTGCTGGCCCGTGTAGCGCAGGTAGTTGCCCAAGTTGTCTTGAAAGCGGTCGGGGTACACAAACTCGCCGCCGGTGTTGTACGGCGGGTCGATGTAAATCATCTTCACCTGCTTGTGGTACGACTTCTGCAGGAGCTTGAGCACCTCCAGGTTGTCGCCCTCAATGAACAGGTTTTCCGTCGAATCCCAGTTGATCGATTCCTCGGGACAGGGGCGCAAAGCGCCGGTGGACGGCGTTTGGGCGAGTCGCCGGGCCTGTGCCTTACCGTGCCAAGTAAGACCGTAGCGCTCGTCGCGCTGCTCGATCTGATCCCCAAGTAGCTCACGCAACGCGTCGAAGTCGACCTTCCAGCGCGGACCGTCCGGGTCCGTGCCTTCGGTAAACGCCTCCGGGAACAGCTCCCGCAAGGTCTCGACATTCTCCTCGATCAGGTCCGGCGAAGCGCCGTCCGTCTTCGGATCCAGCTTCTGCATGACTCCCTCGCTCGCGGTCACAGCTCGGCGGTGGCGTCCCGCAGCGCCTGCTCGAGGCGCTTGATGCGGGTGTTGAACTCGACCTGCCGGTTGAACCGCGTTTCTCGTTTCAGTTGGGCTCGCAGCGCGGCGATCTCCTGCTCCAGCTCGCGGCAGCTTGCCAGGCACTCGTGCCGCCGGGTGTCGGCCTCGGCGTCGGTGGACAGGCGGAAGGTACCGGTTCGGCGCGCGCAGGCCAACGCCGTGAGCCGCTGCTGCCAAGCGGCGTAGGTGGCGTAATAGTCCGTCTGCGGCAGCCCGGGGAGCGCCAGGCTGTCGAGAAAGGCGCGCTCGGCCGGGGCCTCGGGCTCGTCGGCGGGCAGCCAGTCGGTGGTCTGCACGTTCTCGGCGACGATGGAGCCGTCCCCCGATCGGCTGGCGCGCTTATGTGCGAGACTCACGGCGAGACAGTCCTCGTGGACGAGAATCAGGAATACGGGGTAAGGAATCGCCCGGTGCATCAGCTCGGCCAGCCGGACGCTGCGCTTGGCCGCGCGCAGCCGCGCCTCGAGAACCGCGATCTCGCCGCAGTCGCGCTCGGCGTCTCGGTACGGCGGGATGGCGCAGGTGGCGGGCTTGAGCGTGTACTGCCAGATGACTGCGTCGATGTCCTCGCTGAAGGCCCGACGATCGGCGGCGCCCAAGCGGGCGTGCTCGAAGAACTGCTTCTTGGGGACGCGCTTGCCAAGCCGGGCAGCGGCCGGCAGTGCCAGCCGCTCGTAGAAGGCTTCGCTCACCGCGGCTCCTCGGGGCCCAGAACGGCGAGGAAGCCGACGACCTCGAAATCATCCATACCGCGGAAGTGATCCGGACTGACGAGTGTCCCGCCGGGCTGGAACAGGCTGGCGACGCCGCGTTGCTCCTCCTCACCGGTAATGGCGGCCACGGCGCGCGCGAGCAGACCCTGATAGTGGCGCATATCGCGGCCCTCACGGGTGGCGCGGTTGAACGCCGCCACAGCACGCTCGTCCGGGTGGGCATGACCTAGTGACAAGCGCTTCAGGGCGTCGAGAATCCGGCGGGTGTGCGTGAAGTTGAGCCGGACCGAGCCGTCGTCCCCGACGTACACCAGATAATGGGGCGCCAGCGGATAACCGGGGTCGGGCTGTGCGCGGGCGCTCTCGTCCCGCAGGCAGAAGATTGCGCCCGGACCGAGATCCTCGCTGGCAACCAGATCGTCAATGCGAGTGACGGCGTGGGCGCCGAGTGGCATCCGCTCCAGCCGCTCGCCATGCTCGCGCAAATACTCCCCCAGGTCCATCCGGTAATCGTTCAGAGTCAGATCGGTGATCGAAATGCCGCCGGAGAGGTCCTCGACATTCGGTATGTCGTTCTGGAGCTGGTGAAGTTGGCGCCGGCGGTACTCGAGGTCGTTCATGCCCCCGCCCTCCGGGACCTCAATGACGTTCTCCTCCCCGGTGGCGGAGATATCGAGTAGCACCATGCGCCCGGCGACCCGCGCCTCCAGGTCGATGTACTCGTCCAGCTCCATGTTGGGCCAGAAGTTGACGAGCTGAATGGTCTTGTTCACGGAACCAAGGCGGTCAATGCGCCCGAAGCGCTGGATGATCCGAACCGGATTCCAGTGGATGTCGTAATTGACCAGGAAATCGCAATCCTGGAGGTTTTGGCCCTCGGAAATGCAATCCGTGGCGATCAGGATGTCGATCTCGCCCGATTCCGTTGCGCCGCGTTCCTTGGCCACTGGCGCGAACGCAGCGAGGATCGATGGAATGTCGCGCCGTACATCGGGGACGGTGCTGCGGTTGCCATGGCTGTGGCCGGTGACCTTGCCGGAGTGTAGGCCCAGCTCCTCCTGCGCCCATGTGGAGATTTCGGCGAATAGGTATTCGGCCGTGTCCGCGAAGGCAGTGAACACCAGCACCTTGCAATTGCCGCGGTTCAGCGGGGCTTGGACCTTCTGTCGGATCTCCTGCTTGAGCTGGTGCAGCTTGGCATCGCGCTCCGCCGTGATCGCTCGCGCCTCGCGCACGAGCTTAACCAGTAGTTCCTCGTCCTCCTTCAGCTCCTGGCGCCAGCGGACGCGGTCGACGTCCTGGATAAGGACCTTGATCTTGTCACCGAGCAGATAGGGATCGAAGGCCTCGTCCTCGACTTCAATATCTTCTATGCCCCATTCCTCAACATCCGCCGTCTCATGGGCATCGAGCCGCTCGATCAGCCCACGCACCCCACCGAGCAGCTTCTCGACGGTGCTGGCGAAGGAGTGAATGGAGCTCTCCATGCGCTTGAGCAAATTCACGCGCATCAAATGGATCAGGCTTTCCTCGCGGTCCATTTGCTTGAACACCGAGCCGCCGGCCACCTGCATGTCGTACTTGCGGCTGTACTCCTCGAGCCTGTCCGGCAGGACATAACGCAAAGGTGCATACGCACTGAGATTGAGTCGGCGGATGTCACGGTTGATCTCGCGCAGCTCCGGGAAGCGGCCCTGCGCGTCAATGGCTGGTTTCAGGTTGCGCGGCGCCGCACGCTCCGGAAAGGCGCCCGTCTCCCCGATGTCGTAGTACTTCTCGATATGCTTACGCGAACGGGCGATGGTCAAGCGATCGAGCAGGCTAAAATAATCGAAGTTCAGTGATTCGAGCAGCCCGGCGGATGTCCGGCGCTCGCTGTCTTCGCGCAACCAAGCGTTGAAGCGCTTCTGCGCCTTGCGAAGCGTGGCCTCGATAGTGGCGATGCCTTCAGCGTACAAGGCATCGTCTCGGCCTTCCGTAATGAAGGCGATCTGGTTTTTGAGATCGTTCATGCGGTTGTTGACCGGCGTAGCCGACAGCATGAGGACCTTCGTGTTGACCCCCGAGCGGATGATGTCGCGCATCAGGCGCCCGTACCGGGTCAGGCCATCCTTGCGAGGCGGATTGTTGCGGAAGTTGTGCGACTCGTCGAGAACGACGAGGTCATAATTGCCCCAGTTTACCGTTTCCAGGTTGAGCTCACCCGAGAACCCACCGTCTCGCGTCAGGTCCGTATGGTTGAGCACATCAAAAGCAAAGCGATCCTCGGCAAGGACATTGCGCGTGTCGTTGACGGTGTAGAGCGTCCAGTTCTCGCGCAGCTTCTTGGGCGCCAGGACGAGCACGCGGTCATTGCGCAGCTCGTAGTACTTGATGATCGCCAGCGCCTCGAAGGTTTTGCCAAGGCCCACGCTGTCGGCCAGAATGCAACCATTAAAGCGCTCGATCTTGTCGATCGCACCGAGCACACCGTCGCGCTGGAACCGGTAGAGCTTGCTCCAGACCCGAGCTTCCTTAATCCCAGTGCGGGTCTTAATAATGTTCTCTTCTTCTAGCCCCCCGAGGTAGTCGCGGAAGAGGGAATACAGCATCAGGAAGTAGATAGTTTCAGGAGACTTACTTTCGTAAACCTCTCTGAGCTGCGCTAGCACTTGACCTTTGATGTCCTCGGCCGCGCTCTCCCAGATCCCGTTAAACCATTCTAGTAGTTGGTCCGTTTCGGCTTGGCCGCGAAATGCCGTATTCATGTGGTAAGTGGTTGTCGCCACAAGTCCGAGACCGGCGGTCGTAAACGGAGAGCTGCCATGGATAGCGAGTGACCGTTCGCCTCCGTCAGTCACATGAAACAGGTTATGACCCGCCGGAGCTTGCGGACGTCGTATCGACGCGTAACGCTCGAGCCACGTCGCGCATTTACGCGCGAGGTACGCACTATCGAGGCGATTACGGGCCGACCGGTCGCGGAAATCGCCGAGCAACCCTTGCACTGGGGTACTCTCGCCGCGCACAGACAGTACAAAGCGCGCATCCGCCGCCTTACGAAACGCGCGGCGCAGCGCCGAAAAAGCGAATAGCGAGAATTCGGAGGTGAGAACGGAGAGGCGGCTCGATTTGGCGGCTGCTTGTCCGAGCAGCTGCCCCACTGTTCCGTGGGTCCGATTGTCAATAAGCATCGAGACGGATCCGGCACAGGCCTGCGTAGCTCACAGTCTGAGCTATGGCGCCACACAGGGACAAGGCTCGCTCTTCAGCGAAGAGCCTGCGATCCCCTACACCTACGTAGGATGGCTCCATTTGCCTTGCGGAAGGCCATAGCGGTCGGATCACGTCGGTCCGCTCGCGATGACTTCTATCCCCAGCCCGATCGCCGGTCATCGGCCAGCTTGGACAAGCTCAGATCGGATAGTTGTAGGTCGGGTTTCAGCCCGACCTACTCCCTGCGGTAACGCCGTCTCTACGCCCACACGCTTCCGCAAACGTATCCTCAACGCACTCCATAAGACCACCTTTCAATCACATAAAAAAACGAGCAACCTCTGCGCGTAACGAGCCTGACTCGGACGCTCGCTCCGCGACGCGAGCGCTTTACGGCCGCGCCAGCCGCGCACTCGTCCGCGTACAGCAACCTGCCGGCCAATTGTCGCTCAACCTGTTCGCTCTCGCGCCGTCAGGACGACGGCGCGGGTCCTGTCGCGCGAATTCGTAACTCGAACGCAGGAAAGCGGATACCCGCCATGGCGCCCACGCGATGACGTGGGCCGGACCGTCACGCCAGCCAACCGTCGATCGCACTGCTTTAGGCGTCCGAGGAAGCGTGCACTCTCGTGATCCATGATGATGGCCCGGCATCGCGCACCTCATGGTCCTCCGAGCTTTTATCGCGGCACGGTCCTTGTTCGCGGACGCTATTCAAGAATCCCCGCCGTGCGGCGGGCCACCGCAGGGCGCCGCCGCCCGAGACCGGTGCCCGTCGATTTGCTATATCTTATATAAGATAGTTGCATTCGGATGACAGGCGCGGCACGCTCGCGGCGCTGGGCCACAGCACGCCCATGCGCGCGAGGTAGGCCGCACACGCTTGGTCAAGGCCCGCGCACGGCCCTCACGGGCCATGAAAACAGAGACTTACACTCCGGGGAGGGGTTCACCATGTCCCGAAAGATTTCCGGCGTTTCGCGCCGCGAGTTCCTGCGTCGCAGCGGCGCCGTGGCAGGCGTGTCCGCCATGGGGCTCACGCTCGGCTCGCGCGCGTTTGCCAGCAGCAATTTCCCCAGCGAGACGATGCAGATCCTGATCCCGACGGGCGAAGGCGGCGGTGTCGACCGCACGTCGCGCGCGTTCAACTCGGTCTGGCAGAAGTACCTGGGCGGCAGCAACTTCGAGTACAGCTACTTCCCGGGCGCGGGCGGCCAGGTCGGCTACGAGACCTATCTCGGCCGCTGGGATGCCGACGGGCACCACCTGCTGTTCGGCAACATCGGTCCCGAGATGATCATGTACGCCACGCAGGACACCGACTACCAGTATCCCGAGGATTACACCTATTTCGCCGGCGTCGATGCCGACGATGCGGTGCTCTGGGTCGCGAACGACTCGCCGTTCCAATCCGTCCAGGATCTGGTGGATGCGGGTCAGGATCGGCAGATCAACATCTCCACCAGCCGCCTGCCCCACCCGTCCAGCCTGGGCGTGCTCGCACTGGCCGACGCCACCGGGGCCAACTTCCGGCTGATCCCGTACGGCGGCGGTAGCCCCGCCCGGTCGGCGGCGGTGACGGGCGAGGTCGATGCCTGCGCGACGTTCATGAGCAGTTCGCTCTCGCTGACCGACCAGATCCGTTTCTTGACGGTGTTCAACGACCACAACCGCATGCCGGGCCGGACCGAGGAGGCCCCGCCGGTGAACGAGGTGTTCGACACGAGCATCCCGGTGCTGACGGGCAATCGCGCCTTCGCGATCCAACGCGCGGCGCTCGAGGACTACCCGGATCGCTACGAGACCCTGCGCAACACGATCCGCGAGGCATTCGACGATCCGCAGCTCGAGAAGGCGTTCGCCGAGGCGGGCAAGCCCGCGGAGTTCGTCGAGTACAGCGACTCCGACAAGTGCGAGCAGCTTGCGCAGTCGTTCCTGGATCTCGCCACCCAGTACGCGGACATGCTGCGGGGCTAACGATCCATGAGCGGACACGTTGGCCGGGCCGCCGGGTCCCGGCCAGCGCGCCCGTGTGCCTGTCGGGGATGACCGAATGAGCGAGACCACGAACCAGACTGCGGACGCGTCCGCGCCCGAACAGACCGCCCGTGCGCGCAACGCCGTGACCTGGACCGAGGCCATCGTGCCGGTCGCGGGTATGGCGTTCTCGATCTACTACCTGACGACGATCTGGGACTTGCCGTTCGAGGCGCGCATGAGCGGCATCCTGGTCTCGATCGGGATTTTCATCCTGACAGCGCTGCTCGTCGCGCGCTGGTGCAAGGACGCCATTCGACACGGCGTCGAGTCGGGCATCTGGATGCTCCTGGGCGAGACCAACGCCGCCATCGCCAAGCGCCTGTCCGTGCTGGCGCTGACCGGCGCGTACGTGATGTTGCTGCCCCACCTGGGCTTCTTCATCGCGACCCTGGGCTTCCTGCTGGCCGCCTTCGCGGTGCTCGGCGTGCGCAACCCGCGCCTGCTCGCGCTGGTGCCTCTACTCGCCACGAGCCTGGCGCATCTGCTTTTCATCCTGATTCTCGGGATCTCGCTGCCGGAGGGCTTCGTGGGCCGGTTCTTGAGCTCCCTCACCGCGGGCATGGGGCTGTAAGCGATGACGGGTGAATTGTTCATCGATCTGGCACTTACGGCCCTCAGCTACTGGTGGCTGATCCTGATCGCCACGACCGTGGGGATCATGATCGGCGCGATCCCGGGCTTCGGTGCCCAGAACACCCTGATCATGCTGCTGCCGCTGACACTGGCCATGGAGGTCGACATGGCGCTGACCTTCATGGTGGCGCTGTACGTGGCCTCGCACATGGGCTCGGGCATCCCGGCCATTCTGCTGAACATCCCCGGCACGGGCGGAGCGGCCGCGACCACCATCGACGGCTACCCGTTGGCGCAGAAGGGGTTCGCGCAGCAGGCGTTGGTGCTGACCTTCGTCGCCTCGACCATCGGCGGCAGCCTCACGGCGCTGATCGCGATGATGGGCACCTCCTATCTGGCCCAGCTCGCGTTCTACCTGCATAGCGTCGAGATGGTCGTGGTCATGCTGTTCGGCCTGACGCTGATCGCCCTGATCGCCGCCAAGGACACGCTCAAGGGCCTGCTCTCCGGCGCCCTCGGCCTACTGCTGGGGGCCGTGGGCGCGGACCACATCTACTCCAACCCGCGCGGGACCTTCGGCTTCCTCGAGCTGTACGAGGGCATTCCGCTGATACCGGCGCTGGTGGGCCTGTTCGCGATCTCCGAGGCGTTGGTGATGCTCGACCAGAAGAGCATCGTCACCCAGGACGGCCGCGAGCGCATGCTCGATAGCGGCTGGAAGAAGAGCTTCGAGGGCATCCGCTGGGGGCTCCGGCGCAAGTGGCACGTGATGTGGACGTCGGTGATCGGCCTGGTCATCGGTGCCATCCCGGGCGCCGGCGCGAGCATCGGTTCGTTCGTGGCCTACCAGCAGTCGCGCACCTTCTCGCCCACGCCGGAGGAATACGGCCAGGGCCATATCGAAGGCGTGCTGGCGCCGGAGGCCGCCAACAACGGCGTGGCTTCGGGCAGCCTGGTGCCGCTGCTGGTGATCGGCGTGCCGGGCGGCAGTACCGCCGCGGTGATGCTGGTGGTGCTCACCTACCACGGTGTCACGCTGGGGCCGCGCGTGTTCGAGCAGCAACCCGCTCTGGCCTACGGCGTCTTCATGACCATGGTGTTCGCGTATCTGATGATGGTGTTCACCATCCTGCCGCTGACCAAGTATCTGTCGCGGGTGGCCATGGTGCCGACGTCGATTCTGGCGCCCATCATCATCAGCTTCACGCTCATCGGCGCGTTCGTGTACCGCGGCTACATGTTCGATATGGGCGTCGCCGTGGTGATCGGCGTGCTCGGCTACATCATGCGCAAGACCGGCTTCCACGTGGTCGCCATGCTCATCGGCATCATCCTCGGGCCGCTGCTGGAGCAGAACTTCCTGCGCGCCCTGCGCATCTCCGGCAATGACTTGGGCGTGTTCTTCAGCTCACCGGTCGCGAACGCATTGTGGCTGGGGCTGGCGCTGTCGATCGCGGCGCCGTTCGTGCTGAGCCGCCTGCGCCGCAGCGGCAAGAGCTAGGGGCGCGACGGCCGGCGTTGCATGGCCCGGGCGCGATGATGGGTCGTTGCATGGCTCGGATGTAGGTCGGGCTTTCGCCCGACAGAACGCGGGTAACGGGGTTCTGGTCGGGCTGAAGCCCGACCTACAACAGCCCCGCAAGCCAAAGGTTTCGAGAGACTGTCGATGACCGGCACGCAGACTGCGCCGGGACCGGCAAGGCTTGGGAGTTTGAACATGAGTGAGCGACGGGCAGATGCAGCCGGCGGTCTGGCGCACAACGTGCGCCATGTCGCCAGCCTGGACATCCCCGGCGGCGGCCAGGTGATCGTGCGCGGTGGCTACGCCTACGTCGGTCACATGCGTCCGCCGAACGGAACCAGCATCATCGACGTGCGCGATCCGGCGCAGCCGCGCCTGGTCGCCGAGATCCCGCCGCCGAGCGGCTACTCGCATGCGCACAAGGTGCGCGTCGTCGGCAACCTGCTCTACGCCAACGTCGAGCGCGACAATCGCCATTTCTATCGCAAGGGCGAGCGCATCGGCGAAGTCGAGGCCGACTTGAAAAACCACCTGGGCCGGGCGCCGACCGAGGGCGAGATCGCCGGCGAGATCGGCGTGGCCGAGGCGGAGATGGCGGAGCTGCGCACCGGCTTCGCCCGCGGCTATGACGAGGGCGGCTTCCGCATCTTCGACATCTCCGACGTCGAGCATCCGCGCGAGCTGGTGCATCAGCGCACCGGCGGCATCGGCGTGCACCGCTTCGATGTCGACGAGCGCTACGCCTACATCTCGACCGAGATGGAGGGCTACGTCGGCAACATCCTGGTGATCTACGACGTGAGCGATCCCACCGCGCCGCAGGAGATCTCGCGCTGGTGGATGCCGGGCCAGCATGTCGCCGGCGGCGAGACGCCGACCTGGAAGGGGCAGCGCCACCGCCTGCACCACGCCCTGCGCGACGGCGACCGCCTGTGGGCCGCCTGCTGGCACGCGGGGGCGCGGCTCGTCGACATCAGCGACATCCGCAATCCGAAGACGGCGGGCTCGTTCGCCTACCAGCCACCGTTCCCCGAGCCGACGCATACCTTCATGCGGGTGCCCAACGTCGTCGACGGCCGCGAGATCGCGGTGATCGCCGACGAGCAGCACGAGACCATTCCCGGCCAGCCGCCGGCGTTCCTGTGGGTGCTCGACGTCACCGATCCGGGCGATATCCGCGCCCTATCCACCTTCCACGTGAGCGCGCTGGATACGCCCTACGCGGACCAGGGCGGGCGCTTTGGCCTGCACCAGTTCGCCGAGCAGATCGACGGCACCCTGCTGTACACGGCCTGGTTCTCGGCGGGACTGCGCATCATCGATATCGCGAACCCCACCCTGCCGCAGGAGGTCGCCAGCTATGTGCCCGCCCCGGTCGGCGACCAGCCCGCGCCCCAGGCCAACGACGTCGCGCTCGACGAGAACGGCCTGATCTACATGATCGACCGCCACCGCGGGCTGCATGTCCTCGAATACGAGCGTTGAGCGCGCTCCTGAGGGGCCGTCCGCGGTCGGCCGCCGGTTGCCGCGAAGCTCGCGTCGTAACCCCACCGTGATGGACCACGGACCCGGTGCGCTAGAATCGCGCCTCGCCCCGCCCCGGGGCCCGGTGGACGCCCTCGAGACGTAACATGGCTAAAGAGCACGAAAGCACCGCGCCATTCGCAGGCGCCTCCTCTGTTCAGCCGACCTCGCTGCCGCTGTACGCGCAGGTCAAGAAGCACCTGATCCATCGGGTGCTGAGTGGCGAATGGAAGCCTGGCGAACGGCTGCCGCCCGAGGCGGATATCGCCGAAGGCTACGAGTTGAGTCTCGGCACCGTCCGCAAGGCGATCAAGGAAATGGAACGCGAGGGCCTGGTTGCGCGCTGGCCCGGACGCGGGACTTTCGTCACCTCCCACGGCCCCGGCGGCCATCGCCCCTTCCGCTTCAACTGCGTGCATCGCGACGACGGCGAGCGCATGGCGGGGCAGCCGACGCAGTACCTCGATGCACACCGCGAGGTCGCCGACGAGCGCGTCGCCGCCGGCCTGCACATCGGCGCGGACGGTGCCGTATCCGTGGTCGTGCGCCTGCGCGAACTCCACGGTGAACCCGTACTGATCGAGACCAGCCACCTACCCGAGACGTTGTGTCCGGAGGCGCACGCGTTGTTGTGGAAGCAGCGGCCGGACTCCGTGTACCAGCTTCTCGAGCAGGCCTACGGCATCCTCGTCACGCGCGTCGAGGAGAAGGTACGCGCCCGCGCGGCCACCGACTTCGAATCCGCACGGCTCCAGCTAACCGAGCATGCGCCCGTGCTCGAGATCGAGCGCACCGCCTTCAGCCTCAGCGATGAGCGCGTCGAATGGCGCACCATCGTCTGCGAGACCGAGCATTTTCATTACCTGAATCAGCAGAAGCGGTAACACCGGCGTAGGTCGGGCTTCAGACCGACGAATCGTGCTACTCACGTCGGTCGGGCTGAAGCCCGACCTTCAACGACCGCGATAGCTCGGCTACTGCGAAACGAAATCCGTCAACCGAAGCTGCGCGGCGCCGCCGCGCCCCTCATCCCGGCCTTCTCCCGCAGGGGAGAAGGAGCGATCCCCTCTCGCTGGGGAGAGGGCCAGGGAGAGGGGGCGACCCGTAGCGTCGCATCGATAGCTCTCCCCCAGACCTCGACGTCATTAAGACGAGCCGAAGGCGACGCGGCGATCCAGCGTCGAGACCGACTCCTGGATCCGCACCGTACCCGCAGAACGACTGGATTGTTTCGCTTCGCTCGCGATGACCAGCGGGGCGTACGCAACCCGGTGTGGCGCAAAGCACCCCCGGCTCAACCATTTATGGGAGCGATGGCGTAGCGTGTGCTGCGGCCGCCGCCCGGCAGGCGGCGGATACAGCCCTTGTCCAGCAGCTCGGCCAGATCGCGTGTCGCGGTCGCCTTGCTCACCCGTGCAATGGCCTTGTACTGGCTGGCGTTGATGCCGCCGGGGAACTCCTCGTCGGCACGATCGAGCAGACGGTTCAGCACCTTGATCTGGCGCTCGCTGAGCGGCGTCCTGGCATGGCGTTGCCAGAAGTGGGATTTGGCCAGCACCCGCTCCATACGGTCGAGGGCCTGCTGCAGCGCTTCCTCCAACACCTGCAGGAACCAGTCCAACCAGACCGTGATCTCCAGATCGCCCTTCTGTGCCGCCTCGAGCTGGTCGTAGTAGGCGCTGCGCCGCGCCATGATGGCCTCGCTGACCGAGTAGAACCGAACCGTTCGGCGCTCCGCCTGTGCGAGGGCGCGGTCCGTCACCGCCCGGGCGACCCGGCCGTTACCGTCGTCGAAGGGATGGATGGTCACCAACCACAGGTGGGCGATGGCCGCCCGCAGCAGCGGATCGAGGCCAGGGGGCGGCGCGTTGAACCATTGCAGGAAGGTATCGAGTTCCGCGTCCAGCCGTTCGCGCGGCGGCGCCTCGAAGTGCACGCGCGGGCGCTCGATACGGCCAGACACCACCCGCATCGGCTGTTCGCCGCGCAGCGCGCCGACACGGATGTCGGAGAACATCCCGGGCCCATCGGGGAACAATGCCGCCTGCCACGCGCACAGTCGCTGCAGCGTCAGCGACTCACCGGGGCGATGCACGGCCTCCAGCAACAGGCTCACGAGTGCATCCGAGCGTGCCGTGGATCGATCCGTCAGCCCGGCACGTTCCAGCCCGAGCTGGCGCGCCACGGACGAGCGCACCGATGCTGCGTCCAGATGCTCGCCCTCGATCTCGCTGGTCCGGATCGCGTTCTGCATGAGGGCATCCATTTCCACGTCCAAATCCTCGGGCCCGGCCACCGCCTCCGTGCGGCCGAGCAGCCGCCCCTGGAGCACGCGCACGGCATCGAGTCGCGGCCGCAGGGCGCCTTCGTCCCAGTCGAACCGGGGCCAGTCATCCCGTTCCCAGATATACATGAGTCGAATAGCCCGCCTTATCGGCTCAATTAATGAGCCGATTATGGGATTTTTTCGGCTCAGAGGCCAGAACGGGTGTTTGCTGTTGTCCGGGACCGCGACTGGATCGCTTCACTTCGTTCGCGATGGCGGTTGGGGCGTACGCGCCCGCCGCGGCACAAACCGCCAGCCGAGACAGCATCCCCGCCGATCTCTCCAAGAGCGCCAGTCACTGCGAGGAGCCGGAGGCGCCGCGGTCAGGCCGGGGGTGGGTGCGGGAAAACGTGCGCCAGCGCCGGCGTGGCCCGAACTCGCAGGCCATCGCTCGGGGTGGTCAGCGTCCCGTCCTCGCGGGCGAGTTGGACCAGGCCGCAGAGGTAGCCGAAGCCCTGGAAGGTCCGCAGGGTCCAGGCTAGGCGCGTGCGGCGCTCGGGATCGAGGAGGCCCATGGGGTCTTCGCCCGCCTCCTCCAGCGCCATCGGGAAGGCGCGCAGGAAGCGCTCCTCGTAGAAGGTGGCGGGCCGCCAATCGCCACCGTGGCGGTGCAGCAGATACAGCGTGAAGCCGAAGCTGTGCTGGACGATGGGAAGCGCGTCGAAGCCGTCGCTGTAGGCCCAATTGAACTTGCGGGAAAGGGCGGTGAACAAGCGGGAATAGAGGGCCGCGCGATGGTCGTGATCGAGCATCTTCTCGGCGCGGCGCGTGAGGTAGAGGTAGCCGCGCGACTTGCGCAGCAGGCCGGCGAGTTCGGCGACGAGGCGCACATGGTGGAACGCGGGTAGGTCGCGTTCAGTGCTGATGCCGCCGATGCGCGGCCAGGGCAGCCCGCCTTCGGCCTGCAGCCACGCGTCGGCGGCCTTGACCAGCCTGAGCGGGAGATTGCCGCGCGCGGTCAGCTTGATGCCGCGCTCGCGGGCGTCATCGGCGATGATGCGGAACAGTGCCAGGATCGGGGCATCGACATCGGCCGGCAGGCGGCGCTCGAGGTCGTCCAGCGGTGGCGACTCGAACGGACTGTACAGCAGGGCATGCATCTGCTTGGGCGACAGGCCGTCGAAATCGTCCAGACCGCGCCCGCTGTGCTCGGCCATGAAGTCGTCGAGAAAGGCCTGCAGCTCGCGCTCATCGGCGAACTCGCGATCGCGCAATAATGATTCGAGTTCCCGAGTGACCCCTCGAGCGGCATTACCGGTGCCGGACTGCGTGACGTCGCCGCAGCACTCGCCGAAAGGCCGGCCGCTGCCGCAGGGGCACGGCTGCTGGCTGACCGAGCCCGGATCGCGCGCGTCCGCGCCCCCGCGCCCGTCCTCGATCCCGTAGTCCGTGGCGCCGTCCTGCCCCGCGCCGCTCAAGCGGTCGCGGCCAGCCCAATAGGGGCAGTGCGGGCAGACGTCGCCCTCCGGGTAATCGACACCCTCTTCGTGCGGGCAGCCGATGATGCCATCGCTCATGACGACGCTCTTGACGCCGCGCGAGCGGATGAACTGCAGGATCTGCTGGTTGACGCGGTGATCCCGGCGGATGTCGCGGGCCTCGCTAAACCAGCGCTCGAGCGCCTCGGGCTCCGCGCCCTCGAAGGGGAGCACCGCGACCGCCGCCTTGGTCGCCATGCGCGCATCCGGGCCGTAATAGGCAACCGTGGCGAGCGGGTAACCCTGGAAACCGCGGCGGGCTTTCTTGGTAAGCGCCTTGGTGTTGCGTTCCTCGAGTGTCATCGGCGATCGATGCCCGTTGTCATGGGGGCGTCCAGGGCGTCGCCCTGCGATACTGCGCCGCGCGGACGAGCAGGAAGCGCGCGGGCGCGCTCGGGCCCCGTACCAGTTACTCCGCAGTATTCGAGTCGCTTAGGGCCTCACCTTGCAACAGCGCCGCGACCCGCGCTGCGCACTCAGCCGCACAACTCCAATTGCCAGTGCATCCTCCAATTGCCAGTGCATCACTGAATTCTACATCCCACGCCCCTTCCCTCGCTTGCTTGGGCTGGCCCCGTTCATTACCTTCCCAAGCGTGCACACCCTGATCGAGCAGCATCGTAACGAGATCGCGCGCCTGTGCGCGGAGTACGGTGTGCGCCGCCTCGATGTGTTCGGCTCGGCCGGCGCCGGCGGCGATTTCGATGCGCAGCACTCCGATTTCGACTTTCTGGTGGATTTCGGCGACCGCAGCGAGGCGCCGGACATCGGCACCTACCTGGCATTTCGTGATTCCCTGGCGGCACTGCTGGAGCGACCCGTGGATCTCGTCAGTGAGGGCAGCGTGCGCAACCCGTACGTGCGGGCCGCCATCGAGCGCAGCCGGGAACCGGTCCATGCCGCGTGATGCACGCGCCTACCTGTGGGACGTGCGCGCAAGCGCAGACGCCATCGCAGAGTTCATCGACGGGCGCCACGGCCGATGATTACCACAGCCACACGTTATCGTGAGGCGCCGGAGGTGACGACGCGATCCAAGCACGTGGCAAGCCCCAACGCCGTACCTGCGGGATAACTGGATCGCTTCGCGTTCGCTCGCGATGACCATCCGGGTAGAGTCCCGCGATCCGGGAAATAGTCCCCGCCCTGCGGCGACAGCACGTCGATGCACTGCTGCGCGCGCAGGATTCAAGCACGGCCGGGGAATGACCGCCTTCGCGATAACGCGGTGAAGTGCTCCTGAATATCCGCGCTATGAGACGTGTGGTACCGTCCGGCGACTCCGGAGCGTCGACCCGAACCAGCCGTTGATTCACCTTTACCAGCACCGCGATCTCGGCACGCTTGCGGACGTGTTCGCGACGCTGCGTGCGCATGCGGTCAAGTCGTCCGTTCTGGCTGCGGACACGGTGCTGGTGCCCAACCGCGGCGCGGCGCGCTGGCTCCAGGCCCGGATCGCCGAGGGTGGCGGCAGTGCTGCGAACCTGGAGCTGCCCGTGCCCGGGCGCTTCGTCTGGCTGGTGCTGCGCGACACCCTGCCGGGCCAGCCGGACAGCTCCGATTTCGAGCGCGCCCCCCTCGCCTGGCATCTCTATTCCCTCCTGCCCGGGATTTCCGTGCCGCAGGTGCAGCGCTACCTGGCGGCCGAGCCGCGTGAGCGCCAGCGCTACCAGTTGGCGCGGCGACTGGCGCATGTGTTCGACCAGTACCTGATCCATCGGCGGGCGATGCTGGTCGAGTGGGAGGCGGGGCGCGAGGCCGGTTATGCGCCGGCTTCGTGGCAGGCGCCGGTGTGGCGGGCCGTGGTCGAGCGGCTGGGTGGGCGGCATCGCGCCGCGTTGATGACCGAGTTCCTCGAGACGGCCGAGGGCGGCGCCCTGGATTCCTCCGGCTTACCCGAGACCGTATATGCCTTCGGCCTGTCCGACCTGCCGGTGGACTACCTGCGGCTGCTGCACGCGCTCGGTCGCTACGTCGATGTGCACTTTCTGCTGCCGAATCCGTCCACCTCGTATTGGGGCGATGTGCGACGAGTGCCTGTGGCCGGCGCGTCGGGGCAGTTGGATCTCCCCCTCGCCCCGGCCCGCTCCCCCGCTGGGGAAGAGGGAGAACATGCGACCGAGGGATTCGAACCCTCGGTCACCGCGGCCAGCGATAGCCCCGGACCGGACTTCGCTTCATCCGAGCTGCAAAGAGATGAATCCAAGATCGGCCATCCGCTACTGGCCTCCCTGGGTCGGCCGGCGCGGGATTTTCTGGGCTGGTTGTACTCCGATGAGTTCGATCGGGTGGATGAGCATGAGCTGGCGGTCGAGGGGCCGGCGGGCGATTCGCTGCTGGCGCGGATCCAGGCGGGGATCGTGGCCGGCGAGATCGAGGCCGAGGATCGCGGGTCCGCGGCCGGCGATGTGTCGGTGCAGGTGCATGCCTGTCATGGGCCATTGCGCGAGATCCAGGTGCTGCACGATCGGCTGCTGGATCTGCTCGGGCGCGAGGACGCCCTGGAGCCCCGCGGAATCCTGGTACTGCTACCGGACGTGGCGCGCTATGCGCCGGCGGTGCACAGCGTGTTCGGCTGCGCCGGCGGCGGCCGCTGGATTCCCTACAGCATCGCCGAGCAGCCGCGGCGCGATACCCATCCGATCGCGCAGACCTTCCAACAACTGATCGAACTGCCGCTGTGGCGCTGGACGGCGAGCGAGGTACTGGCGCTGGCCGGTGTGCCGGCGGTCATGCGCCGCTTCTCGCTCGACGAGTCCGACCTGGAGCTGTTGCATCACTGCGTGGCGGAGGCGGGCGTGCGCTGGGGCCTGGACGCGGCGACCCGCGCGCACCTCGGCTCGGCCGGGTTCGAGCAGAACACCTGGCGCTTCGGCCTCGACCGGCTGCTGCTGGGGCTGGCGCAGCGCGACGCCGAGGCGCTGGTCGACGGCGTCGCGCCCTGGAGCGATCTCGAGGGCGGCGCGGGCGCCGCGGTCGGGCGCCTGTGGCTGCTGCTGGATCGCCTGCGGCACTGGCGCGATGTGCTCACCGAAGGCGCCGACGCCGGCGGCTGGCAGGAGCGGCTGAACGCGATGGTCGCCGACCTGTTCAGCGTCGATCCGGACGATGCCGCCGAGCAGACGGCGCTGGAGACGGTGTTCGACGCCACGGCGACGCTCGAAGGCGCGGCCGATGCGCTGGGCGACGAGGCGCTGTCCTGGGAGGCGGTGCGCGAGGCGCTGCTGGGCGCGCTGGCCGGCCCGTCCGAGCGCCAGCCGCTGATCACCGGCGGCGTCACCTTCTGCGGCCTGGAGCCGCTGCGCGGCGTGCCGTTCGACGTCATCTGCATGGTCGGCATGGACGACGGCGTGTTCCCGCGCCAGGACGGCCAGCGCGAGTTCAACCTGATCCGCAAGCAGCCCGCCTCCGGCGATCCGAGCGTACGCGACGCCGACCGCATGGCCTTCCTGCAGGCATTGGCCGGCGCGCGGCGCTGTTTCTATCTGAGCTACAACGCGCGCAGCGTCACCGACGGCGCGGCGTATGAGCCCTCGCCCGTCGTCGCCGAGTTCCTGGATTACCTCCACGGCTGTCACTTCGCCGGCTGGTCGTATGACGCCTTCCGCGAGGCCGTGGTCACCGGGCAGGCGATGCAGCCGTTCAGCACGCGCTATTTCCGGGCGGACGAGCCGGCGCTGTTCACCTTCGCCGACGACTGGCGCGCAGCGGCGAGCGCCCAGTGCGGCGAACGCGAGGCTGCGCCCTCGCTCGTCGACGGCACACGCCTGGACGAACACGCTGCGACCGAGCCGGTGGACCTGGGCGACCTGCAGCGCTTCTTCCGCCATCCGGCCGCATGGTTCTTCCGCGAGCGTCTGCGCCTGCAACTGGGCGCGCCCGAAGACGCGCTCGCCGACGAGGAGCCGCGCGGCCTGAACAGCCTCGAAAGCCATCTGCTGCGCGAACGCCTGTTCACGGCGGCCAAGACCCAAGGCCATCAAGCCGTCGACCTCGAGCCCGGTGCGCTGGCGCGCGCCCAGGGCCACTTGCCCCCGCCACCGCTGGGCGCGGCCGTGCACGCCGAGGCGGCCGCGGCGGTCAACGCCGTGTTGCCGTTGTACTGGCAGTGGCGGGACGACGACGCGGGCGCCGAGGCCAGCGAGATCGATCTGCGGCTCGACGATGGCACGCGCCTGTTGGGCCATGTGCCGGCGGTGGGCCCACACGCGTTGCACCGCTTGCGCCCGGGCAAGCTGCGCCTGAAGCACCTGCTGCCCTGGTGGCTGGAATATCTGGCCGTAGTCGCCGGCGGCCGTGCGATCCGCCTGCAGGTGGCCGGGGTCGATGGCGGCGCGCTGCTGCAGCGGGCGGGCAGCGTCTCGCCCGATACCGCGCGCACGCTGTTGGCGCAGGCGCTGGTCCATTTCCGCGAAGGGCAGGCGCGGGCCCTGCTGTTCGAGCCGTACCTGTCCGAGGACTACCTCAAGCACTGCGACAAGGGCGGCGGCAAATCGCCCGCCGAAGCCCTGTCCACCCTCAACGGCTGGCTCAGCCGGAATCGATACCCGCACCAGGCCATGGAAGATGACTGGCTGCGGCCGCTGTTCGACCCGCGGCCCCGGCCCCTCGGAACGGACCCCGCCGCGTCGACGCTCGTCGCGATGACCGACGACATCGCACGGCCGCTATACGCCCACCTCCCGGAGATCGACGCGGAGGACGAGGCGTGAGCGCGCGCGACCTGGCCCCGATGGAGCCCTTCGATCCGGCCACGATGCCGCTCGATGGCATCCGCCTGATCGAGGCCTCCGCCGGCACGGGCAAGACTTTCTCGCTGGCGGGCCTGTACCTGCGCTTGATCGTCGAGCAGGGCCTCGACGTGCAGGACATCCTGGTAATGACCTTCACCCGCGCGGCGACCCAGGAGCTGCGCGAGCGCCTGCGCGCGAACCTGGCGAGCGCCGCGCGCGTTGCCGCCGAGGCACCGAATCCGCAACGCCCCGGCGCCGCCGAGGCCTTCGCCGAGCGCGTGATCGGGGGCGTCGACGAGGACCGCGCCGCCGTGGCCCGGCGACTGCGCGCAGCGGCGACGCGCGCCGACCAGGCCACGATCACGACCATCCACGGCTTCGCCCAGCGCGCCGCGGCCGAGAACGCCTTCGAATCGGCGCTGCCGTTCGATCGCGGCGAACAGATCGACGACCGCGAGGTCCAGCGCGAGGCCGCCACCGACTACTGGCGCGCCCGCGCCTTCGCCGCGGACGCGCGGCAGGCCGAAGCCTTCCTGGGGCTGTGGCCTTCGCCCGCGGCGCTATCGTCTGAGCTGCGCGATGCGCTGGCCAAGCCGCACGCGCGGCTGGCGCATGCGGCGCCCGAGTCCGTCGAGTCCGAGCGCGAGCAGGCGCGCGCGCGCTGGCCCGACGAGCGGGCGGACTTCGTCGCCTGCATGCAGCAGGCGCTGGACGGCGGTGCGCTGCGCAAGAACGAGGCGCTCAATCAGCTGCTGTTGCAGGTCGAGCCCGAGGGTCTGGCGCAGTTGGTCGACCTGGGGCTCGAGGGAACGCCGGACGGCTTCGCGGCGCTGCCGCCGGT
>CAZVBX010000031.1:0-28920 GCA_964625925.1 uncultured Ectothiorhodospiraceae bacterium | reverse complement strand
CAACAGGCTTCAGCACCCAAGCCTGAAACTGTCCACTGAAGCGGGGCAACTCCAACCGCGCTGTGTGCGCGCACGTGCGCCGCTGAGAAGGTATTCACAGCCCTTCGAGCGACCGGACCCAGGCTATTTACGAGATCAGGTCCGGGACGAGGAGAGCGTGCGGGCCGCATCCCTGCGGCTTGCGCTGTCCTAAGCGCCCGCGATGGAGCGCACTCTACGAGGCTCAGCTCGTCCTCGGAATCAGGCGGTTGCGGGTTACGCCGTCGGAGATAGCCCTACCCCAAGGGTCGCGTGAGCGCGGCTTGTACGGGCTCTTAGCAGGCTGTTGAAAAACAGCCTGCTCGCGGGACAGGGATGTCCCGCCGCGAATCGGGCACTGTAAGTGCCTGATTCGCGTAGCCGGGGCCGGACACTGCGCGGGGTATTCCCTACACCGGCGGTCACGAGGGTGAAAACACCGCCGGGCGACGAGGGACAACCCGGCGGCGTCGGTCCCGGTCCGCTTCCTTGCGAATTCCAGCCCTGCCGGGCTGCCGGGCGGCGCCTTCCCTAGCGCCACTTATTAAGATAGGACCCTAGATGCTGGGGCGATATGGGGGAAACGGCTGAAATGCCGATGGGAAATCCCCGAGTGCTCAGGGGTGCGCCCCGACAAAAAGCCCCACCAGCGTACCGGCGGGGCCTGATCTCCCGTGAGAGCGGCTATCAGCGGCTATTGCAGGCGCGCTAGCAACTCCTCCCGTTCGGTCATGTCCTTCTCATTATCGCGGTGGAATAGCCGAGTTGCCTCGATTAAGTAGGCGTCTGGATGGTTGGGCCGGATCTGGTCCAAAAATTCCCGGGCGCCTTCTTCCGTTCCAAACAACGGGCCGACAATATCGCTTGCCTTCCTGCCGTTCCCGATCGGCCGATCCTCCAGCACGTACCAGAAGGTCACGTACCACTTCGCCAGCTCGATGTCCTCCTGCTCCCACCGATCCCACTCTTCCTTGCTCGGCCAATAGGCCAGCCGCGCTCGGGGATATCGGGTACGAAGGTCCGGCAGAACGGCTTCCGCGTCCGCGCGGGTATCGAATAGCTGCGACACGATGGCCGCCCCGTCCTGTGCGGAGGCGGTGATACAGTGCTTGCCGCTGAACTTCGCCGCCTCGCGGGCGACCGCGCATTGCTCGTCCATCACGCATCCTCCCGCCGTGCCATGCCGACGATTCGAATGAAATCCCGGGACGAAAGCTCACCAGCTTTGAAGCGGCGATAGAAATGCTTCACCACCGGACGGCCGGCCTCCATCCGCGCCTGTAACCGTTTCTTGAGGCGCAGGACGCGTAGGCGGCCGAGATCGTCCGGGCGCGGCGATCAGGTCGTCCTCCACAATCCGAAGGCTGCGCTCGCCAATGCCGGTCATGAAGCGGATCACGTCGATTCGGCCAGCCGGGCTGTTGTCGCGTTTCTCGCGTTCGCGCTCCTCCTGTTCTCGGTGGGCCGCCAGCTCGGCATCCTTGCGGTCCGACTCGCACCGGCTGATCTCCTGCCCCATCCGTAGCAGTCGCTCGACCATCCAGGCCGCCTGCGGGACAGCGTTATCGGCGATCTCATCGCTCTTGGTGTCGATGCCGGCGATCAAGGCCGCGAGCGGCGCTGCGTCCTCCATGATGGTCTCGTACGCCGCCTCGGGATCGGTTCCTCGGAGCACATAAGCCTCAATGCCGCCATACACCTCATTGCCGAAGATCCGCTTGAATCGTTCGACGACGGCCTCGGGCGCAGGTGAGTTGTCCGACTTCTGGCCGGACAGCGGGGTGACGTTCTCGGTGGATTGGGTCATTGGACTTCCCTCCTCTCGGGTGAAAGGGAAGGCCAGTATGCGCTTCTGGGATGAGGGTTAGGACGTTGGGCAAACTCTACGTCCTGCCCTAAATCCCTGATCTGGATGGATATATGGCGGAGAGGGTGGGATTCGAACCCACGTGGGGCGCAGTGCCCCCAACCGATTTCGAGTCGGTGCCGGTATGACCGCTTCGGTACCTCTCCGGGGACGAGCTGTCGGTGCGCGGGGATGGTGCTGCTGACCTGTCCAACCGCGCGGCGAATGATAGCTTAGATGGGCCTGGCTTGCCCATCCGGTGGGCCCGACAGGCGACGGCGAATCGCCTATAATCGGTCGCTTTCCCGCACCGGGCCGCGCCATGCATCCGGACCTCGACCGGTTACAGCCTTACCCGTTCGAGCGCCTCGCCGCGCTGGTGGCCGATCTGGAGCCGCCGTGCGACCGAGCGCCGATCTCGCTGGCGATCGGCGAGCCCCGGCATGGCCCGCCCGCGCTCGCGGGCGAGGCGCTGACCGCCGCACTCGATGAGCTGGCGCATTATCCGGCGACACGCGGCGGCGAACGCCTGCGCCAGACCATCGCGGACTGGCTCGGCCGCCGGTACGGGGTTACCGCCGAGCCGGAGCGGCAGGTGCTGCCAGTCAACGGCACGCGCGAGGCCCTGTTCGGGTTCGCGCAAACGGTGGTCGACCGTTCGCGCCCCGATGCGGCGGTGCTGATGCCGAATCCGCTGTACCAGATCTACGAGGGCGCGGCCCTGCTCGCCGGTGCCGAGCCGATTTACTACCCCGCCGGGGACATCGCTGCGCCGGCGTTCGACGCCATTGCCGCTGAGGACTGGGACCGGTGTCAGCTGCTCTATATCTGTAGCCCGGGCAATCCCACCGGCGCGGTGCTCGACGGCGCCACATTGCGCGACTTGATCGAGCGCGCCCATGCCCACGACTTCGTCATCGCCGCGGACGAGTGCTACGGCGAGATCTACCGCGCGGACCGGACGCCGCCACGCGGGCTGCTCGAAGCCGCGCAGGCAGCGGGCTATCCCGGCTTCGACCGCTGCGTGGCCTTCCATAGCCTGTCGAAGCGCTCCAACCTGCCCGGGCTGCGCTCCGGCTTCGTCGCCGGCGATGCCGCCCTCCTGGACGCGTTCGCGCGTTACCGCACGTACCAGGGCGGCGCCATGGCGCCGCCGACGCAGGCGGCGAGCATCGCCGCCTGGGACGACGAGGCGCATGTCGAAGCCAATCGCCACGCCTACGACGAGAAGTTCGCGGCGGTGCTCGAGATATTGGGCGACACGCTCGAGGTCGCATCCCCCGATGCCAGCTTCTATCTCTGGCCGCGTACGCCGGTAGACGACGCCCGCTTTGCCCGCGATCTGCTCGCCGCCGAAGGCGTACGCGTGCTGCCCGGACAATATCTCTCGCGCGAGCGCGACGGCGACAATCCCGGTGCCGGGCGCGTCCGCGTCGCCCTGGTGCCGCCGCTGGATGATTGCGTGGAGGCAGCCCGGCGCATGCGCCAGTTCGTGCACGATTACTACTAACCCCAGTTCGCATCGCTATCGGAGGCCACGGACCATGACCGAGACCCAGGCCATCATCGAGGACGCATTCGAGCGCCGCGACGAGTTCGGCCCGACCAGCGCGCCCGACGACGTTCGCAGCGCGGTTGCCAGCGCGCTCGCCCAGCTCGACCACGGCCACGCCCGCGTGGCCGTGCAGCACGGCGTCGGCGACTGGGAGGTGCACCAGTGGCTCAAGAAGGCGGTGCTGCTGTCGTTCCGCCTGCAGGACAATCACCGCATCGAGGGGGGCTGGACCGGCTATTTCGACAAGGTCGACCTCAAGTTCGCCGACTACAGCGAGGACGACTTCCGCACCGCCGGAATGCGCGTGGTACCGCCGGCCGCCGCCCGACGCGGCAGCTACATCGGGCCGAACGTGGTGATGATGCCCTCCTACGTGAATATCGGCGCCTGGGTCGATCAGGGCACGATGGTCGATACCTGGGCCACGGTCGGCTCCTGTGCCCAGATCGGCAAGCGCGTGCATCTGTCCGGGGGCGTCGGCATCGGCGGCGTGCTCGAGCCGCTGCAGGCGAATCCCACCATCATCGAGGACAACTGCTTCATCGGCGCGCGCTCGGAGATCGTCGAGGGCGTGATCGTCGAGGAAGGCGCGGTCATCTCGATGGGCTGCTTCATCGGCCAGAGCACGCGCATCTACGACCGCGAGAACGACCAGGTCCTGCGCGGCCGCGTCCCGGCCGGCGCGGTCGTGGTGCCGGGCACGCTGCCGTCGAGCGACGGCAAGTGCTCGCTCTACGCGGCCATCATCGTCAAGTATGCCGACGCCGATACGCGCGCCAAGGTCGGCATCAACGAGCTGCTGCGCAACGCCGAGTAAACAATGATCGAGCTCTACGGCATCAAGCAGTGCGACACCTGCCGCAAGGCCTGGAAGTGGCTCGGCGAGCGGGGCCTCGAATATCGCTTCCACGATGTTCGCCGCGATGGCATCGACCGCTCCATGGTCGATGCGTGGGCGGACACCGTGGGCACGGAGGCCCTGGTCAACCGCCGCGGCCAGACCTGGCGCCGCCTGGAGCCGAGCGAGCGCGACGGGCTCGACGACGCCGGCCTACGCGCCCTGCTCCAGCGCGAGCCCACGCTCATCAAACGCCCCGTGGTCGTCACACCCAGCGGCGCCATCCATGTCGGCTGGACCGACGCCGTGCGCGACGCACTCGTTTGACGCCCTGAAAAGCACCACGGATGAAGCACGGATCAACACGGATGGGCTCATCGGCGCATGTGGGGTCGTTGCAGCAGCGCTGGGACGGTGTGCCGCAAGCGCGGGAGATGAACCGCTAAACGGACACAAAATAAACCCCAGACCGGTCCGGATCGGACGAAAAGCCCAGGCGAACGCTCGTTCCTATTTCGTGTTCATCGAGTCCATTGAGGGGTTTTCGTGTTTGGGCGTCGCGACATCATGCAGCTCGGAAGCGGGCACGCCCCCTTCGTCATCCGTGTTGATCGGTGTTCATCCGTGGTTCCCTTCCCCTCCGCCCGCCTCGGGGTCGGCATCGCGTAGGACGCGGCGGAGGATCTTGCCGACGTTGCTCTTGGGGAGCTCGTCGCGGAGTTCGATGCGCTTGGGGATCTTGTAGCAGGCTAGCTGCTCGCGCAGGTACTCGGTTAGCGCATGGGTGTCGAGCTGGTGGCCGGCGGCGGCCACCACATAGAGCTTGGGCACCTCGCCCGATGCCCTGTGCGGAACCCCCACACAGGCGGCCTCGGCGACGCCCTCGAAAGCGCTCGCGACCTCTTCGATCTCGTTCGGGTAGATGTTGAAACCCGAGACCACGATGACGTCCTTGATCCGGTCAACGATACGCACCCAACCGTTGCGATCCATCTCGGCGACGTCGCCGCTACGGAACCACTCGCCCTCGTAGAACGACTCCTTCGTATCCTCCGGCTTCTCCCAGTAGCCCGATATCACCTGCGGCCCGCGGATGCAGAGCTCGCCCGGCTGGTCGTGCTCGACCGGCTGCCCCGCGTCATCGCGGATCGAGACAGCCGTGGACGGCACCGGCAGGCCCACCGTCCCGGAGAACGAGCGCGCGTAGAGCGGATTGGCGCAGACCACCGGCGAGGTCTCGGTCAGGCCGTAGCCCTCGATGATCACGGTGCCGGTCACTTCCTGCCAGCGCTCCGCCACGCTGCGCTGCACCGCCATGCCCCCACCCACGGCGAGGTTCAAATGGGCGAAATCGAGCCGGCGAAAATCCGGGCTCTGCAGCATCGCGTTGAACAGCGTGTTGACCGCGGTGAGCGCGGTGAAGGATTCGTGGCGCAGGGTCTTCACCAGGCCGCGGATATCGCGCGGATTGGTCACCAGCACGTTGGTGCCGCCATGCTTGACAAAGGTGAGCAGATTCGCCGTCAGGCTGAATATGTGGTAGAGCGGCAGCGGCGTGATGACCACCTCGCTGGCCTCGGCGCGGCCCAGCCACGCCGAGATCTGCTCCAGGTTGGCGACCATGTTACGGTGCGTGAGCATAGCGCCCTTGGGCGTGCCCGTCGTGCCGCCGGTATACTGCAGGAACGCTAGATCGTCGCCGGCGAGCGCGGGCGGATCGAACGTGAGCGCGGCGCCGCGCGCCAGTGCGTCGTCCCAGCGAACCGCACCGGGCAGCGACCACTCGGGCACCACCCGGCGCACATGGCGCGCGGCGAAGTTGATCGCCGGCGCGCGCCACCCCAGCATGTCGCCCAACGCGGTCACCACCACGTACTCGACCCCGTAGCGCCCCTGGGCCTCCTGCACCGTGCAGGCAAAATTCTCGACCACGACGATCGCGCGCGGCCGTGCGTCGGCCAGGCGATCGGCGACTTCGCGCGCGGTGTAGAGCGGATTGACGTTGACCACCGCCAGACCGGCGCGCAGCGCGGCGTACAACGCGACCGGGTACTGCATCACGTTGGGCATCATCAGGGCGATGCGGTCGCCCTGGACCAGGCCCAGCTCGCGCTGCAGGTAGGCGGCGAGGTCACGGGCGCCCGCCTCGAACTCCGTGAAGCTCAGCGCCGCGCCCATGTTGCGGAAGGCGTCGCGCTCGCCGAAGCGCTGGCAGCTCCGGTCGAAAACGGCAGCGACGGAAGGGAAGGCATCCGGATCGATATCGCCCGCAATGCCTTCGGGGTATTGCTCCAACCACACGCGGTCCATGGCCTCTCCTCTGGGCGCGCCGCCCGCGCAAGCGAGCCTTCGGCCCCGCCGCTCAGGATTTCGGGGGCTCGGCGCCGCCGGTTACGGCATCCGGGGCATCGCGCTCGGCTTCGGTCCCCGTGGCGGTGTCTTCTTCGCTGACCTCGGTGCCGGAGGGGGAATCCGCCGGCGGCGCGACATCGATCCGGTGCTGCAGGTCGGCCGGGAAGTCGTCGACATCGATGGCCGCCCGCAGCGCATCGCGCCAGGCGCCGAGCGTGCCGGCCTCGGACTCGTCCAGCACGCCGTCGCGCACCAGCTCGATGACCCAGCCGGCGAACGCCATCGTCGCCGGCTGCTCGAAACCGCGCTTGCGCAATCGCTGCTCCAGCGGTTCGGCCGCGACGGCGAGACGCAGTGCATGCTCCATGCGGCCGGTGACGTCGTCGGTACGCTCGTCGATGTAGATGCCGTGGGTCAGCCGGTCGCGCGTGTCGGATGGCTCCAGCAGCATGCGGGCCACGCGCTGGCCGAGCCGGTCGTTCGGATAACGATAGCTGCGCCCCAGCGGGAACACGATCCAGCGCAGCGCGATCCCGACCGGCGCCACCGGGAAGTTGCGCAGGATCTCGTCGAGCGCGCCCTGCACCTGGTAGAGGCAGTACTTGGCCGACCATTCGAGCAACGGCAGGTCGTCGACCGGACGGCCCGTGTCCTCGAAGCGCTTCAGTACGGCCGAGCACACGTACAGATGGATCAGCGCGTCGGCGAAGCGGGCAGACAGCCGCTCGCGCCGCTTGATGCCGCCGCCGAGCGACATCAGGGCGGCATCGGCGATGAGCGCGAATGCCGCCGACAGGCGCTCCAGGCGACGATAGTATTTGGCGCTCGGCCCGCGCACCGGAGCCGGCGCGAGACGGCTGCGCGACAGGCCGTAAACGAACGCGCGCGCGGCATTGCGCACGTTGTGGCCCATATGCGGAAACAGCGCGGCATCGAAATCGTCGCGCGCGTGCTCGGGGTCGTCCGTCTGCGCCGCCTTGATCTCTCGGAGCAGGTACGGGTGGCAGCGCAGCGCGCCCTGGCCGAACACGATCATGCTGCGCGTGAGGATGTTCGCGCCCTCGACCGTGATCGCCACGGGCACGGCGCGGTAGGCGATGGTGAGATAGTTGCTCGGCCCCTCGCAGATGCCCCGCCCGCCGTGGACGTCCATGGCATCGTCGACCACGGCGCGATTCCCTTCCGTATTGAAGTGCTTGATCATGGCCGAGGCCACGGCCGGCTTTTCGCCGGCGTCGAGGGCGGCCAGCGTCAGCAGCCGCGCCGAGTCCATCATGTAGGTCTTGGCCGCGATCCGCGCCAGCGGCTCCTCGATCCCCTCGAAGTGGCCGATCGGCCGCTTGAACTGGTGGCGTACGCGCGCATAGGCGCCGGTCAGACGGCTGCAATACTTCCCGCTGCCGCAGCCGAGCGCGGGCAGCGAGATGCCGCGCCCGGCCGAGAGGCAATCCATCAGCATGCCCCAGCCACGGCCCACGCCCGCGCGCCCACCGATCACCCAGTCCAGCGGGATGAAGACATCCTGGCCGCTGTTGGGGCCGTTCTGGAACGCCGTGCCGAGCGGGTCATGGCGCCGGCCGATCTCCACGCCCGGCGTGTCGGTCGGGATCAATGCGCAGGTCACGCCGAGCTCGGGGTCGTCGCCGAGCAGCGCGTCCGGGTCGCGCGCCTGGAACGCCAGCCCGAGCACCGTGGCGACCGGCCCGAGCGTGATATAGCGCTTCTCCCAGCTGGTGCGCAGGCCGAGCACGGCCTCGCCCTGGTATTCGCCCCAGCAGACCACTCCCACGTCGGGGATCGAGGCGGCATCGGAACCGGCGAACGGCCCGGTGAGGGCGAAGGAAGGGATCTCGCTGCCCTCGGCGAGCCGCGGCAGGTAGTAGTTCTTCTGCTCGTCGGTGCCGTAGTGGAGCAGCAGCTCCGCCGGCCCGAGCGAGTTGGGCACCATGACCGTCACGCCCGCGGTCGGGCTGCGGCTGGAGACCTTCATCACCACCTGCGAATGGGCGTAGGCGGAAAACCCCAGGCCGCCGTATTCGGCCGGGATGATCATGCCGAAGAAACGCTGCTCGCTCAGGTAGTCCCACACTGCCGGGGACAGATCGGCGCGCTGGTGCGTGATCTCCCAGCTATGCAGCATCCGGCACAGCTGCTCGACCGGACCGTCGAGGAACGCCTGTTCGGTGGCGCTCAGCTGCGGGGCGCGCTGGGTGAGCAACGCGCGCCAATCCGGGCCACCGGCGAAGATCTGCCCCTCCCATCCGACCGTACCGGCCTCGATGGCCTCGCGTTCGGTATCGGACATGGGGGGCATCATGCGTGCGATGCGATGCCGCAGCGGCTCGGCGATCAGCCGACGGCGCAACGCGGACACGTTCAGGGGGATGGCGACGGCGAGGAAAAGGGCCCACAGGACGACCCCGGATGCCATGCTGAGCCAACCGAGCAACCCCAGCACGATCAGGGCGACCGCGATGCCCACGCTCCAGGCCAGCAGCCCGGCCCGCAGCCGCGCCACGCCGGTGATCACAGCCAGGATCCCAATCAACCACAACAGGATTTGGCTCAAGATGCCGATCCCTCCACGGTGTGGGTGCGCTGGCCCTGTCCGCGTTGTTGCTCTATGCCGAACAACCGTGATCCGCGCAGACGTGTCGCGTCGCGGCCAGATTAGGCCCGCGCCCCGCGCCGCGCAACTCGCCGCGTCCATGCACGCGGGACCACCGCTTGCACCGCCAGGTCCATGCGGTACGCTGTCGCGGCACGCCTGCCCGGCACGATCGCAGGCGCGCCGGTGCGGGCTTCGCAGCGCCATGATGGCACACGCGAACGCACCGCAAGTGACATCGGAGGCGCTACGGACTGGACGGCAAGCTTGGAATCGACCGAACGGGCACAACGCATGGAAATCGGGTGGCGCGAATGGCTGGCGCTGCCCGGCCTGGGTCTACCGGCCATCAAGGCCAAGATCGATACCGGTGCGCGCACCTCGGCACTACACGCCTGGAAGATCGAGCCGTTCAGCGAGGGCGGCGCACCTTGGGTGCGTTTTCACATGCATCCGGTGCAGCGACGCACGGATATCTCGATCGCCTGCCTGGCGCCGGTGGTGGACCGCCGCATGGTGCGCGACTCCGGCGGCCACGCGGAGCGGCGCTACGTCATCGAATCCGAGGTGGAGCTCGGCGGCCAGCGCTGGGCTATCGAGATCACGCTGACCGACCGCGACACGATGCGCTTTCGCATGCTGCTCGGCCGGCAGGCCATCGGCGGTGTGTGCGTGCGCGCGGGCGACTCGTTCCTGACCGCGCGGCCGCTGACACGCACGCAAGCGGCCCGGCATTATCAGGCCTGATGCCGGCGCGGCGGGCGCCGGCCGCGGACGCTAGCAAGCGCATGCCTACACTGGTAACGTCAGCGCCCGCTCGCCGACTCCGCATGCGCCGGCGCGCGGCGGCCGCCGTTGCGCCGATCGTTCGTCACCTGCATCGACCCAGGAGCGCCCTCGCAGATGAAGCTCGCCGTGCTCTCGCGCAATCCGCGCCTGTACTCGACCCGGCGGCTGGCGGAGGCCGCGCGCGAGCGCGGCCACGACATTCGCGTGGTCAACACCCTGCGTTGCTACAACAACATCACCTCGTTGCGCCCGTCAGTGCATTATCGCGGCGAGGCGCTCACCGGCCTGGATGCCGTCATCCCGCGCATCGGTGCGTCGGTGACATTCTACGGCACCGCGGTGCTGCGCCAGTTCGAAATGATGGGCGTGTTCCCGGTGAACGAGTCGGTCGCGATCACGCGCTCGCGCGACAAGCTACGGGCAACCCAGCTGCTGGCACGCCGCGGTATCGGGCTACCGGTGACCGGCTTCGCCCATTCGCCCGACGACATCGACGACTTGATCAAGATGGTCGGCGGTCCCCCGCTGGTGGTGAAGCTGCTCGAGGGCACGCAGGGCATGGGCGTGGTCCTGGCCGAGACCTACAAGGCCGCCGAGTCGGTGATCCAGGCGTTCATGGGGCTGGAAGCGGAGATCATGGTTCAGGAGTTCATCCGCGAGGCCAAGGGCGCGGACATCCGCTGCTTCGTCATCGGCGGCAAGGTGGTCGCCTCGATGAAACGCCAGGCGCCGGAAGGGGAATTCCGTTCCAACCTGCACCGCGGGGGCAGCTCCCAACTGGTGCGGATCACGCCGGAGGAGCGCTCGACCGCCGTGCGCGCGGCCAAGGCCATGGGGCTCAACGTCGCCGGCGTCGACATCCTGCGCTCCAATCACGGCCCGGTGGTCATGGAGGTCAATTCCTCGCCCGGCCTGCGCGGCATCGAGAGCGCCAGCGGCAAGGACGTGGCGGGCCAGATCATCCACTTCATCGAGAAGAACGCCCGCGAAGGGCGCACGAAGACACGTGGCAAGGGCTGAGCGCGCCGCGCCGCTGACCATCGGCGGCGAGCGCATCGCCGCGGGCGAGCGGCGCACGATCGAGCTGCCGCTGGCGCGCGTCTTCAGTCACGTCGATCTGAACATGGTGGTGCAGATCGTGCGGGGCCGGCGCGCCGGGCCCACGCTCTGCGTCTGCGCCGGCATCCACGGCGACGAGATCAACGGCGTCGAGATCGTCCGCCGCCTGCTCAAGACCGCCGCCCTGTCGCGCATCCGCGGCACGCTGATCGTCGTGCCCGTGGTCAACATGTTCGGCTTCCTGCAGCAGACGCGCTATCTGCCGGACCGGCGCGATCTCAACCGCTCATTCCCCGGCTCCGAGCGCGGTTCGCTGGCGGCCCGGCTGGCGCACCTGTTCATGTCCGAGGTCATCGCACCCTGCGACCACGCCATCGACCTGCATACCGGCGCGATGCACCGCACCAATCTGCCGCAGGTCCGCGCCTGCCTGGACCAGGACGACACGCCCCGCATGGCGCAAGCCTTCGGCGCCCCGGTGATCATCGATGCCCCGCTGCGCGAGGGCTCGCTGCGCGCCGCCGCCCACGAGCGCGGCATCCCGATGCTGGTCTACGAGGGCGGCGAGGCCCTGCGCTTCGATGAGCTCGCGATCCGGGCCGGCGTGCGTGGGGTGACCGCGGTCATGCGCGAGCTGGGCATGCTGGCCCAATCGCGCGGCTACAAGCCCCGACACAATCCGACCGTCGCGCTCGACAGCAGTTGGGTGCGCTCGCCCGATAGCGGCATCCTGCAGCGCCGCGTGCCGCTGGGCTCGCGCGTGCGTCCCGACGATACGCTCGGGGTGGTGGCCAGCCCGTTCGGCGAGGACGAAGCCCGCATCGCCGCGCCCAACGGCGGCATCGTCATCGGGATGACGCAGATCCCGCTGTTGAACGAGGGCGACGCCGCGTTTCACATCGCGTCGGTGAAGCGCCCGGGAACGGTCGAGAAGGCGGTCGAGGCGCTGCAGGAGAGCGTCAGCACCGAGGGCGACGAGGACGAGGATTACACCTGAGCGTGCGGGGGCCGGTCCGGCTCGCCCGCCGTGTCCGCCTCGACGACCTTACCCTGCGGCTTGAACCACTGCAGCTTACGGTGCAGCCGCACCACATCGCCGATGATGATCAGCGTCGGGGCATGCACATCGTGGCGTGCGATCAGCACTGGCAGGGTCGCCAGGCTGCCCACGAACACGCGCTGCTCGGGTGTCGTCGCCTGCTGCACCAGCGCCGCCGGCGTCGCCGGATCGCGCCCGTGCTCGACCAGCCGGCGGCAGAGGGTGCCCAGGGAGGACAGCCCCATGTACACGACCAGCGTCTGCTGCTCGTGCGCCAGCGCCGGCCAGTCGAACTCGAGCTCGCCAGCACTCAGATGGCCGGTGACGAATTGGACCGCGTGGGCATAGTCGCGGTGCGTCAGGGGAATACCGGCATACGCCGCGCTGCCGGAGGCGGCCGTGATGCCGGGGACGACCTGGAACGGTACGCCGGCCTCCATCAGCTCGGCGATCTCCTCGCCGCCGCGGCCGAAGGTGAACGGATCGCCCCCCTTGAGGCGCACCACGCGCTTACCCGCGCGCGCCAGCCGGATGAGCTCGGCGTTGATGCGCTCCTGACGCAGGTGATGATGCTCGCGCTGCTTGCCGACATAGACGCGCTCGGCATCGCGCCGGCAGAGTTCGAGCACGCTCTCCGATACCAGGCGGTCATACAGCACCACGTCCGCCTCCTGCATCAGCCGCAGGGCGCGAAACGTCAGCAGGTCGGGATCGCCGGGGCCGGCGCCGACCAGCGCCACATCGCCCATCCCCGGGGTGTCGTCGGCGCCCTCGAGCTCCTGCGCGAGCGCAGCCTCGGCCTCCTGCTCGCGTCCGGCATGCACCCGCTCGGCAATCGGGCCCTCCAGCACGCGCTCCCAGAAACGCCGGCGCTGGCCGCCGTCGCTGAAGCGCGCCTGCACACGCGAGCGAAAGCGCGCAGCCAGTTCGGCCAGGCGCCCATAGCTGGGCGGCACAGCGGCCTCGATCCAGGCCCGCAGGCGGCGCGCGAGCACGGGCGCGACGCCGCCGGACGAGATCGCGATCTGCAGCGGCGAGCGATCGACCATCGCCGGGGTGATGACACTGCAAAGGGGCGTGTCGTCGACCACGTTGACCGGCACGCCGCGCGCCTGACACAGCTGCGAGATGCGCTCGTGCAGCGCATGATCATCGGCCGCCGCCACCACGAGCCGGGCGCCGGCGATATCGCTGTCGACGAAACCGCGCGCGCAGTGACGCACCTCGCCGGCCGCACGGCGGTCCGCCAGCTCCGCGACCAACGATGGCGCCACGACCGTCACGACCGCCTCGGCGCGGCGCAGCAGCGCGACCTTGCGCGCCGCGACCTCGCCGCCACCGACGACCAGCACGCGCCGGTCGCGCAGGTCCATGAACACCGGGTAATACTTCATTGCGGCCTCCTCGGCCGTGGCGCGCGGAGGCCAACCCCGGGCGAGGGACGGCCAATCGCGTTACCATAGGGCTTGTCGAGCCCAGCAGCGGACGCCATTTTGCACTGGTACGGTGGCCCGACCGGGTTCCGTACGACCGGCTGGACACCGGGGACGAAATACCGTAGCTCCGGCGAGCGACGAGTATTCTGAACGGGCTTCGGGCGCCAGACAAACTCCCCGGAGCCGGCGCAGCAGCGGAGATTCTATGAGCACCGACACTCTCACCGACCGTCTCGATCGGCCGCTGCGCGACCTGCGCATCTCGGTGACCGACCGCTGCAATTTCCGCTGCACCTACTGCATGCCCAAGGAGCAGTTCGGGGCCGATCACGCGTTCCTGCCGCGCCACGCCCTGCTCGACTTCGACGAGATCGAGCGCCTGGTCCGGGTATTCGCCGGCCAGGGCGTGCGCAAGATCCGGCTGACCGGTGGCGAGCCGCTGGTGCGCAAGGGGATCGCGGACCTGATCGGGCGCATTGCCGCCGTACCCGGCATCGACGACATCGCCCTCACGACCAACGCCTCCCTGCTCTCCGCGAGCGAGGCGCGCGCGCTGGTCGACGCCGGTCTCGAACGCGTGACCGTCAGCCTGGACGCGCTCGACGACGCCACGTTCATGGCCATCAACGACGTCGGGTTCCCCGTGGACAAGGTGCTCAAGGGCATCGACAACGCCGCCGAGGCGGGGCTCGGGGTCAAGATCAACGCGGTCATCCAGCGCGGCGTCAACGAGGACCAGATCCTGCCCATGGCCGGCTATTTCCGCGGCAGCGGCCACATCCTGCGCTTCATCGAATTCATGGACGTCGGCACCACCAACGGCTGGCGCCTGGACGACGTGGTCTCCGCCCGCGAGATCCGGGACCGCATCGACGCCGTGTGGCCGATCGAGCCAGCGGACCCGAACTACTTCGGCGAAGTCGCCGACCGCTGGCGCTATCGCGACGGCACCGGCGAGATCGGCATCATCGCCTCGGTGACGCAGCCGTTCTGCCGCGGCTGCACCCGCGCCCGGCTGTCGGCCGAGGGGTCGCTCTATACCTGCCTGTTTGCCGGGGTCGGCTACGACCTGCGCGGGCTGCTGCGCAGCGGCGCCGACGACGCCCGCCTGGAAGAAGAGATCGCCGGCATCTGGGGTCAGCGCGCCGACCGTTACTCCGAGCTACGCTCCGACGAGACCGTGCTGCAGCCCAAGGTCGAGATGTCCTATATCGGGGGCTGAACTATCGCGTCCGCGCGCGGCGCGCGCTAAGGTAGAGCCATGGAGCGGATCGGCCACGGATGCGGCTCGATGCAGGACCACAACGAGTGCGTGCAGCGGATTCGGCGCGCCCAAGGCATCGATCGGACGGCGTGGCGCGGCGCGCTCCGACGGCACGGGGAGAATGGGCATGAAGGTATCGCGGATTCTGCAGAACAAGGGCGACGAGGTGGCGACGGTATCGGCGGAGCGCCCCGTCCTGGAAATCGCGGAGCAGCTCCAGCAGCGCGGCATCGGTGCGATGCTCGTCATGAGCGGCGACGACCAGATCGCCGGCATCATCTCCGAGCGCGACATCGTCCATGCCCTGGTCGCTCACGGCGGCAACCTGAGCAATCTCACTGCGGGCGACCTGATGACCACCGAGGTCACGGTCTGCAGCAGCGGCGACCACGTCAACGACGTCATGCGCCAGATGACCGCCGGACGCTTTCGCCACGTGCCCGTGATCGACGATGGCCGCCTCAACGGGATCATCTCGATCGGCGACGTGGTCAACGCCCGGATGCAGGAACTCGAACAGGAGACCGAGGCGCTGCAGCATTACATCGCAGGCTAGCGTGGCCCGAGTTCCGCCCGTCCGCGCTGGAAAGTGCGCTGCTCGGCGTTGAAAATGACGGCACATCCATGTGCCGGGGGAGGCTCTGATTTGAGCAGACCTTCCCTAACAGATCCCTAGGCAGTCGGTCGGGCGTAGGCGCGCCATTTCGACCTGAGCCACGGACCGACCAAGGGAGTGGCAAGGCTGAGCGCAGTGAGCGCGAAGAAGGCGTTCGCAATCCAGCTGTGCAGGAAGAGTGACCAATTGCTGTCAAAGATGAGCATGGCCTGCGACCAGTTCTCCTCTAGCAGGCTCCCCAGCACCAATCCCATGACGAATGGGGCGGGTCCAAAACCGTGGCGTAATCCGACAAATCCGACTAGTCCAGCGATCAGCATGACCCAGACATCGAACATCTGCTGCTGGTACGCATAGGCGCCAACGACCGAAAAGCAGAAGACAGACGGCCACAGGAAGGTCCGCGGAATCAGGGTGATCATCGAGAATACCTTGGCGCCAGCGAGCCCGATGATGAGGAATGCGATATTCGCGACGAGCATCGCAATGAAGATCGCATAGAGGATCTCTGGGGTTTCGCGCATCAGGAACGGCCCGGGACGGAAGCCGTGCATGATGAGCGCGGCGAGGATGACTGCGGTGGTGCCGCTCCCGGGAATACCGAGCGCCAATGTGGGGACCATGGCACCGCTCGTCCCCGCATTGTTGGCGGCTTCGGCCCCGGCGATTCCCTCCGTGGAACCTTTTCCGAACTCCTCCGGACGCTTGGACCAGCGCTTGGCTTCGTTGTAGCCCATGATCGCCGCTACGGTCGTCCCCTCGGCTGGCAGAATGCCGACCAGCGTCCCGATGCCCGAAGACCGCAGGATGGTAGTCCACATCCGCTTGAAGTCCGCCCGGTTGGGCAGCTTGATCGCCACCTTCTTGATCCGCTCCATCGCCGCGTCGCCGAGTTGCGACTGTTTCAACAGCTCGGCGATCGCGAATACACCGATCAGCACCGGAATGAAGTCGATTCCGTCGTAGAGGACCGCGGTACCGAAGGTGAAGCGCTCCACTCCGGTGACCAGATGAATACCGATCGTGCTGACCATCACGCCGAACATCCCGGCAATTAGGTTGCGTGGCGCGGATTTGCCGCTGACGACCGCGAGCATGGACAGGCCGAATAGGGTCAGCGCGAAATACTCCAGAGGCCGGAAGCTCAGGGCCACCTGCGCCAGTAGCGGCGCGGCGATGATGAAGATCACGAGGCTGATCATCCCGCCGCAGACGCTGGATACCGCAGCGACGCCGAGCGCCTTGCCCGCTTCGCCACGCTGCGCCAGCGCATAGCCGTCAAGAGCGGTCGCCACCGCCGGGGGCGCCCCCGGGGCATTGATCAGGATCGCGGTGATCGAACCGCCGAAGGTTCCCGCACAATAGAGCGCTGCCATCATCGCGATAGCCACGACCGGCTCCATTTCGAGCGTGAACGGCAACAGCAGGGCGACTGCCATGGTCGAACTCAGTCCCGGCAAAGCGCCGATCACTACGCCGATCAGTACCGACAGCAGGATTAGCGCGAGGCTGCTCGGGGCCATGATCAAGTTGAAACCGGTGAGAATCGCTTCCACGTTCAACGGAGCGTCCTCCTAAAGGCGTGTGTTTCCCTAGACTCGACCGCGACCGCGCAGCAGTTCAGGTCCACGGGTCTCTCTGCGAGGGTAATCATGTGAGCGATGATTGCTCGAAGCGACTCGGTCGGCACTCCCTGCGTCGCGGTCGCGGCAGATCGCCACTCGGGCAGCTCCTAGCCACCGAACACGTATCCGAAGATCCCGGGCAGGAAAGTTACCCGCAGCACCTGCGAAAACAGCCAGATCACGGCGGTGGGGAAGATCAGTGCGTAAGGGACAAGGATGCGCCACCGTCGCTCGCCCCAAAGAAGCGGCAAAAGGCCCGAAATCAGCAGTAGACCGGCGAAGGTCCCCAGCCAGGGCATGACGCCGACAAACAGAACCAACGCGGCGGCGGTGACGAAAACCACCGCCGGCGGCCGGCTGCGACGCTCTTCGTCGAGGTCGATCCCCCGGCGCAGCTGCCGGTAGTGCTCGAACGGCAGCAACAGCGCGAGTACCGCGGTCACGGCCAGCACGAGGCGCGGAAAGACCGCGGGCTGGACGTTCTGCGCCAACGAGGACGGGACGGAGTCGAACCAGAACGTCCGCAGGTAGAGCGCCCCGCAGATAGCGAGCACGACGCCCGCGACGTAGACGTCCAGGAGGTGCACCCGCGGGGATGCGGCGCCGTCATGCGCCGCATCCCCCGTGGTTGTGATTGTCCGCCTCTCGCTCATTCTGATCGACCGGAGTCCGCGCGCAGGCGAGATGGGCTCAGCGGTCGGTCATGTCGAGCTTGCGCAGCGCGTCGAGCGCGACTTGGTACTGCTGGGTCATCTGGCTGTCCCAGGTGTCCGCGCCCGCGATGTTCATCTCGGGATCCAGACCGTTGGTCCGCAGATAGTCGCGGAAGCGCTCGCCGTCCATCGCGGCCAGGACCATCGATTCGATCTTGTCCACGATTTCCGGGTCGGTCTCGGCGTGGACATAGTAGCCACGCGTCGTCGTCACGCTGATCTCGTGACCGTGCTCGTAGACGGACGGCACGTCCGGGAGATCGGACAACCTTTCCGGGTACAGCAGCGCAAGGGCGCGAAGCTCGCCTTCTTGCACCAGACTGAGGGCTTCACTGAAGTTCGCGACGGAGGCCTCTACGGCGCCCGACCGGAGCGAGGTGATCATGTCGCCGCCGCCGCCGAACGGTACGACACGGACTTGTGCACCGCTTGCCTCCGCCCAGCGAGAGATCCCGATGTGCTCGGTGCCGCCTACCTGGGCGACGCCGAAGGTCATCGGCTCTTCCTCGGCCGCCGCGACGAATTCCTCGTAGTTCTCGTACGGGCTGTTCGCACGGACGACGATGATCGACGGGTCGTCCATTGCCCGGGCGACGCCTTGCATCTGCTCCAGACTAGTAGGCGAATTACCGCGCGCGACCGTATAAAGATGTGTCTGGGTGAACGCGAAGATCGTGTGGCCATCCGGGCCGCGGTTGAGTAGATACTCGTGTGCCGCCCGCGCCCCGCCGCCCTGCTTGTAGACGACGCGCATGCTTTCGTCGACTTGCTCGCGGGCCGCGTCCAGCCACATGCGGATGGTCGTGTCAGTACCGCCGCCAGCGGACGCGTGGGACGTGACCTGGATCGTGTTACAGGGCCATTCCTCTGCGCTGCAGGCCCCCTGAGCCGCGGCCCCAACCGGCAGCGCCAGTAGCGCCGCGGCTGTGATCAAGCCCATGCGCCAGCGAGCGATCATGCTGTGTACAGATGAAGTCATGTCGATTGGCCTCCTCCCAATGCGGACTTTTTCTCGGAACCTGCGTCCGATGCTCTTTGAGGGATGATTCTGGGCACCCCTTCAGCTCGTCCTTACGGGCCATCCTGCGACCGGGTGCTCGGGCTGTCAACTGTCGACAGAAACATCGAGGACGCCCTGCGCTATCCTCCAGTCGCATCCGCGCCGCTCGATTGGCTGCTGCCGTGGGCAGGATCCGCCAGCATGCGCCGCATGCCGCCCACGACGTGCGCATGGAGTGCCTCGAACGCGATCAGCGGCCGCCCACAGGCAATTCCGTCGATGATCTCGCGATGCTCACGGTTGGACTGCTTGAGTCCTCCTGGCTGCACGAGGCTGGACGCGCGGAACAGGTGTAGCTGATCGACCATGCTCTGGTAAGTCCTGACCAGCTCGGGGTTTCCCGTCGCCTCCACGATCGTGCGGTGGAACCGCAGGTTCATGGGATAGTAGTCCTCGACGCTACCCTCGTCCGCCGCGACCTCCATCGCGTCGGCGAGCTCCACGAGGCGCCCGGTCAGTTCCGCATCAGGGCTGCTCGCCAGCAGGTATCCGGAGTAGCCGAAGACACCCGCTCGCATCTCATACAGTTGCCGCGCCTGCTCTACGCTGATTTCGCGCACGAATGCGCCGCGGTTCGGAACGACCGTCACAATTCCGCTTTCCGCCAAGCCTCGGCAGGCCTCGCGGATCGGACCACGACTAACGCCGAAGCTGTCCGCGAGCGCGACTTCGTTGATGCGGTCGCCCATCTGCAGTTCGCCCCGGGCGATCATCTGCTCGATCTCGGAGCGCACCCCCGATGAAAGTCCCTGAACCTGGATCTTCGCCATGCGTTTTCTATTCCCCAACCGTGCTGCCAGTGACCGTTCTCTTCGCCCAGCAAGTCGGTCCCGCATGCGAACGAGGCGCCGCAACGCCTATCGCCGCGGGGCTGTACGACTCGTCAAGGGCCTCAAGCTCATGATGGTGGGCGAATCTAAGCTCTGTCAACAATTTACGGACCGCGCAGCGCGGGCCGAGCGGCGGGTCAGCGCCGTAGCTTCCCGACACAATCGTCCGTCCCACGCGCCCACCGCAGTGAATCTCAATACGCCGGCGGAGACTCGACCCCACTGCCACACTAACAGGGGCTGACAGAGGCGCCCTGTTCCTTTACTACGTGCCGAGCCCGGCGTGGTCCGATGCGCGGCGGGACATCCCCTGTCCCCGCGGGGCAGGATGCTTCCCAACGGGTTGCCAACTGTCGACGATTGACGATCCACTCGGGGCCGCATAGCATCCCGTGCTCGGCTCCTCGGCCAGCAGCCGAGGCCACCATGTTTTCGTGCGTTGGAGGCTCCGCAGACCATGGCTCACCGCATTGCCCTGATTCCCGGAGACGGCGTCGGCCAGGAACTGGTGCCGGAGGCGGTTCGCGTCCTCGAGCACATGGGCCGGCAGGCGGGGCTCACGTTCGACTTCACGTCGTTCCCCTACTCCTGCGCAGCCTACGCCGAGCATGGACGGATGATGCCCGAAGGCGGGCTCGAAGAACTCCAGTCATTCGACGCACTGCTGCTGGGGGCCGTCGGGTATCCCGGCGTGCCCGACCACGTATCGCTCTGGGGGCTACTGATCCCGATTCGAAGGGCCTTCCGGCAATATGCGAACGTTCGGCCGGTGCGGCTCCTGAAGGGGCTTCGAACGCCCCTTCGCGACCGCGCCCCCGAGGACATCGACTTCATCGTCGTGCGCGAGAACAACGAGGGCGAATACTCGGATGTCGGCGGCCGCCTCTACGACGGCAGCGATGACGCCATGGTGATCCAGTCCTCCGTGTTCACCAAGCGCGGGACGGACCGTATCCTCGACTACGCCTTTCGGACTGCGCGCTCGCGCCCACGCAGGAAGCTGACATCGGCGACCAAGTCCAACGGCATCAAGCACACCATGCCCTTCTGGGACGAGGCCGTCGCCGAAGCGGCAGGGCGCTATCCGCAGGTCAGCGTCGACCAGTACCACATCGACATCCTGACCTCCCACTTCGTCAATCATCCGGACTGGTTCGACGTGGTCGTCGGGAGCAACCTCTTCGGCGACATCCTGTCCGACCTCGGTCCGGCGATCGCCGGCGGTATCGGGATCGCGCCGTCCGCCAACATCAACCCCGAAGGCGCGTTCCCCTCCATGTTCGAGCCGGTGCATGGGTCGGCACCGGACATCGCCGGCCAGGGCGTCGCGAACCCCATCGCAATTCTGTGGACGGCGGCGATGATGCTCGATCACCTCGGCGAGGCCACCGCGGCCGCCGACCTTCTGGGGGCGCTCGAGGCGGTCACCGCCGAAGGCGAGGTGTTGCCGCCCGATCTCGGCGGCCACACCGGTACGGCCCGGTTCACCGATCGCGTCCTCGCGGAACTCAAGGCCTGAGCTGGCAGCCTCCGCACGACGGGCGGCCGAACGCGGCCACGTGGCCCCCGCAGCGACTTACAATTCCTCGGGCAGGTTCCTCTCGAACCGCGCGCAAAGGCGTTCCCAGCCCGCCGCCACCGCGCCGGCGAACGAATTCACGACCAGAATGCGGACGATCTGAAAGCAGGCGACCAGCGGAACGGAGAGCCCCAGCGCACTGGCGGTAAGGACCATCTCGGCCATCCCGCCAGGCGCCCCGGCCAGCACCATGTTGCGCGGGTCGAGCCCGGCGGCGCCCGCCATCGCCAGGGCGCTGGCGATGGTCACCGCGGAGGTCGCCAGCGATACCCCCAGGCCGGTCGCCGCGACCCGGGGCAGGCGCCGCATGTCCTCCCACCGGAACCGGGAACCGAGCGACAGCCCGATCACGATCTGGCCAAGGATCAGGATGGGCTCGGAGACGGTCGCCCCGAGCAAGCCGGTGGCGGTGTCCAGCACGGAAACGAGAAGCGCACCGATGATGAACGGGTTGCTCGCGCCGATCCGCTGAAGCAACCAGCCCGCAGCGCCGCCGGCCGCCAGCACCACCGCGGTACCTGCACCGATACTGGCCTCGCCGAGGCTGAGCGACGCGCCCGCCCCCGCGGGACCGAGGATCAAGGCCATGAGCGGCGGGATGATCAGCACCATCGACGCCACGCGCAGCGTCTGTATCAGGGCGATGGCGGGACTCGTGGTCTTGCCCGCGTCTTCCGCGAGGAACGCCATCTCCGCGACGCCGCCCGGCAGGTTCGCCAGCAGCGCTGATTTCGGATCGAGGTGCGTCCAGCGCACGAGCAGAAGCGAGCAGGCCGCCGCGACCGCGACCGACCAGACCGCCAGCGCCGCCATCAGCGGGACCAGCGGCAGCAGCGCGGCGAGCACCGACGCCGAGAAGCTGTGCCCGATGGCCGTGCCGATGACGACCTGCGCCGCACGGCGGACCTTGCCCGACTCGCGGGCACCCTGACCGGAGAGTGCCGCGGCAGCGGCAACCACCAGGGGCCCGAGAATCCAGGGCAGGGGCATGCCCGCCCGGTTTCCGAGCCAACCGGCGAACCCACCGAGCAACGCGACCGCAGTCCAGCGGACGGCGGGGCCGATATGCGTCGGCATTAGGCCCCGCTCACAAACGATTCCCGCGTGCGTTGTGCCGCGAACCCGTAGCCGGCAAGGCGCGCGCCGCAGTGCAGGCCGACCATCCGTACGAGGCGCGCAACGCCGCCGGGGCGGCTTTGCGGCCCAACGCGAAAGGAAGCAGCCACGCAGCGCCCAGCCCGGCGTTGCTCGTCACTCGTTGGCGGTGAGCCAACCACGCTTCTTGCGCCTTGTTCTGGACGCTGCCTGACCGCCTCGCACGCGTGAATCATGGCTGAACAGACCCTAGGGCATGTACCGGCCGCCGTTGACGTGCAACGTCTGACCGGTCGTGAAGCTGTCCTGCGGTACCGCCAGGGGGACGACGGCGCGCGCGACATCCTCGGCAGTACCCTTCGCGCGCCCGTCCGTGTCCTTACCGAATCCGGGCGCCGCCTGACCGGCCCTGCGCTCCGTCGCGATCACGCCCGGCACCACGCAGTTCACGCGGATCCGGCCGCTGCCTTCCTCGGCCAAGGCGCGGGTGAGCCCGACGACCCCCGCCTTGGCCGCAATGACGTGCGGCCGATCGGCGGATGGCCGATGGGCGCTCAAGCCGCCGACGTTGACCACCGCCCCTTTGCGTTGCTCCGGCAGTCGGCGGAAGAGTTCCTGCGCTCCCAGGAACGAGGCGGTCAGAATCGTATCGATCACGCGTTGCCAATCCTCGGGAGTGATCTCCAGAAGCGGCTGATGGGGCCGATTCGCCCCCGCGTTCACCAGGATACTGACCGGGCCCAGGCTCGTTTCCGCGTGATCGAACATCGCGGCGACGCCGTCGGCTTGCCCCACGTCCACCAGCAAGCCGGTAGCCGCAACGCCTGCACCCACCAGCTCCGCGATTCCAGCGGCTAGCGCTTCTTCGTCGCTGCGCCCCACCAGGCATACGCCGGCCCCCGCCGCACCGAGCGCCCGCGCGGTCGCCAGTCCGATGTTCCGGGTGCCGCCGGTGACGAGGGCGACTTCGCCTGATAGATCGATCGACCAGCTCATCGTGCTCTCCCGGCCATTGGTGGCGCGAAGCGGCGCCGCCAGCGCCGTTATCTTGTTCAGAGCGCCAGTAGCGGTGTGAGGTCGCGCACGCTGCCGAGCGTCTCCATGTGGCGCACGGCGTCGATGATCTCTTCGGTCTTACCGGAATCCCAGTGCGCGAACTCGGCGCAGCCGCGGAACTTGTCGGCCACCTCCTCGTAGCTCATCGGATTGGCCGGACTGCCCTTGCCGAAGTCCGCGCGGCCGCTCAGCGTGCGCCCATCCCGCAATTGGATGTCGATGATGGTCGTCATCTTATCGTAGCCGGCCGCCTCGGCCTCCGGATGCACGTCGAAATTGACCCGCGCGATCATCTCCTGGACATCCTGCCGATTCACCACGTCGTCGGTGAATTCGGGGAGGCCGCCACGACGTTCGAGCACGAGGATTGCCATGCAGAACTCCATGGAGAACTTGGCCTGGAGCTCCGTGCTCGGTTGATGGTGGATCAGCGCGTTCGGCATGTTGTGGTTCGTTCCGACGTCGATCCGTTCGATCTGCTCCGGCCGCACATCATGCTCATCCAGCAGTTCGAGCATCTTGGTCATGCCGGGATGCGTCAGCGATCCCGACGGATGTGGCTTGATGGAGATCCCGGGATCGACAAAGGTCCACGGACTGCCGAGCTTCTCGTGGATGGCCTCGAGCAGGAACCCGCCGCCGTGGGCCTGGAAGAAGCCGCGCGGCGATTCGAGGATCCGATCCGTGGCGGTCCAGCCGGCACGCGCAAAGTCGCCGGCGACGACGCCGGCTTCCGCAGCCCTGCCGGCGTGGAACGGCTTGGTCATGGTGCCGAAGTTCTCGCGCAGCCCGCCGGACTGCGACGCGGCCATGCCGAGCGCCCGCAACGTGGTCTCCAGATCGAGCCCGAGCAGGCGCGCGGCCGCGGACGCCGCGGCGAACGTCCCGCAGGTGGCGGTCGCGTGGAAGCCGTGCTGGTAGTGCCGCGGCGAGATCGCCTCGGCGATCTTGCATTCCACCTCGACGCCGACGTGATAGGCTAGCATCAGGTCCTTACCCGAAAGCCCGTTGACTTCGGCAATCGCCAGGGCCGCGGGGAGGCAAGGCGCCGTCGGATGCGTCAGGAGCCCGTAGACGCGATCCTGATGTGTCGCCAGCTGGGTATCATCGTAGTCGTCGGCATGGATCCCGACACCATTGGCGAACGCGGCGAACCGTTCGGGGACTTTCATGCGCGTCCCGATGACCGTGGCGCCACCCGACAGCCCCTGATCCGTCAAATAGCCCTGCGTAATCTTTCCGCTGGCCGCGACCGATCCGGAAAGCGCCAGCCCGAAGCCGTCGAGGATGGACTTGCGACCGCGATCCAAGAGGTCCTGCGAAAGCGCCGAGTGAGGCGTCTGCAGGATGAACCCGGCGACTTCCCGCGTCAGTCCCTCCGCGTAGTTGGAATCGATGTCCGGCGTGAAGTGCTCGATCTGACTGGTCATCCGGTTTCCGCTCCTACCGCTTTCAGGCTCGCATGGTTCGAGCGCGCGCCGACCCCGGGCGCGGCATGCGTTCGGGCGCGCAGGGTAGCGCATGCTCGCAAACTGTCAACAGTTGACGCATGACCGAGGACGCCGCTATCGTGCGCCCGTAGCGTACCGCCCGCAAGGCACTGCCGCGCGTGCAACCGTTACGGTGTTCGGTTTCACCTGGAAGGTCATGGATGTCGACGACACAGAACATCACCGATCAGGCCGTCGACTTCGTCGAGCGCACGACGTTCGCCTCACTGCCGGATGAAGCCGTCCACATCGGATTGCGCTGCATCGTCGATTGCCTGGGCCTCTACGTAGCCGGGACCACGGAGGAGTCGGTCCGCATCCTCGCCCAGCAAGCCCGCGAACAGGGCGGGGCCGAGGAGGCATGCCTGCTCGGCGACGGCGGCCGCGGCGTGCCAGCGGCCCTGGCCGCGCGGGTGCTCGGCACCGCCGGCCACGCGCACGATTGGGACGACAGCCAGGTCTCACACGACCCCGAGCATGTCTACGGTCTGCTCACCCATCCTTCGGTGCCGGCGCTGACCGGCGCCCTGGCCATGGCCCAGCGTCTCGGCGGCGTAGACGGCCGGCGGTTCATGACCGCGTTCCAGGCGGGCTTCGAGGTGGAATGCAAGATCTCGGAGTGGTTGAAGCCGGACCATTACCGGCGGGGGCACCATTCGAGCGGTAACGTCGGCACCTTCGCTGCAGCCGTTGCGGCCGCGAAGCTGCTCGAACTCGATGGCGAGCACCTGCGTCACGCACTCGGCATGGCGGCTAGTTTCTCCGCCGGTATCCGCTGCAACTTCGGCACGATGACCAAGCCTCTGCACGTCGGCCGCGCGGCCGAGAACGGCGTCACCGCCGCGCTGCTCGCGGCGCGTGGATTCACCGCCGATCCCACCGCGCTCGACGGCCCCTGGGGTTACTTCCAGGTCATGGGCGGCGGCCTCGGCGAAGGCAAGGCGACGGAGGGCTTCGCAAATCCGCTGTCGATCGTATCCCCTGGCGTGAGCATCAAGCCCTACCCCTCCGGCATCGTGACGCACCAATCCATGGACGCCATGCTGAAGCTCGTGACCGAGCAGGATATCGAGCCGGACCAAGTGGAGCGGATCACTTTCCACGCTGGTAGCAACATCCTGGAGCCGATCCGCTACGAGGTGGCGACGAACCACCTGCAGGCAAAGTTCTCGATGGCAGCGCTACTGGGCATGATCGTGCTATATCGAAGGGCTGGCCGCCGCGAGTTCACGGACGAGTGCGTCGGCTCGCCCGAGATGCAGGAGATGCAGAAGCGGATCGCCACACACCTCGATCCCGAGATCGAGGCGCAAGGCTTCGACCGCATTCGCTCGCGGATCGAACTGACCACCCGAGACGGCCGCACCTTCACCCAATGGGCGGATGAGCGCTACCGCGGCGGTCCGGCACTGCCGATGAGCGATGACGAGGTGAAGGAAAAGTTTCGGGCTTGCACCGACGGCCTCCTGGGCGCGGAGCGCCAGCGGCAGGTAGTCGACGGTGTCATGGGGCTGCTGGATCTCGACGATGTCGGCGGCCTCGCGAAATGGATTCAACCCGACGAAGCGCCAGCACCGAACACCTCCGGCGTCGCCTAGGGCCTAGCACTAGCGCGGCCCCGGAACCGGGGCGTTGCGGCAACCGGCCACACCGCCTCCTGTCGAACACTACCGCACGACCCGCCGCGGCGACGGCCCGTAGGAGCCGCTGGTCCACCCCATGGCCAGCACGATCCCCGACGAGCGCTGCCGGAAGTCATCGGCCGAGGACGCCCCCGCCGCGCGCACCCGTGCGTGCGACGAACCGCCAGCGGCAGACCCAACTTTGCGTCGCGCGCGTGCGCTGTCCGAGGGTTTCTCGGGGTAAAATCGGGCCGGATCCGGAAGCAATCAAGAATGCCGGCGCAAGCGGAACACCCAGCGTCGTTTCCGAGCCCCGCCGGGACCGTTCGGGCGCGCGCCGGGGCGGCGGAACCCGCGACAATCGTGCAAGGACACCGTAGCTCATGGGGATGCAGAACCAGGATATTGCAGAGCGGTTCTCGCGCCTGGCCGATCTGCTCGAGATCGAAGGCGGAAACCCGTTCCGGGTTCGTGCCTACCGCAACGCCGCCCATACCATCGCCGAACTGTCTCCGCGCGTATCCGAGCTGGTCGCGCAAGGCGCCGACCTGACCGGCTATCCGGGCATCGGCCGCGAGATCGCCGACAAGATTGCCACGCTGGTCGAGAGCGGGCGCCTGCCCGCCCTGGACGAGATCGCCCGCCGCATGCCGCCGGAGTTGTCCGATTTGATGCAGATCCAGGGCCTCGGGCCCAAAGGCATCAAACTGCTCTATCAGCGGTTCGAGATCCAGACCTTATACGAGCTCGAGCGCGTGGCGCGGGACGGTGAGGTACGCGCATTGCCGGGTTTCGGCGGCAAGAAGGAGCAGGCATTGATCGAGGGCATCGAACGCTTGAAGAACGCGGGCGCCCGGCGGACGCGCATCGACGCGGCGCAGGGTTTCGCCGAGCCGCTGCGCGAATGGCTGGCCGCGGCGCCCGGCGTATCGACCATCGAGGTCGCCGGCAGCTATCGACGCCGGCGCGAGACGGTGGGCGATCTCGACATCGTGGTCGCCTGCGCCGATGGCGACGCCCTGATGGACCGGCTGCTCGACTACCGCGATCTCGACGAGATCATCTCGCGCGGGCGCACGCGTTCATCGATCCGGCTCGGCGGCGATCTGCAGGTCGACGTGCGCGCCGTGGCCCCGGAGAGCTACGGCGCCGCCCTGCTCTATTTCACTGGCTCGCGCGAGCACAACATCGCCTTGCGCCAGCGCGCGGTCGATCGCGGCCTCAAACTCAATGAATATGGATTGTTCGACGGCGACACGCCCGTGGCCGGGGCCGACGAGGCTGCGATCTACGCGCAGCTGGACCTCGCCTGGGTCCCGCCCGAGCTGCGCGAGGCCACCGGCGAGATCGAGGCCGCCGAGCATGATGCGCTCCCCCGGCTGATCACCGTCGCCGAGATCCGCGGCAATCTGCACGGGCACACCACCTGGAGCGACGGCCGCGATTCACTGGAGGACATGGCCGCGGCGGCCCAGGCGCGCGGCTACGAATACCTGGCGATCACCGACCACGGTCCGCGGGTACAGGTCGCCAATGGATTGAACGCGCGGCGCCTGGCCGAACAGACCGAGGCGATCGACGCCCTGAACACCCGCCTGGACGGACTGACGCTACTCAAGGGCTGCGAGGTCGACATCCTCGAGGACGGCCAGCTCGACCTGCCCGACGAGGTGCTCACGCGGCTCGATGTCGTGGTCTGTTCGACGCACTACAACCTGCGCCTGACGCGCGAGCAGCAGACCCAGCGCATCCTGCATGCGATGGACAATCCCTATTTCATGATCTGGGGTCACCCGACGGCGCGAAACCTCCCCAAGCGCGATCCCATCGACATCGATCTTGAGCGCTGCATCGACGCCGCCGCCGAGCGCGGCATCGCGCTCGAAATCAATGCCCAGCCCAAGCGCCTCGATCTCAAGGACACCCACGCCCGCCTGGCCCTGGAGCGCGGCTGCCGCCTCACCATCAACACCGACGCGCACCGCACCAGCCACTTGAACCTCGTCACCTACGGCGTCGACCAGGCCCGCCGCGCCGCCGCCACCCCCGACCGCATCCTCAACACGCTCTCACTCGCCGAATTGCGCAAGCAGCTACGGCATTAAAGAACCACGGATGAACACGGATTGCTGCCGCGTGGAGAACGCGAGCGTGTCGGAGCTTCGCTGTGCCGTCCGCGCCGCAGAAGCCGTCAAAGACCAACACAGATAAGGACCTTATATCTGACCTCTTGGTCGATCTATGTTCATCTGTGATGAATGCCTCCAGCGTTCCCCGGCGCGGACGCTATAGCGAAGCTCTAGAAGCTCTATATGGGCCCGCCACCGCCCATTATTTATCCGTGTACATCCGTGGTTCTTTCACCCGGTCCCCAGCTAGGAGTCTGTCCGAGAAACCCCGGTGAATGGGATCATAAGGGGGTCGGTTGGA
>CAZVBX010000030.1:0-29592 GCA_964625925.1 uncultured Ectothiorhodospiraceae bacterium | reverse complement strand
TCGGCAAGCAGTTCGACGTCACGCGCGAGCGCATCCGCCAGATCGAGGCCAAGGCTCTGCGCAAGCTGCGCCACCCCAGCCGCTCCGAGCAGCTCCGCAGCTTCCTCGAAGACTGACCGGGGCGCTCCGCCGCCCTCCCGAAAAGGCCGCGTCCGTTGGGCGCGGCCTTTTTCGTTTTTTGGAACCACGGATGAACACGGATACACACGGATGAGGCGGAGCGGAGCAAGGCAAGCGCGCCTACCGGGGCGCTTGCCCTGATTTGGTGTTCATCGGGCGTCCATTGAGTGCGTCCCGTTTTGCCGATCGCCGCCCCATGCGTTTCAGCGAAGCTCCATCCAGGCGCTGCCTGCCCACCTCATCCGTGTATATCCGTGTATATCCGTGTATATCCGTGTATATCCGTGCTCATCCGTGGTTCTTCTACTTCAACGCGTGGCGCAGCTCGTGCAGGCGGGCGGTGGGGTTGTCGAGCTCGACGAGGTATTGGCGGATGCGGGGCGGGAGCGGGACGACCTCGGTCAGGCGGCTGCCGACCCAGGACGCGTCGTCCCATTGAGGCGCGTCGTAGTGGACATAGGCATCGAGCTGGCCCAGCGTCTGACGCAGGATGTCGACCAGCATGGCGCATTCCGGCGGCACCGGCTCAGCCGGCTCGGGCGGCAGGCGCGTCACCCGGCCGACGAGCAGCCGGTTGGCCTCGACGTCGAGGTCATGCACCTGCACCTTCTGCTGGCCCTCGACCGTGATGCCGAGCAGGCCGTCGGACTGGCGGTCCCAGTCGACGATGCGCACCTCCGTGCCGGTGCCGTAGGGCAATGCGGCCTCGCCGGTCTCGCCACCTTGGCGGATCAGGCAGATGCCGAAGCCCGTTTCGTGCCGCAGGCACTCGCTCACCATATCGAGGTAGCGCGGCTCGAACAGCCGCAGCGGCAGGCGGCCGCCGGGGAGGACGATATTGCTCAGCGGGAACAGCGGCAGGCGCTTGAGCGGCGCGCCGCCGTTGGCCTCATCGGTCATCCGCGGTCGTCCAAGCCCCAGCGGGGCATCAAGCGGTGCTGTACGTCCAGATGGTCGAGCACGCGTGCGACCACGAAGTCGATCAGCTCCGCGACCGTTTCGGGGCGATTATAGAAGCCCGGATTCGGCGGCATGATGACCGCACCCATGCGCGCGAGGCCCAGCATGTTCTCCAGATGGATCTCCGACAGTGGCATCTCGCGCGGCAGCAGGACCAGCTTGCGGCGCTCCTTGAGCACCACGTCGGCGGCGCGCTCGAGCAGGCTGTTGCAATGGCCGGCGGCGACCGCGGCCAGCGTACCGGTGGTGCAGGGGCAGATGACCATGGCGTCGGGCGCGCCGGAGCCCGAGGCGATGGCGGCGGTCCACTGGTCCATGCCCAGCACATCCAGCGTGCCCGGTGCATCGGCATGGCGCTGGGCGAAGAAGCGCTGCATGTCAGCGGCGCGTCCGGGCAGCTCGAGCTCGGTCTCCATGCCGATGACCACGCGGCCCGGCTTGGAGATCAGCAGATCGACGTGGCAACCGGCTTCCAGCAGGACTTCCAGCAAGCGCAGGGCGTACTGCGCGCCGGAAGCGCCCGTGATGGCCAGGGCGATACGCGGGCCGGTGCTCACTCTCCCTCCCCGGCGGCGGCCAGCCGCTCGACCAGGCCCTGCGGCAAGCCGCCAAAACCGCCGTTGCTCATCAGGACCACATGGTCGCCGGGGCGCGCCTCGGCGGTGACCGTATCGGCCAGCGCGTCCGCCTGACCGAACACGCTTGCCCGGCCGTCCAGCGCCTCGACCACCGTCTGCGGGTCCCACTCGAGCTCACCGCCGGCGTGCAGCAGCACGCGATCGGCGTCGCTCAGCGCCTGGGCCAACGCCGCGCCGTGCACGCCCATGCGCATCGAGCGCGAGGCGAGGTCGAGCGCGGCGACGATGCGTCCGCCTCCGACCCGCGCCCGCAGGCCGGCGAGCGTGGTCGCCACCGCGGTGGGATGGTGGGCGAAGTCGTCGTAGACGGTGATGCCGCGCGGCTGGCCACGTTCCTGCAGACGCCGGCGCACCCCCTGGAAGCTCGATAGCGCGGCACACGCCTCGGTGACCGGGACGCCCACGTGATGTGCGGCGGCGACAGCGGCCAGCGCGTTGCTCACGTTGTGCGCACCGATCAGCCCCCAGGCGACCCGGCCGTGCGCACGGCCCGGCCCGCTCACGGTGAATACGCTGCCGTCGGCGGCGACATCTTCGGCCCACCAGTCGGGCCTGCCCCCGACCGGCCCGAAGCGCTCGATCGGCGTCCAGCACCCCATGATCAGCATGTCCTCCAGCGCCGGCTCGCCCCCGTTGCTCACGATTCGGCCGGCGCCCGGGACCGTGCGCACCAGGTGGTGGAATTGACGCTGGATCGCGGTGAGATCGTCGAAGATATCCGCATGGTCGAACTCGAGATTGTTCAGCACGAGCGTCCGGGGCGCGTAGTGGACGAACTTGGAACGCTTGTCGAAGAAGGCGCTGTCGTATTCGTCCGCTTCGATGACGAAGGCCTCGCCGGTGCCGGCGCGGGCCGATCGCCCCAGGCCCTGCGGCTGGCCGGCGGGCGGGTCCTCGGGTACACCACCGATCAGGTAACCCGGGTCGCGGCCCAGCACCACGAGGATATGGGCCACCATGCTCGCGCTCGTGGTCTTGCCATGGGTACCGGCCAGCGCGATGACATGGCGCCCGCGCAGCACCTGCTCGCGCAGCCAGGCCGGCCCCGATGTGTACGGCAGGCCGCGGTCGAGCACGGCCTCCACCGCCGGGTTGCCGCGCGCGAGCGCGTTGCCGATGACGACCAGATCGGGCGCGGGATCGAGCTGGGCCGGATCCCAGCCCTCGGTGAGCGCGATACCGGCGGCGGCGAGCTGGTCGCTCATGGGCGGATAAACGCCTGCATCGGCGCCGGTTACGCGGTCGCCGCGGGCCGCGGCGAGCTGGGCGACGCCGCCCATGAAGGTGCCGCAGATACCGAGAACGTGGACATGCATGGCGCGCGAGCCCCCCGTGGCCATCAGGGCGATTCCGCCGGCGGCACGAGCGCATCGGCCAGCAGCGATGCGCTCAGCACATAGGCCACACCCAGCAGCACGCCGCGCCCCAGCGTGGTGTCCAGCGCGTGCCGGAGGACGTGGCCGATCACCAGCGCCGCCCAGCCGTACAGGGCGATCAGAAGCACCGAGGCAACCCCTGCGAGGTCGTCCCCATCGGGCCGTCCCATCAGAATGGCCAACAAGGGCCAGGCCAGCAGGACCATGACCGCGCCGGCGCCGCATAGCGCCGAATAGGTCTGGCGTAGGCGTTCCGGATGGCCCGTGAGCCGCAGCGCCCCCGCCAGGAACGCCAGCTGCAGCGCCAGATCGACTGCCACGCGCAGCGCGGCCAGCTCGAGCGTGTAGACGCGCTGGATGACGAGCATGCTGGCGATCGCGTTGGCCGCAATCGAGCCGACCAGAACGGCGTCCGTCGCGGGCAGATCCTGAGGGCCTGCACGCAGGCGCAGCAGGTCGGCCAAGCGCTGAATCACTAGTACACTCGTCACGTAGATCGGCCTTGGGAACGATGCAGGGAGGCGGCGCCGTGCCGGCCCACCGAAGCGCCCAGTGTACGGATCCGGCCCAGCCGCCGCACGTGCGGCCCGGCGCCCGCCGCCGCTAGCGCCGCATGGCGTCGGCCGCCCGCAAACGCGTCCGTCGCTGGCGTAGCGGCAACCGCTTCGCCCTGCTGTGCGACGGGCAGCGCTTCTTCCCCGAGATGCTCGAGGCGATTGCCAGCGCGCGCGCGTACGTGGCGCTGGAGATGTACCTGGCCGAGTCCGGTCCCGTGGCCACCCGCTTTGTCGACGCCCTGTGCGCCGCACGCGCACGCGGCGTCACGGTCTGGGTTCTGCTCGATGATTTCGGTGCCTTCTATCTCGACCGCCACGACCGCCAGCGGCTGATCGATGCCGGCGTGGCCCTGGCGCGATTCAATCCGCTCGCGCCATTCAAGCTGGCGTTCAATCTGGTGCGCGACCACCGCAAGCTGCTGCTGATCGACGACCGGCTGGCCTTCGTCGGCGGCGCCGGCCTGACGGCGCACTTCGACGCCGGGCCGACCGACGGCCCCTCCGAGCGCGCGTGGCGCGACAACATGATCCGCGTCGAGGGCGAATGCGTCGGCCAATGGTGGAGGGTATTCCGCGCCAACTGGCGCCGGTGGTCCGACGCAGGCTGCCCCCTGCCCGCGCCGCGGCCGGCCGGCGAGGCCTGCGGCCGCGTGATCGCCGGCCGCCGCGGTGCGGCGGTCCTCACGCGCGTGGCCATTACCGATATCCGCCGCGCGCGCGAGCGGGTCTGGCTGGCCACCCCCTATTTCCTGCCCGCACGCGGGCTGCGCCTGGCGCTCGCGCGCGCCGCCCGCCGGGGCGTCGATGTGCGCCTGTTGCTGCCCGGCCCGAAGACCGACCACGCGGGTGCGCGCGCGGCGGGCCAGCGCATCTACGGCGGGCTGCTGCGACGCGGCGTGCGCATTTTCGAATATCAACCCAGCTTCCTGCACGCCAAGATACTGCTGGCCGATGACCGCACCCAGATCGGCTCCTGCAACTTCGACCGCTGGAGCGAGCGCTGGAATCTCGAGGCCAATCAGGCCGTCGACGATGCGGGCTTCGCCGACGCCGTGGCGCAGGTGTTCGAGCAGGATTTCGCCGCGTGTCGCGAGATCACCTGGGACCGGTGGCAGCAGCGACCGCTCGCGCTGCGCCTGCGCCAGGGCTTCTGGGGCATGTTGGAGACCGGGGCCATGCGCCTGAGCCGACGCAGCCGCCTGGTGCTCGGGCGCATCGACCGGCGGCGTCCCTAACATGGTGTTGAAAATGGGCAATCCTGCCCATTCTCAACGCGCCGGATCCGGCGCATGTCCGTACCCGGCTACGCGAATCAGGCACTTGCAGTGCCTGATTCGCGGCGGGACATCCCTGTCCCGCCTTAGCAGGCTGTTTTTCAACAGCCTGCTAAGGCCTGCCCGGCGACCGCGAGTACCGCTTCGCGTTGCCTTTTCCCAGGGACGTCCCCACACTTCGGCACGGTAGCCGAATGGGGAAGGGGATGTACGAACCGGGCAAAGCGACGTCCATGGCCAAGCGATTCCGCGGCTTTCTGCCCGTGGTGGTCGACGTCGAGACCGGCGGCTTCAACCCCGCCACGGACGCGCTGCTGGAGATCGCCGCGATCACCCTGCGGATGGACGAGCGCGGCGTGCTGGTGCCGGACGAGCCGGTATCGACGCATGTGATCCCGTTCGAGGGCGCCAACCTCGAGCCGAAGTCGCTCGAGATCAACGGCATCGATCCCTGGCATCCGCTGCGCGCGGCGCGCAACGAGCACGACGCCTTGTCCCACGTATTCCAGCCCATCCGCCAGGCGGTGAAGGAGCACGGCTGCACGCGCGCCATCCTGGTGGGCCACAACGCCGCACTGGATCTGAATTTCCTCAATGCCGCGGTGGAGCGCGCCGGCATCCGGCGCAACCCCTTCCACCCATTTTCCTTCCTGGACACCGTCACGCTGGGCGCGCTGGCCTACGGCCAGACCGTGCTGGCGCGCGCCAGCCGCGAAGCCGGGCTCGGCTGGGATGCCGACGAGGCACACTCGGCGGTGTACGACACGCGCATGACGGCGCAGCTGTTCTGCGCCGTGGTCAACCGCTGGGAGGCGCTACACGGCGAGCCGCTGGAGCTACCGGCGGAGTAGTAGCCTGCCGGCACGGCGGGCCCGCGCGAGCATGGGCCCATGGAACGCGCCTGATCGCGCCCGACCCCGACCTGAAAGGGGGCCGAGAGCCGGACGGGGGCCGTTCGGCTGGACGCTGGAGAGGGGCTCGCGCCGCAAGCTGCCGGCGCGAGCCCTGCCGTGCCCTGCGCCGATCAGGCGGCGGCGTCGGCCGCCTCTTGAACCATCTTCTTGAGATCGCCCTGCTCGTGCAGCTGTAGCGCGATGTCACAGCCGCCCACCAGCTCACCGTTGACGTACACCTGCGGGAAGGTGGGCCAGTCCGAGTACGTCGGCAGGCCCGAGCGGATCTCGGGATCGGCCAGCACGTTGACCCAGCCGAACTGCCGCTCGCACTGCTTCAGCGCCTCCGCGGTCCGCGCCGAGAACCCGCACATCGGCGTGGCGGGCGACCCCTTCATGAAGATGACGACCGGCTGCGATGCGATGTGCTGACGGATGCGTTCCTCGACGTCCATAACATGCCTCTTGCAAATCGGTGGGAATGCCCAGGCGCCCGGCCGGGCATTGGGCCAGGATTCTGAGCGGACGGCGAAATTCTAGCAGCACCGGGGGCCGCGCGTCACCGCGTCGCGGCCTTTCACACTATTGCAACCCGAGCCTGCTATTGTAGAATGTCCGGCTTCCTGCGGCCGCTGCACGCGGCCGCTTTTCGTTTTGGGCGCGGCCCGCCGGGCGGCGCCGGGTGACCCGCGAGGTGACCCCATGAACGACGCGAGCGACTCGCTGATGTCTACCTATGGTCGACTGCCCGTCACGATGGTGCGCGGGTCGGGTGCGCGCGTCTGGGACAGCGAGGGTCACGAATACCTGGATGCCCTCGCGGGCATCGCCGTGTGCGGACTGGGCCACAGCCATTCAGCCGTGGCCGAGGCGGTTGCCGAGCAGGCGCACACGCTCACCCACGTCTCCAACTTCTATCACATCCCGCAACAGCAGCAGCTGGCCGAACGGCTGAGCGCGCTCACGGACCACGAGCGAGCGTTCTTCTGCAACTCGGGCGCCGAAGCCAACGAGGCAGCGCTCAAGATCGCGCGCCGCTACGGCCACGATCGCGGCATCGACGAGCCGGCGGTGATCGTCTGCGAGCGCGCCTTTCACGGACGCACCCTGGCGACGCTGACCGCCACCGGCAACCGCAAGATCCAGGCGGGCTTCGAGCCGCTGGTGCAGGGCTTCGTGCGCGTGCCCTTCGGCGACCTGGGCGCGCTCGAACGCGTCGCAGCCAACCGGCCCAATGTCGTGGCCATGCTGGTCGAGCCGGTGCAGGGCGAATCGGGCATCCGCACTGCCCCGGACGGCTATCTGGCCGGCGTGCGCGACGCCTGCGACCGCCATGGCTGGTTGCTGATGTGCGACGAGATCCAGACCGGCGTGGGCCGCACGGGCGATTTCCTCGCGCAGCAGGGTTCCGGCGTGACCGCCGACGTGACCACGCTGGCCAAGGCGCTGGGCAACGGCGTGCCGATCGGTGCCTGCCTGGCGCGCGGCGCGGCGGCCGAGGTGCTCGGCGCCGGCAGCCACGGCACCACCTTCGGCGGCAATCCGCTCGCCTGCCGCGCGGCTCTGGCCGTGCTCGACGCCCTGGAGCGCGAGCAGCTCATGGCGCGCGCCGCCGGCCTCGGCGTGCGTATGCGCCGCGGCTTCGAGCAGCGCCTCGCGGGCGTCGACGGCGTGAAGGAGATCCGCAGCCGCGGCATGATGTTCGGCATCGAGCTCGAGGTCGAATGCGCCGAGCTGATGCGGCGCGCGCTCGACGCTGGCCTGCTGATCAACGTCACCGACGGCAACGTCGTGCGCCTGCTGCCGCCGCTCGTCGTCAGCGACGCCGAGGCCGAGCGCATCGTCGAGGCGGTATCCGCCCTGATTCAGGATTTTCTCGGGCGGGAGTCGGCCGGGTAGAGCCTGCCATGCGCCATTTCCTGTCGCTGGACGATCTCAGCAAGGCCGAGCTGCGCAGTATCATCGAGCGCGGCAGCGAATTCGCGCGCATGCACCGCGCCGGCACCCATGTGCGCCCGCTGGAGGGCCGCGTTCTCGCGATGATCTTCGAGAAGGCGTCCACGCGCACCCGGCTGTCATTCGAGGCCGGCATGGCCCAGCTCGGGGGCCACGCTATCTTCCTGTCGCCGCAGGACACGCAGCTCGGCCGCGGCGAGCCCATCGAGGACACGGCGCGAGTCGTCGGCGGCATGTGCGATGCCGCCATGATCCGCACCAGTGCGCACGACAACGTCGAGCGCTTCGCCGCGGTCGCCGGCGTGCCGGTCATCAACGGACTGACCGACCGCTGCCACCCCTGCCAACTGCTGGCCGATCTGCAGACGTATCAGGAGCTGCGCGGGGACATCGCAGGGCGCACGGTCGCCTGGGTCGGCGACGGCAATAATGTGTGCAATTCCTGGATCAACGCCGCGCGCCAGCTCGGTTTCACCCTGCGCGTGGCCTGCCCGGACGATTTCGCGCCCGCTGCCGGGCTGGCCGAACGGGCCGGCGATGCCGTGACGTTCGCCAAGGATCCGTCCGCGGCCGTGGCGGGTGCCGACCTGGTGGTCACGGACGTGTGGGCGAGCATGGGCCAGGAGTCCGAGCAGGAGGCGCGGAGCGCCGCCTTCAGCGGCTACCGGGTGGATGCCCGGCTGATGGCGCAGGCGTCGCCGGACGCCTTGTTCATGCACTGCCTGCCCGCCCACCGTGGCGAGGAAGTCGCGGCGGAGGTCATCGACGGGCCGCAAAGCGCCGTCTGGCAGGAGGCGGAGAATCGCCTGCATGCCCAGAAGGCGCTACTCGAGTTCCTGCTAGTCGGCTGAGGCCCGGGCCTTGCAAGCCCCGCGCTCGCGCTGACGCGGCGCTCCGTGCCTGCGCGGGCCCCGGAAGCGGACGGGGTCGTAGCGGCGGCGCCGTCTACGTGTCGCTCTCGCCCTGCCCCAGGCTGCGCGCCACCTGTTCCAGGCTCGTGTGGCGGATGTCGCGGCCCTCGACGACATAGACCACGTACTCACAGATGTTGCGCGCATGGTCGCCCACGCGCTCCAGGGCGCGCACGCACCACAGCACGGACAGCACGCCGCGGATCGAGCGCGGGTCCTCCATCATGTGGGTAATCAGCTGGCGCACGACGGCGTCGTATTCGGGGTCGATCTGCACGTCCTCGTTGGCCACGCGCAGCGCCGTCTCGGCATCCAGCCGGGCGAACACGTCCAGCGTGTCGTGCAGCATGCGGCGCACGTGATCGCCCAGGTGCTGCACGCCCAGCAGCATGCCTTCGTCGGCGAAGCCCCCGCTGTCGACGATCTCGACCGCGAAGCGTCCCAGCTTTTCCGCCTCGTCGCCGATGCGCTCGAGATCGGTGATGGTCTTGATGATGGTGACCACGATGCGCAGGTCGCTGGCGGTCGGCTGCCGCCGCGCGATGACCTGCGTGCATTCCTCGTCGATCTCGACCTCGAGCGCGTTGACCCGGTGGTCGTCGTCGACCACCCGCTGGCCCAGCTCGCTGTCGGAGTTGAGCAAGGCCTTGAGTCCGTCGCTCAGCTGTTTCTCGACCAATCCGCCCATGGTCAGAACCTTGTTGCGGATGTCGTCGAGCTCTTCGTCGAACTGTTGCGAGATGTGCTGCCCCAGCTTGCGGCTTTCGATGGCGGCATCCTCCGCTAGCGTATGGCCGCGCGCCGCGCGGCGGTCATGTTGCTGATCGACCCGGTCGGAGCTTCCGCTCGGCCGGGGAATTCCCGGGACCATTCTAGGGCCTGTTAACCCTTCCGGCGAGCGACGGCTCAGCCGAACCGGCCCGTGATGTAGTCCTCCGTGCGCTTCTCGCGCGGCTTGACGAACATCGTCTCGGTGTCGCCGTATTCGATCAGCCGCCCCATATGGAAGAACGCGGTGTAATTCGCCACCCGCGCCGCCTGCTGCAGGTTATGCGTGACGATCACGATCGTGTAGCGGTTGCGCAGCTCGGCGATCAGCTCCTCGATCGTGGCGGTCGCCACGGGATCGAGTGCCGAGGCCGGCTCGTCCATGAGGATGAGCTCCGGATTGACCGCCACTGCACGTGCTATGCACAGGCGCTGCTGCTGACCGCCGGAGAGGGCCGTGCCCGGTGTGTCCAGGCGGTCGGCGACCTCGTCCCACAGACCCGCCCGACGCAAGGAACGCTCGACCAACTCGTCCATCTCGGCGCGATTGCGCGCCAGGCCATGGATGCGCGGGGCGTAGGCGATGTTCTCGTAGATCGACTTGGGAAACGGATTGGGCTTCTGGAACACCATCCCGATGCGCGAGCGCAGCTGCACCACATCCACCGAGCGGTCGTAGATGTCCTGTCCGTCGATCTCCACGTTGCCCTCGACCCGTACGGAGGGGATCAGATCGTTCATGCGATTGAGGCAGCGCAGGAAGCTGGACTTGCCGCAGCCGGACGGACCGATCAGCGCCGTGACTTGGCGCTCGACCAGGTCGATGCTGATATCGAACAAGGCCTGGGTCTGTCCGTACCAGAGCGACAGGTCCTCGGCCCGGCCCTTGATGGGCTCGGCAGGCGCACCCGACGATTCCGCTCCGGCTGTGGATGTCGTCGCGTGCTCTTCGCCGTCATCCTTCTGTATCACGGTCTCGTTCTCCTGCGTCGGCTGCGGAGCCGCATTGCCGGAAGTCTCCATGATCTGCTCTCCTCGCCGCCAGTATGGCCGAATCACCAGCGTCGCTCGAAGCGACGGCGTAGATATACCGCGGTTGCATTGAGTGCGATGAGCACCGCCAGCAGGACCAGGATCGCGGCGGCCGTCCGCTCGACGAATGCCTGCTGCGGCATGCTTGCCCAGCTGAAGATCTGGGCCGGGAGCACGGTGGCGGCGTCGGTCAAGCTCGACGGCACATCCGGGATATACGCGACCATACCGATGAGCAATAGCGGCGCGGTCTCCCCCATTGCCTGGGCCAGGCCGATGATCGTCCCCGTCAGAATACCTGGCAGCGACATCGGCAGAACGTGGTCACGCACCGTCTGCCAGCGCGTCGCGCCCATCGCCAGCGCCCCTTCGCGGATGGCATGCGGAACGGCCCGCAACGCTGCCCGGGTGCTGATGATCACAATCGGCAGCGTCATCAGACCCAGTGTCAGGCCGCCCGCGATCGCCGACGAGCGCGGCACACCGAAGAAGTTAATCATGATCGCCAGCCCGAGCAGGCCGAACAGAATCGATGGCACGGCCGCGAGATTGTTGATGTTGATCTCGACTGCCTGGGTGAAGCGATTATCGGGCGCGAATTCCTCGAGGTAGATGGCACTCAATACGCCGACGGGAAACGCGAACGCTAGGGTGACCGCCAATACGTAGATGCTGCCGACGATCGCCGACTTGAGGCCGGCCATCTCCGGCAGCTTTGAGTCGCCTTCGGTGAACAGCCAGTGGTTCAGCGTCGACCGGAGACGCCCCTGTTCCATGAGGCGATCGACCCGTGTGCGGAGTTCCTCGTCCAGTGAGCCGCGGCCCTTGCGATACTGGTCGATCTCGGCCTTGGCAAGAACCCATTCTTCGAAGCGCGTGCCGGCCAGCTCCGGATTATTCTCCAGTCGGTTGGGGAGCCTCCGCGTGATACCGCGGCTAACGATGGAATTGAACTCGGGATCGATTGCGCGCCACGCCTGGTCCGGGTCGGTGAAATCGACCTCGACCTTGACCTCCGTCTGGGTAAACGCCGGAAAGGCGGCCGCAATCATGCTGCCGAGGAAGGTCACCAGGAACATCGCGGCCACAACGAGCGCAGCGATGCACGCGCCGCGGAAGCGCCGCTCGGCGCGATGCCGACGGCGCAGGCGCCCGTCGGCGGTGAGCTTGCTGCCAGCGTTCGGTCGATCCTCTGCTGCCATGGTCAGCCTCCGCCGCCGTATTTCTGCCGGAAACGACGGATCATGATTGTCGAGACCAGGTTGAGGCCCAGCGTGATCACGAAGAGCGTCAGGCCGAGCGCGAATGCCGACAGTGTTTCGGCGCTGTCGAAGGAGGTATCGCCGGTGAGTGCGGCCACGATGCGCACGGTCACGGTGGTCATGCCCTCCAGGGGATTCCACGTCAGGTTGGCGCGCATGCCGGCGGCCATGACCACGATCATGGTCTCACCGAGGGCGCGCGAGACAGCCAACAGGAACGCCGAAACGATCCCCGGTGCGGCCGCGGGTACTAGAATCTGGCGGATGGTCTCGGCACGCGTCGTCCCGAGCGCGTAAGACCCCTCGCGCATGGCGTCCGGAACGGAGCTGAGGACGTCATCGGACAGCGAGGAAATGAACGGGATGATCATCACGCCCATGACAAGGCCAGCCGCCAAGGCACTGTTGTACGAGGCTTCCATCCCGAAGGGTGCGGCGATATCGACGACGAACGGGGCCACGTAGATCGCGGCGAAGAAACCGTAAACGACCGTCGGAATGCCGGCGAGGATCTCCAAGGTCGGCTTGGCGATGCCGCGGACCCGCATCGAGGCGTACTCCGCCATATAGATGGCGGACAACAAGCCAACCGGCAATGCGACCAGCATCGCGATGGCGGTGATCATGAAGGTGCCCGCGAACAGGGGCACGGCACCGAAGCTGGCCTCGGCCGCGGTCTCGCCTCCGCGGCCGGCGCCCTCGAGAAACGCTGCGCCCGGAGCCCAGTTGGTGCCGGTGAAGAACTCCCATAGGCTGACGGTGCCGAAGAACCGGATCGATTCGAACAGGATCGACAGAACGATCCCGAGCGTTGTCAGGATCGAGAGCAGTGCCGCCCCCAGCAGCAGGCGGCGGACTAGCTGATCGAGCACATTGCGCGCGCGCAATGCGGGCGCCAGCTTGCGCCGCCCCCACCAGATCCCAGCGCCGGCGACGCCTCCGGCCACCGCGAGGATCGAGGCCTCAACGAAGTTGATCCAGCCAAGAAGCTGGACGAACGTTGCGATCGTGACCAAGAGCAGGCTCGGCACCAAGCACCAGGAGGTCACGTACCAGCCGTACTGGTGCGGCCGCGAGTGCAACATGGCCCCCCCGCTCTGGGCGGCGAGGGCCCAACTACGGCCGAGATGGTATCCCAGGTAGCCTAGGACGACGCATCCGGCCAAAAAGGTGAAAATCGTTGTCCCGGTAGTCACGCTCGCACCACGGAAAAAACCGGTCCCGGATGGTACCCGCCCGCGGGCGGACGCTCCATCCGTGACCGGTGCAACAAACGGCCGGGCCGGCTGAGCCGGTCCGGCCATGCGGCGGGCACTCCCTTGCCCGCCAGCGTCCCTTCTTAGCGCAGATCGGCCAACTCGAGCTGGCCCCGGTTCTCGTACCGGGCACGCGCCTGCTCGCGCATCTGAGCGGGTAGCGGAATGAGGCCCTCACCCTTCAGCAGGCCCTGGCCGCCCATCATCTGCTCGCTGAGGAACAGCTCGACGTAGTCGTTCATGCCGGCGACTCGGTCGAAGTGGCTGTTCTTGGTGTAGAAGAACAGGCTACGCGAGACCGGATACTCCTCCGCCGAGATGGTCTCCGGTGTCGGCTCGACGCCGTCGATGGTGACCGCTTCGATGACGTCACCATTCTCGGCCAAGAAGCTGTAACCGAAGACACCGACCGCGTCGGTGTCGTTCTGGATCTTCTGCACGATCAGGTTGTCGTTCTCACCCGAATCGACGTATGGGCCGTCGTTGCGCACCGTCGTGAAGGGCTCGTCATAGCCCGCCATGTGCTCGGTAGCCGCTTCCATTACGAGTTCTTCGAAGGCATCGCGCGTGCCCGAGGTCGAGGGCGGTCCGTAGACCGTGATCTCGCGATCCGGCAGCGAGGAATCGATGTCGCTCCAGTTCTCGTACGGGTTATCGACCAGCTGACCGTTCTGCGGCACCTTCGCCGCGACCGCCAGGGTCAGCTGCTCACGCGTGAGATTCATCGACTCGTTGGCGGTCGTCTGCGCCACGGCGATGCCGTCGGCCCCGATCACGAACTCGGTGATGTCCGTGACGCCGTTGTCGGCACAGCGCTCGAACTCGCTCGGCTTCATGCGGCGCGAAGCGTTGGTGATATCCGGCGTGTTGAGGCCATCTCCCTCACAGAAGATCTTCAAACCGCCACCCGATCCGGTCGATTCGATCACCGGCGTCGGATACTGGGTAGTGGCCCCGAGCTCTTCAGCGACATAGCTGGCGAACGGGTAGACGGTGCTCGAACCGACGATCCGGATTTGGTCGCGTTCCGCAGCCTGAACTGTACCACCGGCGGTGGCGATGACGGCGCCGGCGACGGCGCTGATCATCAATGCGCGCTTGTCTCTCATCTTGGCTCATCCCTTCGTTGGACTGAATGCAGTCGAGCGTCGCGGAGCGGCGGCCGCCGACCGGGGCGATCTCCCCGGGGCGGTGCGCCCACTGCGCGCATCCTCGATGGATCAGATTGCACGGAGATGAAGCCGACATGACATTCCTATGACACTGGCGCGTATGGCATCAATCCTCGAGATCACCGGGCACCAGGGATTGCCGCTGATCGAGGCGCTGGCGCATCGCCGCGCGGCGCTCCGCCGGCAAAGGGATCAATCCTTCGTTCTTGAGCAAGCCCTGGTCACCGATCATCTGTTCGCTGAGAAACAGCGCGGCGTAGTCCTCCACGGCCGGGATGCGGCCGAGATGGCTGTTCTTCGTGTAGAAGAACAAGCTGCGCGCGATGGGATACTCACCGGACGAGATCGTCTCCACGGTGGGCTCGACGCCGTTGATCGTCACCGCCTCGATGACATCGGCGTTCTCGACCAGGAAGCCGTAGCCGAACAGGCCCACCGCCGCCTGATCGTTCTGAACCCGCTGCACGATCAGGTTGTCGTTCTCGCCCGAGTCCACGTACGGGCCGTCGTCACGCACCGTCGAATAGGGCTCGTCGTAGACCGGCATATCCTCGGTCGCGGCCTCGAGCACCAGTTCCTCGAACGCGTCGCGCGTCCCCGAGGTCGACGGTGGCCCGTAGATCGTAATCTCGCGATCCGGCAACGATGGGTCGATTTGGCTCCAATTGCGATACGGGTTATCGACGAGCTCGCCGTTCTGGGGCACCTGCGCGGCCACCGCCAGTGCCAGCTGCCCCAGTGTGAGATTCAGCGGCGGCTGTGATTGGGCCTGTGCAACGGTGATGCCGTCCGCACCGATTGCGAATTCACTGATTGCGTCGACGCCATTATTGGTGCACCGCTCGAACTCGCGGATCTTCATCTGGCGCGAGGCGTTCGCGATGTCCGGCGTGCCGACGCCGTCGCCCTCGCAGAAGATCTTGATCCCCCCGCCGGAGCCGGTGGACTCGATCACGGGGGTGGGGTGCTCAGTGGTCGCGCCCAATTCCTCCGCGACGTAGCTCGAGAAGGGATAGACCGTGCTCGAGCCGACGATGCGGACCTGCTGCCTCGTGCCGGGGCTTGCGCCCGAGTCCCCTTCCGAGTCCGACGTATCCGGCGCGTCCCCTTCGATACATCCGGCGGCGACCGTACCGGCCAGCAAAGCGATAACGGAGTTGCGAATCAAGGGCATGGCGGTGATTCCGTAGGGTTTCCGGATCCAGGGCCTGCATCACGGGGCCGCACTTTATGACAGTAATATGACAGCTATGTGACACAACCGAAACCGAGCGGCGCATGTACGCCGCGTGGGGACGGCGGCCGGGCGCAGGGGTGCGCCCGGCCCTATCGGCTCCCTGTGCCACGCGCTCGCGACGGCGCGCGTTCCTCGGACAGGCCCTAACAGGGTGTTGAAAATGGGCAGTCCTGCCCATTTTCAACGCGGCGCGTCGGGACCCGGCTAGGCGTCGGATTCGTCCAGCCGGACGACGCGCTCGACCGGGAACACGCAGCTGAACTCGCTGCCCTTTCCGGGCGCCGAGTCGATGTCGAGCTCGCCGCCGTTGCGCATGAGCACATGCTTGACCACCGACAACCCCAGTCCGGTGCCGCCGCGGGCACGCGATCGACTGGTGTCCACGCGGTAGAAGCGCTCGGTGAGACGCGGCAGGTGTTTGGGGCCAATACCCTGGCCCTCGTCCGCGACCGCCATACGTGCCCGACCATGGGCATCGCGGTGCCAGCGGATCCGTATCCGGGTACCAGCCGGGGTGTGCTGGACCGCGTTGGTGATCAGATTGCCGAACGCGCTGCCGAGCTCGCTGGCCACACCAGCGAGGCCCACCTCGGGATCGGCGTCCAGCTCGATCACGTGCCCCCGCTCCCCGGAGATGCGCTCGGCATCCCGCGCCAGGCCGCTAATGAGCGAAGGTACGGCCACCGTCTCCGCAGCGGCCGGGTCGACCGGGTTCATCTCCAGCTTCGATAGCGTAAGCAGGTCCTCCACGATCGACAGCATGCGCCGCGCCTGACGCTCGATTGCATCGATGCCCTCGCGCACATGGTCGGGCAGGGGCTCGCCCTCGAACGACTCGACATAGCCTGTCACCACGGTCAGGGGCGTGCGCAGCTCGTGGCTGACATTGGCCACGAAGTCGCGCCGCATCGCCTCGATACGCCGGAGATTGCTCGTGTCACGCGCCATCAGCAGATGCTGGCCGTCGCCGTACGCCACGATGCGGATATTGAGCTCGCGGTCATCGTCGATGGGCGAGCCCATGTCCAGCGGCTCGTCGAATTCTCCCGCAGACAGATAATCCCGAAAGGCGGGATCGCGCAGCAGGTTGTCGATGCGTTGGCCGTGGTCCTGCGGATTGCGGATGCCGAGGAACTCGCGCGCGGCCCGGTTCGACCATTCGATCTCGTTCTGCCGCGACAGCACGACCGCGGCGTCCGGCATCGCCTCGGTCGACCGGTGGAACCGGTTCACGATCGCGGACAGGCGCTTCTTGCGCCCGCGGCTCCGTTGCTGGAGACGGTAGACGTGGTTGACCAGCTGCTCCCAGATGCCACCGGCATCGGGGGTCTCCGTGCCCGGAGCGCCGCGGGTGAGCCAGCGCTCCACGCGGTACATCTGGCGCAGATGCCAGGCGATGTAGAGCAGCAGCCCGCCGATGAAGGCGAGCGCCCAATAGCCCGTCAGCATGGCCGCCAGCAGGACCGCGGCAGCGACGCCTGCCAGGCGGCCGAGCTCGATCTTCCAGGCGTTAGAGGGCATGGGCGGGTGGCTCGCTGAGCGTCGCTCGCGCTGGGCTCGATGATAACGCAGGGGCCGCGGATCTGCCGCGCCAGGATGATGCCAAGTGTTGGATCACAGAAATGTTACAGCGCGCGGCCCGCTGCGCATCAAAGCCAGCGGTGCATCACATGCGCATCGACATCGCCGTGCTCGGGATGGCGGAACGCGCCCGGCAGGGTACCGACGATCGCAAAGCCGAGCGCCTGCCACAACCGCACCGCGCCGACGTTGGTGCTCACGACGAAGTTGTACTGCATGGCGCGGAAGCCGCGCTCACGCGCCGCGGCGAAGGAGTGCTCGGCCATCGCCCGGCCGACGCCGCGGCCGCGCGCACCGGGGTCCACCATGTAGGCGCAGTTGGCGACGTGATCGCCCGGGCCGGCCTGGTTGGGCTTGAGGATGTAGGTCCCGACCACGCCGGACGCGTCCTCGGCCACGAAGGTGTCGATGCCGTCGCCGATCCAGGCGGCCAGCGCCTGTTCACGACCGATGTCGGATGGGAACGCGTAGGTGTCGCCGGGCGCCACAACGGCATGGAAGATGCGCCAGATCGCTGCGCGGTCGGCCGCTCGCGGCGCGCGCGTCGTTCCTTCGGGCCGGGGGGCGGGCCGTGGCGGCTGCGGCCTCGCGGCGGCGCGGGCGGCGGCGCCGGCGCGCCCGCCGGCCGTCCGATCAGAAGTAGTACAGCAGCAGGAACGCCGTCAACAGGACCGCGACCCACATCACCATGCTGCCGGTGGGCCAGGTGCGCGCCAGCGTTCCATGCACGCCGTGGTGGCGCTGCAGCCAATCCACGGTGCCGTCGAACGCGCTCATGGTGGCGCCGGTCAGGCTCTCACGGATGCCGCCCCAGGTGCGCATCACGGCGTTGGCCACGCGCGGTGCCACACGGCGGTAGAACCAGTCGGTATCCAGGTTCACCGAGCGCAGTTCCGGCGGGTAGATGCCGGTACGCATCAGCACCGAGAAGCCGAGCGCCGCGAACATCAGCAGTTGGAGCTGCGTCATGATGTGGGTGGCGGTGTAGGGGTTGTAGTCCACCGGGAACGGCAGGTTGGCGTATAGCGGCTGCGGGAATATCCCCACACCGATGCAAAGCGCCGCCGCGATCGCCATCGCTATCAGCATGTTCTTCGGCGCCTCCTCGCAGCGCTTGCCGGAGTCGTGGGCGAAGAAGGCGAAGAACGGGATCTTGATGCCCGAATGGTGGAACACACCCGCCGAGGCGAACAGCAGAACGAGCCAAGGGATGAGATGGCCCTCATACGCTGCGGCCGACAGGATCATCGACTTACTGATAAAGCCGCTGAACAAGGGGAACGCGGAAATCGACGCCGCGCCGATGATGCAGAACACGGTCGTCCAGGGCATCGACTTGTAAAGCCCGCCGAGCTCGCTGCCTTTGGCCGTGCCCACGCGATACAACACGGCGCCCATCGACATGAACAGCAGCGCTTTGTAGATGATGTGCGTGAACGCGTGGGCCGCCGTGCCGTTGAGGGCGAGCTCGGTTCCGATGCCAACGCCAACGACCATGAAGCCGAGCTGGTTGTTCAGGCTGTAGGCGAGCACCCGGCGCAGGTCGTTCTCGATCACCGCATAGAAGATCGGGAACGCAGTCATGATCGTCCCGATCGGGATCAAAATGTCGGTGCCGGCGTAGCCGCGCGCCAGGCAGTACACGGCCAATTTGGTCGTGAACGCGGAGAGGAACACGGTCCCCGTCGGCGTCGCTTCGGGGTAGGCGTCCTGCAGCCAGTTGTGCAGCAGCGGGAACGCGCACTTGATGCCAAAGGCCAGGAAGATCAGCACGCCACCGGGGGCATCGAGACCGATGTGCTCGAACCGGAGCGACCCCGTCTCCGCGAGCTGTTGCAGCGCGCCGAATAGCAGCAGCATGCCCGAGGCGAGCTGAACGAATAGGTAGCGCATACCCGCGCGGAACGAGGCATTCGTGTCCGAGGCCCAGATCAGGAACACGGAGGTGGCCGCGGTCAGCTCCCAGAACACGAACAGCGTCAGGAGATCGCCGGCGAACACCGCCCCGAGCGCACTTCCTGCGTAGGTCAGTCCCGCCACGGGGGTAAGCCAGTGCTTGTCGTGCAGGCCGTAAATCGACGACATCAGCGCGGCGATGAGGAACACCCAGCCGAACAGGGTGCTCCAACGATCGACGCGCATGGTGATCAGCTCTTCGCCCATGAAGGTGAGCTGAGCCCATTCGCCGGCCGGCAGATACCACATCTGCAGCATGCCGAACAGCGGCAGGATGACAGTCCATGCGCTGCGCGCCCGACCTTGCAGGACCGGGATCAGCGCGGCGCCGATGATCAGCGTCCAGGCGGGGGAGAACTCAATCACGTTCATAGTAGTCTTCTGGCCGTTTCAGCAGCACGCGCAGCCCCTTGGCCGCGATCACCAGGGCGACGGCGCCCACGAATCCGTAGAACCCGTGGAAGCCGAACCAGTGCTCGAACTCGAAGTAGGTGTGCTTGTGCACCAAGGGCTCGACGGCGAGTAGCAGGCCGCAAACGACCCACACGCTCCAGTAGACCTTGGTGACGTTTTCGCTACGATCGAGCCACCGCTCGCGTTCGTCCGTCGGTTTCATCACTGCCCCGCCTCGTCAAAGACCCGCGACGGCCCGCGCCAGGACGATCGCCGGATCCGGATAGAAGAACAAGGCCGCCGTAGCCAGCGCCGTCAGCGTGATGGCTATCACGATGGCAACCGGCGCCTCCCCGTGCTCGTGGTGATGGCCACCCTCGGCTTTCGCCTTGCGGAAGAACGCCACGTACACGATCGGCAGGAAGTAGGCCGCGTTGAGCAGCGTGCTGATCATCAGGACCGCCGCCGGGAAGGCCTGGTCGACGACGAAGGTGCCCTGCAGGATGTACCACTTGCTCACCACGCCGATGGCCGGCGGAATGCCGATCAGCGAGAACGCACCGACCGCAAAGGCGCCCATGGTCCAGGGCATGCGCCGGCCTACGCCATCCAGCTCACTAATGTAGTCCTTGTGCGCGGCGGTATGGATCGATCCCGCGGCGAAGAACAGCGTGATCTTGCTGACGGCGTGCGCGACCAGGTGCATGGCGGCGCCGACGATCGCGAGTGGCGTGAACAGCGCCGCGGCCATAACCACGTAAGAGAGCTGGCTTACGGTCGAATATGCCAGCCGGCGCTTGAGGTGGTCCTGGCGCAGCGCCACCACCGAGGCCGCGACCACGGTGAATCCGGCGATGTACACCAGCCAGCCGGCCGACGCCTGCGTCGCCAGAAAGTCTACGCCGAAGGTGTATGTGATCACCTTGATCACGGTGAACACACCCGCCTTCACGACCGCGACGGCATGCAGCAGCGCGGACACCGGGGTCGGCGCGACCATCGCCGCGGGCAGCCAGCGATGGATCGGCATCAGCGCGGCCTTGCCGATCCCGAACATGAACAGGAACAGCATGATGCCCACGAGCGCGCCGTCGATGTGGCCCTCGAGAATGCCGCCGGGCCGGAAATCGAGCGTACCGGTCGTCGCATAGACCCAGAGCATGCCCGGCAGCAGCAGGCCGATCGAGGTCGCCAGCAGGATGCCCAGGTAGGTACGCCCGCCCGCGCGCGCGTCATCGTCCTCGCCGTGCGTGACGAGCGGATAGGTCGACAGCGTCAGCACTTCGTAGAAGATGAACAGCGTGAGCAGGTTCGCCGAGAACGCGACGCCCATGGTCGCGGCGATCGCGATCGCGAAGCAGATATAGAAGCGCGTTTGGGCGTGCTCGTGATTGCCCCGCATGTATCCGATCGAATACAGCGACGCGACGGGCCAGAGTCCGGCGGCAACGAGCGAGAACAGCATCCCGAGCGGCTCGACCTCGAACGCCACGGCCATTCCCGGCACGAACTCGGCCAGCGTGAACGCCGGACGCGCGCCGTTGATGACTGCTGGAGCCAGGCTCGCCACCACGATGAGCAGCAGGACCGAACACGCGAGCGTGACGGTCTCACGCAGATTGGGCTGGCGACCCGTGATCTCGATGCCGATCGCTGCCACGAGCGGCACGACCAGGGCGAGCAGGATCGCCGTTTCGGGGCTCCACAGTGCGTTCACGGCGTTGTCCCCAGCAGCTGACCGGCTGCGCGCAGGGCCGAACCCACGGGCAGCGAAGTTTCAATACCGAAGTACAGATTCGACGCGGCCAGCACCCAGGTGGGCACGAGCAGCGCCAGCGGCGCCTCCGAGACGGCCGCGCGATCGCCCGGCGCCGGACGTAGGTAGGCGGACTCGACCACGCGCCAGACGTAGATGGCGGCCAGCAGCGAGGCGATTACGATCAGCGCCGCGATGGGCCAGTAGCCCTGCTCCACGGCGCCGAGCACCAGGTACCACTTGCTCACGAAACCCGCCGTCAGCGGCACGCCAATCAGGCTCAGCCCGCCGATGACGAAGGCCGCCATGGTCCAGGGCATTTCGCGCGCCAAGCCGGCGAGCCGATCGATGCGCACGGTGCCGAGGCGGTACATCACGCAGCCGAGGGCCAGGAACAAGGCGCCCTTCATCAGCGCGTGATTGAACAGGTGAATGATCGCGGCAGCCACCCCGGTGGCACTGGCCAGCGAGATCCCCAGCGTCATGTAGCCAATCTGCGCGACGCTGGAGTAGGCCAGCAGGCGCTTGGCGTTCGTCTGGAAGATCGCCACGAACGAGGCCACGAACAGTCCGATCACGGACAGGGGCATCAGCACGGCCTGGAAGCTCAGTACCTGGAACGAGTATTCCGGGCCATACACGGTGAAGGCGAAGCGCATCAGCGTGTACAGAGCGACCTTAGTCGCCGTGGCCGCAATGAACGCGCTGACGGCCGAGGGCGCATAGGCGTAGGCATTCGGCAACCACAGATGCAGCGGGAACACCGCCACCTTGAGCGCAATGCCCACGGTCAGGAAGGCGAACGCCGCGCGCACCGTGGTGGTGTGGGCGACCTCGGGCAGGCGCTGGGCCAGGTCCGCCATGTTGAGCGTGCCGGTCATCATGTAGAGGAAGCCGACACCGATCAGCAGGAAGGTCGCGCCGATCGTCCCCATGATCAGGTATTGGAACGCGGCCACAACGGCCCGGCGGTCGCGGCCCATCGCGATCATCACGTACGTCGACAGCGACGAGATCTCGAGGAACACGAACAGGTTGAACGCGTCGCCCGTGACGGTGATGCCGAGCAGCCCGGTGAAGCACAGCAGCCAAGCCGCATAGAACAGGCTGCGGCGCTCGGGCGCGATCTCGCTTTCGACACTGAGGCGCGCGTACGTCGCGGTGATCGCACCGATGAAGGCCACGACGAAGGCGACTAGGGCGTTGAGGGTATCGATGCGCACTTCGATACCCCACGGTGGCGCCCAGCCGCCAGCGGCGTAGGACAGCACCGACCCGTCGCGGGTCTGCCAAACGAGTCCGATCGCCACTGCGAACGCGAGCCAGGAGATGACGGCGGTCAGCGCCCACGCCAGCCAGTCCTGGAAGCGCTCGCCCGCGGTCGTGTCGCCGCTGCGCAGCGCAGCAGCGATGGGCGCCGCCAGCAGGGGCAAGGCTACGCCCAGTATGGGGAGTTGCGTTGAGAGATTCACAGCGCTTCTTCTTCGTCGAAGGAGTGGATCCGGTCTTCCTCGATGGTGCCGTATTCCTCTTGCACCCGTACGGCGAGCGCCAGCCCAACGGCGAGCGTTGCGACACCGACCACGATTGCCGTCAGGATGAGCACGTGCGGCAGCGGATTGGCGTAGGCCGCGCCCTCTTCACCGACCAGGATCGGCGCGGTGCCGCCTTCCACGAACCCGATCGAGATGAACAGCAGGAACACCGAGGTCTGGAAGATGCTCAGTCCCACGATCTTCTTGATGAGATTGCCGCGCGAGATGACGATGTAGAAACCCGTCATCATCAGCACGATCACGGCCCAGTAGTTGAAATGCTCGGCGATGCCCATGGCCCTACTCCTCGCGGTCGCGCCGGTGCGCGCCGCGCCGTGCAGCGTAGCCGTAGAAGATCGCGATCATCACCGCCGTCACGGTGATGCCGACGCCAAGCTCGATGGCGATGATGCCGACCTCCTGGCCGTGGGGGTTCGGGCCATGTCCGTGGTGCGGCCAAAGCACGTCGTATTCGAGGAAATTGCCCCCGAGCAACATGCAGGCGTACCCCACCGCGACATACAAGAACAGCCCGAAACAGACCAGCGTGCGAATGACGCCCGGCTTGATGATGCGCTGCGTGCGGTCCAGCCCATGCACCAGGGCGTAGGCGATCACACCGGCGCCAATGATCACGCCCGCTTGGAAGCCACCACCGGGGCTGTACTCACCATGAAACTGCACATAGAGCGCGAACAGCAGGATCGGCGCCAGCATGAAGTTGGTGACTTCGCGCAGGATCGGGTTGCGCCGCATCATCGCTGGCCCTCCTCGTCCTTCGTCGGATGGCGCGGCACGTTCTCGGTACCCGGAGTACGCGGCCGGTGGCCCACGCCGAGCAACAGGAACACGCCGATGGCGGCCGTGAAGACCACGGCGACTTCGCCCAGCGTGTCGTAGCCACGATAGCTCGCGAGGACCGAGGTCACGACGTTGGGAATGCCGATTTCGTCGTAGGACTGCTCGAGGTAGCGCGGCGCGACATGGGTCTGGGCGGGATTGGCCGGATCACCGAACGGTGGCATGTCCGCCGTGCCGTAGATCAGGCACGCCCCAGTCGCCACGACCACGATCAGTGGCAGCACGTGATGCTTCACCGGCGCTGCCTCTTTGGCGCCGGTGAGCGTCATCGCCAGCAGGAACAGCACCGTCGTGATGCCCGCGCCGACGGCCGCCTCGGTCATCGCGACGTCGACCGCGTCGAGCCAGGTCAGCAGCGCGGCCGAGAGAAAGCTGTAGATACCGGCGAGCATGACGACAGCGAGCAGGCCGCGCAGCCGCACGATCGCGATCGCGGTCACCACGAGCAGGGTCAGCAAGGACAGATTGATCAGCATTATTTAGCCGCCCTTTCGTCGCGCCCGTCGACATCAGGCGTAACTCCCGTCTGCAACGCGGTGCGCGCGAGCGCATGTGCAGCCGTAGGACCGGTGATGAGGATGAAGGCGAGCACCAGCGCCAGCTTCACGAGCGTCAGATCGAACCCGACTTGCAGCGCGAAGCCGAGCAGGATCAGCCCCGCGCCGAGCGTGTCCAGCACGCCGGGGGCATGGGTGCGACTGAAGAAATCGGGCAAGCGCAGGAGGCCGATTGCTGCGGTCAGCACGAAGAACGAGCCCGCCGCGATCAGCAACAGGCTGAGAAGTCCGATGATTACGCTCATGCCTGATCCTCCGGGTCCTCGGTGTAGCCGAGATCGCCGAACTGGAAGAACTTGAGCAACGCGACCGTGCCCACGAAGTTGATCAGGGCGTAGACCAGCCCGATATCGGTGAACGCGGGTCGGTCAGTGAAGAAACCGAGCGCGACGATCACCAGGACGGTCACCGTGCCGGTATAGTTGAGGGCAAGCACACGATCCGGCAGCGTCGGGCCGATGATCGCGCGGTAGACCCCCGCGGCCGCCGCTAGCACGAGCACGGCCATGACCAGAACATTGGCGAAATCGATCATGCGTGCTTCTCCGCCGGGCTCACGCCATTGCTGCCACCGCCCTCGATGGCGGTCACACGGCGGTCCATTTCGCCGCTCTTGAGCCCGGTGGCCGTGTGGTCGGTCAGTGCATGCGCGACCAGGGTGCCCGGCTCATCGGCATCCATACTCAAGGTGCCCGGTGTGAGCGTGACGGAATTGGCGAAAGCGGTGAGGCCGATATCGGTGCGCTGGGTTGCCGGCGTGCGCACGATCTGGGGACGGACCGGCAGCGCCGGATGCCAGACGACCCGGGCCACCTCCAGATTCGACATGACGACCTCTTTCGCCAGCCAGGGGATGTAGAGGAGCAGGCGCCCCATGAACGCGAACGAACGGCCATCGGACTCGAGCACACCGAGGCGGTACGCGAGCACGGCGACGCCGAGCGACGAAATCACGCCGAATGTCATGATCAGGCCTGTGTAATGGCCCGACATAAGTAGCCAGAGCACGAACAGACCGAGCGCGGTGATGCCGATCTTTTTCACGCAGACTCCTCCCCCTGCCTCGTGCGCAGGGATGCTCTCGTTATTTTTTTCTTGTTTGGTGGGGATTCGGGTCGCGGCCCGCGACCGCGGCGCGGGATTGTCGCAGAGACTCGTGATGGACTCAATACACGGCAAATCGGATCATGGCGGGCATTCTGCAGCCGTTTGGCGCTTCGTGAGTGCCCCAATAAATATGTGTCACGGTCCATTCAGAGAAATCCTGGAGGCGGGGAGATCGCATGATCGAGTTCGAGGATTTTCAACGCGTTGACATGGCGACGGGGACGATTGTCGAGGTGCGGCCGAACGAAAGAGCACGTGCCCCGGCATACATCCTGCGCATCGATTTCGGTGAGGCCTACGGCGAGCGCATGAGCTCCGCGCAGCTCACGCACAACTATGCGCCGGAGGACCTCGTCGGTAAGCAGATTGTGGCGGTGATGAACTTTCCGCCCAAGCGCATCGCGGGCATCAAGTCGGAGGTGCTCGTGCTCGGCGCCGTCTCCGACGAGCACGGTATCGTGCTACTGGAGCCGAGTTTTCCTGTCGGCAACGGCACCGCGATCGGATAAGCTCTGACACAACCGCTGTCACGGTTTTGTCATCGCCGGCCTCCCACAATGGGAGCGGTCGCAGCAAGTGGCTATGAGGGAAGTTCGTATATCCGCTGCGGCGCCGCGCGCTGAACCGCCCGCTCACAGGGTGCACGAACTTCGCGTATCGCCCACGAGGGAGTCGGTAATGCAGGCGACGATCCTGCTGGTGGAAGACGAAGCCGAGATCCGGGAAATGGTCAGCCGCGTGCTCGGGCGCGAGGGCTTCGAGGTATTCACGGCCGCCGATGCCGCCGAGGGGCACCAACGCATCGCCGAGCGCGTGCCCGACCTGATGCTGATCGATTGGATGCTGCCGGGCACCAGCGGCATCGAGCTGGTGCGGCGCTGCCGGCGCGACGAGCTGACCGCCGAGGTGCCGGTTATCATGCTCACAGCGCGGGTGGAGGAGGACAATCGGGTCCACGGCCTCGAGGCCGGCGCCGATGACTACGTGACCAAGCCCTTTTCGCCGCGCGAGCTGGCCGCGCGCATTCGCGCCGTGCTGCGCCGCAGCGCGGGCCAGGATGCGGAGGGCACGCTCACTGCCGGCCCCCTGACGCTGTCGACCGTCTCGCATCGGGTGCACGTCGGCGACGAGCGGGTGGACATCGGCCCCACCGAATTCCGGCTGCTGCGCTTTTTCATGAGCCACCCGGAGCGGGTCTACACCCGCGCGCAGCTACTCGATCAGGTCTGGAGCCGGGAGGTCGTGGTGGAGGAGCGCACGGTCGACGTCCACGTGCTGCGCCTGCGCAAGCTGCTCAAGCCCCACGGGCTCGACACGGCCGTACAAACCGTGCGCGGCGCGGGTTACCGGTTTTCCATGGACGCGTCGACGCGCGCAAGCGTCTCCGGCGCGTAGATAGCGAGCGCGTGATCCGAAAAAGGTTGTGCCCTACACCTACGCGCGCGATCTCAACCGACCTATCGTCGCGGCGGTTCATCGGCATGTACTCGACCGTGACCGCGCTCGGCTCCGGGCCGAATAGCTCCATGCCGACGCCGTAGGCGTTGTCCATCCCGATGTAGTGCATGTCGACATTCGACATGGCCTCGTACTGCGCCTCCACGGCCCGCACGCGCAAGGCGAGACGGGGGATCGAGGTGGTATCGTCGACGTTACAGCCCGGCCGATAACAGCAAGCCTGCAGCGACGACTGCCATCATGATTCGTGGCACCGGCTCGTCCCCTTGCAGAGGCTTCTGGCTCCAGGGCCTTCGCGGCCGGTAGGATGGGGACATCGCACTGGTGGTAACGCACGTTGGCTCAGGGATGCTAGTGGGCCATGCGGGTAGTCACAGAGCAGCCTGCTAACGCGGCCAAGGGGTGTCCCGCCGGCGCGTTGAACATGGGCAGGACAGCCCATTTCCAACACCCGGTTGGGGGCCGTCCGGCCAAAGCCCGTCCTGGCGTCGGTCAGATACGGAGACCCGGAATCCGACTTCAGGATCCCCTCATGTTCGGCGAGTTATACTCGTCGGACACATCGTCACATCCGCCTGCCGCGCGAATGCCCGATGTGAACGGGCGTTCCTTGAGCACCCGGCAAGGCCATGGCAGACCGTAGGGAACCGCGCATGTCATACGCCATTCGCATCCACGAACTGGGCGGTCCGGAGACACTCCAATGGCAGCCGCTGGAGCCCGGTGAGCCCGGCCCGGGCGAGGTTCGGTTACGCCATAGCGCGATCGGCGTCAACTACATCGACGTCTACTTTCGCACCGGGCTGTACCAAGGACCCGACCTACCGTTCACGCCCGGCATGGAGGCGGCCGGCGTGGTCGAAGCGCTGGGCCCCGGGGTAGACGCATTCGCCGTCGGCGACCGCGTCGCCTACGCCGGCGGGCCGCTGGGGGCGTACAGCGAGCAACGCACCATCGCCGCCGACCGGCTGGTGCCCGTGCCCGACGACGTCGCCGATCAGACCGCCGCGGCGATGATGCTCAAGGGCATGACCGCGCAATACCTGCTGCACCGCACGCACCCGGTCGCCCCCGGCGACACCATCCTGTTCCATGCAGCGGCGGGCGGGGTCGGCCTCATCGCCTGTCAGTGGGCCAAGCACCTCGGCGCACGCGTCATCGGCACCGTCGGCTCGCGCGAAAAGGCGGAACTTGCCCATGCGCATGGCTGCGACCACCCGATCGTCTACACCGAAGAGGATTTCGTCGCCCGCGTGCACGAGCTCACCGCCGGCCAGGGCGTGCCGGTGGTCTATGATTCGGTAGGACAGGCGACGTTCATGCGCTCGCTCGATTGTCTCGCCGCGCGCGGGCACATGGTCAGCTTCGGCCAATCCTCGGGCGCCGTGGCGCCGCTGGATATTGCCGAACTCAGCCGGCGCGGCTCGCTGAGCGTGACGCGTCCGATCCTCGGGCACTACACGGCCTCGCGCGAGGACCTGCTGGCGACAGCCGGCGCGTTATTCGACGTGGTCGCCGCCGGCCACGTGCGCATCGAGATCGGGCAGACGTTCGCGCTCGCCGAGGCGGTTGCGGCCCATCGCGCGCTGGAAGCGCGCGCCACCCGGGGCTCGACCGTGCTGTTGCCTTAGGGCCTGCTAAGCGCCTGAGTTCGTAAGGACTGACCGGCCGCAAGTGCCGCCGCACGGCCGCACTGTCGGATCGGGAGACCGGGCGCGCGCTTTTCGACGAGAGGGAGATTCGTCGTGCATCCACTGCGTCTTTCGATCTGCACCTACAATCTGTGGAACGACCAACGCTGGCCCGAGCGCGAGCGCGCCCTGCGCGAGTTCCTGGCGCGTTTCTGCCCCGACATTCTCGGTGTGCAGGAACTCTGCCCCATCACGCGTGATTGCATCGATTCGGCGCTCGATCAGCATGCGCGGGTCGAAGACCCGTTCGCGGGCTGGCACTACCAGAGCAACCTGTGGTGGCGCCGCGACGTGTTGGAATACGTCGAACACGGCGTCGCCGAGTACGGCAGTCACGATCCCGACCGGGGCCTGTTCTGGGTCCGGCTACGGCGCACCGACAGCGGCGCGACGATGCTCGCCAGCACGGCCCACCTGACGCACACCAGCCGGGGCGACGAGGCCGCCACGGGACAATCGCCGCGCGTCGAGCAGGCGCGCTCGATCGTGGCGGCGCTCAATGCCCTCGTCGGCCCCGGCGAACCGGCCTGGTGCATGGGCGACTTCAACGAGTCCTATCACCCCAGCGCGATTCTGCATGCGGGCGGCTACAGTTCCTGCTTTGCCGATCTGGCCCTGCAGCCGCCGCCGACCTTCCCCGCCTTGCCGACCGCGAGCCGGGCGCTCGACGACCACCTCTCGAACAGTTGCTACGACTGGATCACGTCGAACGCTCATACCCGCCCGATTGCCGCGCACTCGCCGCACATGTACTGCGGCGATCTGGCGCCATCGGACCACTGGCCGATCGTCGCCGTCTACGAGCTCGGCGGCTGACCGGCGGCGACCCGCCGCGAACAAACGGGGCAACCACGCGAAATGTCGTCGTTCGCGGGCAGTGCCGCTCCTACGGATCCACACGCAAGGCGTTCCCAAGGGCGGTGTAGGAGCGGCGATCCGCCGCGAACGAACCGGGCAACCACCCGAAACGTTGTCGGTTCGCGGGCAATGCCCGCTCCTACCGATCCACGCGCAAGGCGTTCCCAAGGGCGATGTAGGAGCGGCGATCCGCCGCGAACGAACCCGGCAACCACCCGAAACGTCGTCGGTTCGCGGGCAGTGCCCGCTCCTACCCCTCCACGCGCAAGGCGTTCCCAAGGGCGGTGTAGGAGCGGCGATCCGCCGCGAACGAACCCGGCAACCACCCGAAACGTCGTCGGTTCGCGGGCAGTGCCCGCTCCTACCCCTCCACGCGCAAGGCGTTCCCAAGGGCGGTGTAGGAGCGGCGATCCGCCGCGAACGAACC
>CAZVBX010000029.1:0-30274 GCA_964625925.1 uncultured Ectothiorhodospiraceae bacterium | reverse complement strand
CACAACCCTTCGGGGCGGGGCCTGTGTGGCGCAATGCGGCGTTGCGCCACACAGGTCCCGCCGCGGCGATCGCGGGAAGTGTTAATAGGCCCTAGTGTCCTGTCCCGCACAACGCTCGCATTCTCGCCGGGTCTTGCGGCGCCTGGCGGCATTGTGCGGGACAGGACACTAGCAAAACCACATCGCGTCGATGCGCTGGCCACTAGTGGGCCACGCGCCGCAGCCCCACACCGGCGATCGCCCACGCCAGTGCCGCGAGCGCGCCGGCCAGCGCGAACGTACCCGCCCCGCCCAACCCGCTCCAGAGCAGGCCGGCGCCCAGACTGCCGAACGCCTGTCCGGCCCCAAAGCTCAGGCTCGAATAGAACGCCTGCCCGCGGCCCTGGTGCGCGCCCACGAAGAAGCGATCGACCAACGAGATCGCCACGGCGTGGTACAGCCCGAAACTGGCCGCGTGCAGCGTCTGCGCCAGCGCCAGCACCGCCGGCTGCTCCACGAAGGCGGCGATCGCCAGCCAGCGCGCGGCGGTCAGCGCCAGACTGGCGAGCAACAGCGTGCGCGCGCCGAAGCGCGGCAACAGCCGGTGCATGACCATGAACACGCCGACCTCAGCGACCACGCCCAGGGCCCAGAGGCCGCCGATGAGCCACCCCCCGTAGCCGTGATCCTGCAGATAGATGCTGAAGAACGCGTAGTACGGACCGTGGCTCGCCTGCATGAGGAAGCACACCAGCAGGAACGACCAGATGTGCGGCTGGCGCAGCACACTCAGGATCGGCCCCGGGGTCTCGCTCGACTTGTGGTCCGGCGCGGCCGGCGCCGCCAGGCTCGCGCCCCACAGCGCGAGATAGAACAGGGCCACGAACCAGGGCAGCGCCAGCGCGCCGTAGTGGTCGAGCAAAGGCCCGAGCGAGGCCGAGGTGGCGATGAAGCCGAGCGAGCCCCACAGACGGATACGGCTATAGCGCTCGCGCGCCGTGCCCAGCCAGTTGAACGTATTGGCCTCGAACTGCGGTAGCGCCGCATTCCAGAAGAAGGTGAACAGCGCCATGGTCCCAGCCAACGGCCAAAAGCCGTCGGCGACGAACACGCCGAGGAACAGGAGAAACGCCAGCCCGGCGCCGAGGCGCACGACCGGCAGGCGCTCACCGCGCCGATCCGCGACCCAGCCCCAGACGTTCGGCGCCACGATCTTGGTGCCGGCGATGATCGCCATGAGCGAGCCGATCTCGGCCGGCGCATAGCCCAGGGCGCGCAGGTACACGCTCCAGTAGGGCAGCAGCGCCCCGAGCGTGGCGAAGAAGAAGAGATAGAACGCCGACAGACGCCAGTACGGCACCGGGCTTGCGGCTACACCTAGCACGATGGCCGCCCCACGCCCGGGACGGACGGGACGGCGCGCCCCCAGAGCAGGATCGGCCGCGCCACGGCGCCCCTACTCGGCGCTCGGATCGCTCGGCGGGATCACCGGGGTCGGCGAGCGCACGTCGGCATTCTGGGCGCGGTGGCGCAGCGCATGATCTGCCAGCGTCAGCGCCAGCATGGCCTCGGCGATCGGCGTCGCGCGGATACCGACACAGGGATCGTGACGCCCCTTGGTGCGGATCTCGACCGGGTCGCCGTCGACATCGACACTGCGCCCGGCCAGGTGGATGCTCGAGGTGGGCTTGAGGGCAAGGGTCGCAACGATGTGCTGACCGGTCGAGATCCCGCCCAGCACGCCACCGGCATGATTCGAGAGGAACCCGTCCGGCGTGATCTCGTCGCGATGCTCGGTGCCTTTCTGACCCGCGGCCTCCATGCCGGCGCCGATCTCGACGCCCTTGACCGCATTGATGCTCATCAAGGCCTTGGCGATATCCGCGTCGAGACGGTCGAACACCGGCTCGCCCCAGCCCGGAGGCGCCCCTTCGGCATGAACCACGATGCGAGCCCCGGCGGAATCGCCGGACTTGCGCAGCCGGTTCAGGAAGTCCTCGAGCTGCGCGACCTGGTCCGGGTTGGGCCAGAAGAAGGGATTCGCATCGACCGCGTCCCACTCGAAGCGGCTGCGATCGAGCTCGATCTCGCCCAGCTGCACCAAGTGGCCGCGGATGCGCACGCCATGATGCGCGGCCAGCCACTTCTTCGCGATAGCCCCGGCGGCGACGCGCAGCGCGGTCTCGCGCGCGGAGGCACGGCCGCCGCCGCGGTAATCGCGCGTACCGTATTTCTGCTGATAGACGTAGTCGGCATGGCCCGGGCGAAAACTGCGGGCGATCTCGCTGTAGTCCTTCGACTTCTGATCGGTGTTCTCGATCAGCAGCCCGATCGGGGTCCCCGTCGTATGCCCCTCGAACACCCCGGACAGGATGCGCACCGCGTCCGGCTCGCGCCGCTGCGTGGTGTACTTGCTCTGCCCCGGCCGGCGCCGGTCCAGCTCCGCCTGCAGGTCGGCCTCGGACAGCGCGAGCCCGGGCGGACAGCCGTCGACCACCGCGCCGAGCGCCGGACCGTGGCTCTCGCCGAAGCTCGTCACCCTGAATAGCTGGCCGAAGCTATTGCCGGACATGGAGGCTCCTGGGCCGAGAATGGGAGCGCTAGGAGCTTTGTCGGCTAGGGCTCCTCGATGCGCCGAAGGGCGCGATTGTAGCGGATTCGACCGCTCGAGCGCTCCAGCCGTGCCGAAGACCCGCCCCCAGCGCGTAGCGCGTGGCGGCGCTCAGGCGCGCACGGCCTCGAGCACGTTCGGCAGTTGTCCCAGGCGCTGCAGGGCGCGCTGGAGCTGCGCCATATCGCGGATCTGCACCGTCAGGGCCAGCCGGACCCGCGGTGGCGCCTCGCTGTCGTCGAGGTCGGCGCGGATCACGTTCGCCCCCACGTCACCGAGCACATGGGTCGCATCGTGGAGCAGGCCGGGCCGGTCGAAGGCATGGACGAGCACATCCACGTTCCAATTGCGGGCCGCGCTGTCGCCCCACTCGACCTCGATCAGGCGGTCCTGGTCGTCCTCACGCAGCCCGAGCACATTGTGGCAATCGCGCCGATGCACGGTGATCCCCCGGCCGCGGGTGATGTACCCGATAACCGCATCGCCGGGCACGGGCTTGCAACAACTGGCCGTGCGCGTCAGCAGATTGCCCACGCCCTGGATGCGCACCGGGTCGCCGCCGCCTCGGTCGTCCCGCGGCCGGCGCACCAGGCCGGGCGGGGACTCCGATTGCTGCCGCGTCAGGGCCTGGACGGCCTGCGCGATGCGGGCCGTCGACAGGTCGTTGCGCCCGAGTGCGGCGAACAGGTCGCTCTGGCGCTCGTAGCCCAGCTCGCTGACCAGGCGCTCGTGCGACAGATCGCGCGCGTTGAGCCGCTTGAGCTCGCGCTCGAGCAGCGTGCGTCCGGCCTCGACGTGCTCCGCGTGCTCCTGCTGGTTGAACCAGGCCCGCACTTTCGCCCGTGCCCGGCTGGTGCGCAGGTAGCCGAGATCGCGATTGAGCCAGTCGCGGCTCGGGCGCGGCTCGCGCGTGGTCAGCACCTCCACGTGGTCGGCGTTCTGCAAGGCATGGGTCAGGGGCACGATCTGGCCGTTGACCTTGGCGCCGCGGCAACGATAGCCGATGGAGGTATGGATGCTGAAGGCGAAATCGAGTGGCGTCGCCCCCTGGGGCAGATCGACCACCTCGCCGCGCGGCGTGAAGACGAACACGCGGTCGGCGAACAATTCCCGCCCGAAACTTTCGCGCAGGCCGTCCTCGGCGCCGCTGTCGAGCAGCGAGCGCAGCGCATTGATGCTCTCCTGCAGGCGCTCGCCCTGGCCGGAGCCTTCGCCTTCCTTGTAGAGCCAATGCGCCGCCACGCCGCGCTCGGCGTGGTCGTTCATCTCGTGTGTGCGGATCTGGACCTCGACCGGCCTGCCGCTCGGCCCCGCGACGACGGTGTGCAGCGATTGATAGCCGTTGCCCTTGGGGTGGGCGATGTAGTCGTCGAATTCGCGCGGGATGTGCGACCAGCAGCTATGAACCACGCCGAGTGCCCGGTAACACTCCTGCACACGGTCGAGCAGCACCCGTACGGCATAGACGTCGAAAAGCTCGTCGGCCGCGATGTCCTTGCGCTGCATCTTCCGCCAGATGCTGTAGATATGCTTCGGGCGGCCGAATACCTCAGCATGCGCGAGCCCCTCGGCGTCGAGGCGTTCGCGCAGCGCACCGATGAACTCCCCGATGAAGCGCTCGCGGTCGGCCCGGCGCTCCGCCAGCGTGTCGGCGATGTGCTTGTAGGTGGTCGGCTCGAGATAGCGAAACGCCAGGTCCTCCATCTCCCAGCGCAGCTGCGAGATGCCCAAGCGATTGGCCAGCGGGGCGTAGAGATCGAGCGTCTCGCGCGCGATGTGGCGGCGCTGCTCGCGCGACTCGCCCGCCAGCAGGCGCAGGCGGCAGGTGCGATAGGCCAGACGGATCACGACCGCGCGCACGTCCTCGCCCAGCGCCAGGATCATGCGTCGCAGCCGCTCGGCCGGCTCGTGCTCGCGCGGGATGTTCTCGTACTCGCGGAAGGCGTTCAGCCAGCGGGCGTTGCGCGTGAGGTTGGCAATACCGGCGCCGTAGGCCCGCTCCAGCCCCTCCTGCGGCTCCGTGTCGGCCATCTCCGGCGGGCTGAGCAGCCCGGCGACCAGGGTGTCCTGATCGACCCCGAGGGTCGCCAAGGTCTCTGCAACCGCCAGGCCGTCCGGACGCCGCGGTGGCGCGTGGCAGCGCGCAACCGCATCCGCCGCGCGTTCGAGGTGCGGCGCGGCGTCGGGGTACTGCGCTACAAGCCGGGCGAACGAATCGTTGGGCTCGCCCGCCTCATGGGTCATCGCCTCGTGCATCCTGGCGTTCGTCATGTCACTCGTGGGTACGGGCCCGCGGCGAAACGTGGGCCGCTGCGATGCGCGTCCGGCTGCAGCGGGCGCCGGGATTCAGCCCTTGAGCACGGCCAGCGGCCGCTCCGAGACCAGGCGCCGGGTCGCGAGCAGGCCCGCTACGGCGATCGCGCCACCGCCAGCCCCCGGCCCCAGCGCGAACAGCCACGGATTGAAATGATACGGCAGATCGAGCACCTCGACAGTGATCACCCACCCGGTCAGCGCCGCGCCCGTCGCCGCGATCAACCCCGCCAGGGCGCCCAGTGCGGCGAACTCGCCTGCGAGGATACTCCACACGCGACGCCGGCTCGCGCCGAGCGTGCGCAGCAGCGCGATCTCCCCGCGCCGCTCGTTGCGGCTCGCCTGCACCGCAGCCGACAACACGATCACGCCGGCGAGCAATGTAAACAGAAAGACATACTCGACCGCGCGCGTGCCCTGACGGATCAGCGCCCGTACCTGGTCGACGATCGCACCGACGTCGAGCACGGTAATGCCCGGGAAATCCCGCGCCAACCCCGCAATCACCTCTCTTGTATCCGGCGGCGCGTAGTAGCTGGTGATCCACATGGCCGGCGCATCGCCGAGGGCGGCGGGTGTGCCGATGACGAAGAAGTTGACCTTGAAGCTGTCCCATTGCACGTCGCGCAGGTTGCTCACGCGGCCGCTGACCTCAGTGCCGGCGACACGGAAGCGCAGCCGGTCGCCGAGCTCGATGCCGAGTTCTCCGGCAATCCCGGTCTCGACCGAGAACAGCCGCTGCTCGCGGCCGGTCGCGTCGCTCCACCACTCGCCCGCGGCGATCTCGTTCTCGGGTCGGTGGCTCAGACTGCGGGTCAGATTGAACTCGCGCTCGGCCAGGCGCCGCGCACGGCCCTCGTATTGGTCCGGATCCAGGCGCTCGCCGTTCACCGCTAGCAGGCGCCCGCGGATCATCGGATACAGCCCCTCCGGCGCGATACCAGCCTGGGCGAGCCGGTCGCGCACCGCACCGACCGCATCGGGCGGGATGTTGAGCATGAACTGGTTGGGCGCCTGCTCGGGGATGTCCTGCTGCCAAGCCTCGAGGATGTCGACGCGTACGACCGCCAGCAACAGCAGCGCCAGCAGCCCGAAGCCGAAGCCGACCAGCTGCACCAGGCTCGCCCGCGGCCGGCGCGCCAGGTTGGCCAGGCCGAAGCGCCAGCCCGTGACGGCGCGTCCGCGTAGGCGCCCGGTCACCCGGATCAGCATCCAGGCCGCCAAGCCCAGCGTGACCAGCATGCCAGCCGTCGCCAGCAGCACCCAGAACGCCAGATCGGCATCCCCGGCCTGGTGGTACACCAGCAGCCCGATCGCGCCGATCGCCGCTGCGAGGCTGGCCGCGACGGAGGGTGTCGGGGTCGTGCGCCCGCGCTGCAGCACCCGCATGACCGGAACGCGGCGAATGCCGAGCGCCGGCACCAAGCCGAAACCGAGCAACGTCACCAGGCCCGCCGCGATGCCGGTCAAGGCGGGGCGCAGGGACGCCGGCGGCAAGCTATCGCCGAACCATGCGCCCAGCAGCGCCACCAACCCGCTCTGCGCCAGCCACCCCAGTGCCACGCCCATAACGCTGGCGAGCAGTCCGACCGCGAGCAAGCGCAACAGCAACGTCCCGGCGACTAGGCGTTGCGAGCCGCCGAAGACCCGCAAGAGCGCACCCGCATCGGCCTCGCGGGCACTGAAGGAATAAACCGCGACGGCAACCGCCGCGCCCGCCAGCAGGACGGCCAGCACCGCAGCGAGGCCGAGGAACACCCCGGCGCGGTCGAGCGCCGAGCGCAGCTCGGGCCGCGCGTCCTCGACGCCGTTGACCTCGATCTGCCGGCCCGCGCGGGCCTCGGCCCACTGGCGGTATTCGGCCACCGCCTGCGCCGCGCCGGCGAGTAACAGATGGTGATCGACGCGGCTGGCCGGGGAGATCAGCCCGGTGGCTTCGAGATCCGCCAACCGCAGCATGACGCGCGGCGCCAGGTCGAACAGGCCGCCGCTTCGGTCGGGCTCGTGCTCGAGCGACCCGGCGACCTCGAACGACCGGCGCCCCAGCGGCAACTCGTCGCCGACGGCGACATCCAGGCGCCCGAACAGCCGCGGATCGAGCCAGACCTGGCCCGACGACAGGGAGCCGCCGCTCGCGCGCGCCTCGCCATAGGCGCGCTCGGCGATGCCCATCTCGCCGCGCAGGGGGTAGCCCGGGCTGACCGCCTTGGCCGAGACCAGTTCGGTCCGGTCGCCGCTGACGACGACGGTCCGGAAAGTGACCGTGTGCGCGGTCTCGAGGCCGAGCGCGTGCGCCTGCTCCTCCCACTCGGGCGCGAGCGGATCGTCCGCCTCGATCATCAGATCGGCCGCGAGCAGCGCGCTCGCCTGGCGCTCCATCGCGCCATCGACCCGGTCGGTAAAAAATCCAACCGCGCTGAGGGCGCCCACCGCCACGGCGAGCGCGGCGGCGAGAATACGCATCTCGCGCACCCGCAGATCGCGCGGGATCGCGCGCAGGGCGAAACGCAGCGCCTTCACGCCGAGTACCCGGTGCCGTTCGCTCGTGATTCCTCTGAGGGACCGGGCACGAACTCGAGCGTGCCGCCGTCCATGCGCAGGCGCCGGTCGCAGCGCGCCGCCACCGATTCATCGTGCGTGACCAGCACGAGTGTGGTGCCCTGCTCCGCGCGCAGTCCGAACAACAGATCGATCACCTTCTTTCCGGTACTGCGATCGAGATTGCCCGTGGGCTCGTCGGCAAACAGCAGCGCCGGACCGGGGGCGAACGCGCGGGCGAGCGCCACGCGCTGCTGCTCGCCGCCGGAGAGCTGATTGGGCAGATGATAGAGACGCTCGCCGAGCCCCACACGCTCGAGCGCCGCGCGCGCGGTCGCCTTGATCTCGTTGCGGTCGGCCAGCTCCAGCGGCAGCATCACGTTCTCCAGGGCGGACAGCCCCGGCACCAGGTGAAACGACTGGAACACGAACCCGACGCGCCCCGCCCGCAGCGCGGCACGGCCATCCTCGTCCAGGCCGGCAAGCGAACGGCCGAACAGGCGCACGTCGCCGTCGCTCGGCTCATCGAGGCCGGCGAGCAGCCCCAGGAGCGTGGACTTGCCCGACCCCGACGGACCGAGCACCGCCACCGCTTCTCCGGGGGCGACTTCCAGCTGAATTGCCGCCACAATGGTGAGATCGCCGGCCGGACCGCTCACCCGTTTGCCCAGGTCGCTGGCCGCCAGGATCGACTCCCCGGGTGTTTCCATGCGCGTGCTCCTGATCGTCACGTTCTTGCTGCTGTGGCCGGTTGCCGCCGCGGCCACCCAAGCGCCACGCATACTCATCCTGGGCGACAGCATCAGCGCCGCCCACGGAGTGGCGTCCGAGGATGGCTGGGTCGGGCGGTTGCGCGAGCGGCTCGCAGACGAAGGCTACCGATACGAGGTGGTGAACGCGAGTGTCGGCGGCGACACCACGAGTGGCGGCCTGGCGCGGCTGCCGCAGGCACTCGAGCGGCACCGTCCCGAGATCGCGATCATCGAGCTCGGCGGCAATGACGGCCTGCGCGGCTTGTCGCTCGACGCCATGGAGGCGAATCTGCGCGAGATGACCGCGCTGGCCCGCAACGCCGGCGCCCGCCCCCTGCTGGTCGGCATCCGCCTGCCGCCCAACTACGGGCCCGCCTACGTCGAGCGGTTCGTCGCGGTCTACCGGCGCATCGCCGAGCAGGCCGACGTGCCGCACGTGCCGCGGTTACTCGAAGGCGTGGGGGAGCGCCGCGAATGGATGCAACCCGACGGCATCCACCCCAACGCCGACGGCCACGGCCAAATCCTCGAGAACGTCTGGCCCACCCTCGAGCGCATGCTCGACGACGAAACAGCCGTCTCGACTCCCCGCGCGCCTTTCGGGAACCACGAATGGACACGAATGAACACGAATGAGAGAGGGCCTTTAGGCTTACAAAGTTTGGCTCTTGAGAGTGGGTCGAGTTGATAGAAAACCACGGATGAACACGGATAAAGTGCGAAGCTCCCAGTGAAGAAGAGATCTTCAGATCCTATCCGTGTTCATCGGTGTTCATCCGTGGTTCTCCTCCCGCCCCGCCGCCAATGCGACGGCTCAGCGCAGCTCTAGCGGGCTCTCATTCTGGCCCGTATTCGTGTTCATTCGTGTCCATTCGTGGTTCTAAATCCTAGCGAGCGCCTTTACGAGGCCTTCGACGAGGACGGGAGTAGCCTGACGAGCTCGTCCAAGGTGGTGAGTTCGTGGTGGGCGCGGGGGAGGTCGTCGGGCCAGGGCTGGGCCTCGCGGTTGAGCCAGATCGCTCGGGCGCCGAAAGTGCGCGCGGCATGGACGTCGCGCACGGGATCGTCGCCCACGTGCACCAGATCGCCGGCGCGAACCCCTAGCTGGCCGCAGGCGGCGTCGAACATCGCCGGATCCGGCTTGGCCGCCCCGACCTCCCCGGCCGATACCGATACCGTGAATAGATCGCCCAGCGCCGTCCGGCGCACGTCGGCGTTGCCGTTGGTCAGCGCGATCAGCGGATAGTGGCGCGCCAGGCGTTCGAGCGCGGGGCGCACATCGGCGTAGGGCGAGACGCGATTGCGCTCGGCGAGAAAAACGGCCACGCCCTCCTCGGCCAGTGCCTCCGCCGCACTCGGCCCGTAACCGGCCCGCTCGGCGTGCCAGCGCAGGCTGGCGCGACGTAGGGCGGTCAGGTCCACCGCTAGCTCGCGCCGCTGTTCGGCCAGCTGCCGCCGCAGCTCGCGCATCCGCTCGCGGTCGAATTCCTCGGTAATGCGGGGATGCCGTGCCGCCAGCCACTGGTAGACGGCATGCTCGGCGCGATCGAGCACCTCATCGCAGGCCCAGAGCGTGTCGTCCAGATCGAACGAGAGCGCATGCGGGGTCACGCGCATGGCGCCGCTCCCGCCCCCCGGCGCGCCCGAAAGAACCTGCGCAGCTGATCCCCGCAGGCATCGACGAGCACGCCGCCGGTCACCGCGAGACGATGGTTGTGCGCGGTCGCCTGAGCCAGCTCGAACACGGAACCGGCGGCCCCGCTCTTCGGATCGGCCGCACCGAAGACGAGATGGCCCACGCGGGCGTGGATCATCGCGCCGATGCACATGGGACAAGGCTCGAGCGTGACGTAGACGGTGGTGCCCACCAGCCGGTAGTTGCCCGAAGCCTCGGCCGCCGCGCGCAGCGCGCATATCTCGGCGTGCGCCGTGGGGTCGCAGGTCCCGATCGGCGCATTGCCGGCGCGAGCGATGATGCCGCCCTCGCCGACCACGAGCGCCCCCACCGGCACCTCACCGGCCTCGCCCGCCCGACGCGCCTCCTCCAGGCACTCGCGCATATATTCCTCATGCGACCATGTCACTGGTTTTCTCCGCCCCTCCACCGCCTAATACAGAACCACGGATGAACACGGACAAGGGGAACGCATTGCCCAGTTCGAAGCAGTATAGGGCCACACGAGTCCTATCCGTGTTCATCGGTGTTCATTCGTGGTTCTTTTTCATCGCTCCAGTCGCCGCAAACGAGAAAAGGGGCCGCAGCCCCTTTTTCGTTCGATTCGGCTGTCGCGTCGGCGCCTCAGGCGGCGTCGACGGCCTTCATCGAGAGCCGGACGCGGCCTTGCTTGTCGACCTCGAGCACCTTCACCCGGACCGTGTCACCCTCGGTGAGCTTGTCCGACACGCTCTGGACGCGCTCGTTCGAGATCTGCGAGATGTGCACCAGTCCATCCTTGCCCGGCAGAATGTTCACGAAAGCGCCGAAGTCCATGATCTTGGACACCTTGCCTTCGTAGATGCTGCCGACCTCGATCTCCGCGGTCAGCTGCTCGATGCGGCGGCGTGCCTCTTCAGCGGCGGACTTGTCGGAGGAAGCGATTTTGATGAGCCCATCGTCCTCAATGTCGATGGTGGCGCCCGTTTCCTCGGTGATCGAGCGGATGACCGAGCCGCCCTTGCCGATCACTGCAGCGATCTTCTCCGGGTCGATCTTGACCGTGATGAACCGCGGCGCGTGCTCGGACAGCTCGGAGCGCGCCGTGTTGAGCTCGGCATTCATGATCTCGAGGATGTGCAGGCGTCCCTCGCGCGCCTGCTCCAGCGCCTGCTGCATGATCTCGCGGGTGATCCCCTCGATCTTGATGTCCATCTGCAGCGCAGTCACGCCGTCTTCCGAGCCGGCAACCTTGAAGTCCATGTCGCCCAGATGGTCCTCGTCACCGAGGATATCCGACAGCACAGCGAAATCGTCGCCTTCCTTGACCAAGCCCATGGCGATGCCGGCAACCGGCGCCTTGATCGGCACACCGGCATCCATCAGCGCGAGGCTGGTACCGCACACGCTCGCCATCGAGCTCGAGCCGTTGGACTCGGTGATCTCCGAGACCGCGCGGATGACGTACGGGAAGTCCTCGTCCGAGGGCATGACCCCGGCGATGCCGCGCTTGGCGAGCTTGCCGTGGCCGATCTCGCGGCGCTTCGGCGCGCCCATGAAGCCGGTCTCGCCGACGCAATACGGCGGGAAGTTGTAATGCAGCAGGAAGCGGTCGCGGTACTCGCCCTCGAGCGCCTCGACGAACTTGGCGTCGCGCCCCGTGCCGAGCGTCGTCGTCACGAGCGCCTGGGTCTCCCCACGGGTGAACAGCGCCGAGCCATGGGTGCGCGGCAATACGCCGGTGTGGACTTCGATCGGGCGCACGGTGCGGGTGTCGCGGCCATCGATGCGCGGCTCACCCTCGATCACGCGATTACGCACGATCTTCTTTTCCAAATCGCCGAACGCACCCTTGACGTCGTCGCGCGTCCAGCCTTCGTCGCTGGCCAGCGCATCGATCGCCGCCTGACGCACCTCGGCCACTCGATCCTGGCGCTCGATCTTGTCGGCGATCTGGTACGCGCTCTCGATCCCCTGCTCACACTGGCTCTTGACCGCGGCGGCCAGCTCCGTGTCGGGCGCCGGCGGCTGCCAGTCCCACTTGGGCTGGCCGGCCTCGGCGACGAGCTCGTCGATCGCTCCGATCACCATTTGCATCTGCTCGTGACCGTGCATGACCGCGTCCAGCATGACCTGCTCGGACAGCGTCTCGGCCTCGGACTCGACCATCAGCACGGCGTCCTGGGTGCCGGCGACCACGAGATTGAGCTGCGATTCCTCGAGCTGGCTATGGCTCGGGTTGAGCAGGTACTGACCGTCCTTGTAGCCGACGCGGGCGCAGCCGATGGGCCCCTGGAACGGCATGCCGGACAGGCTCAGCGCCGCCGAGGCACCGATCATCGCCGGCACGTCCGGGTCGATGTCGGGACTGGCCGACATGACGGTCGCAATGACCTGGACTTCGTTGGTGAAACCTTCGGGGAACAGCGGGCGGATGGGGCGGTCGATCAGGCGCGACGTGAGGGTCTCCTTCTCGGTCGGCTGGCCCTCGCGCTTGAAGAAGCCGCCGGGCACTTTGCCGGCGGCGTACGTGCGTTCCTGGTAGTTGACCGTCAGCGGGAAGAACGGTCGGCTCGGGTCGGCCTCCTTGCGGCCGACGGCGGTCACCAGAACGACGGTATCGCCCATTTCGACCCATACCGCACCGGGTGCCTGCCGGGCGATACGGCCGGTCTCCAGCTTGACGGTGTGCTCACCGTACTGGAATTCCTTACTGTGGACTGTCACGAAAGAGGACTCCGGCTAATAGATGATCGGATCGGACAATCGCAGCAGCTTAGCGGCGGATGCCGAGCCGGCGAATGACGTCCTGATAGCGTTGCCGGTCCTTGCGCCGCAGGTAATCCAGCATGCTCCGGCGCTGGCTGACCATCTTCAGCAGCCCACGGCGCGAATGATGATCATGCTTGTGCGTGCCAAAATGCTCGGTCAGATGCTGGATCCGCGCGGACAACAGCGCGATCTGCACCTCGGGCGACCCCGTGTCGCCGTCCTCGCGGCGGAAATTCTGGACGATCTCGGCCTTTTCATCGGCACTCAGACAAGACATCGGTCGTTCTCCCAACCCACTCCCGCAAAAGGGATATTGTAACAGCCGCAGGGGCGCGCACAAGCGCGGTCCCCGCTAAGTCACTGGTTCATCAGGCGCTTGGGCGCGATGCGCCCGTCGTCCTGGACGTGGCCCATGCCGATGAAGCCCCCGCCGGCCTCGTACAGCCGCAGGATGCCTTCGGTCGGCGCCTTGGGGATCTGCACCGCCTGTCCCTGGCGCAGGAATGCCGCCAGTCCGGCGGCGACCTCGATTCCGGGCCAGTCGGCCAGCGCCCGGTCGGTCGGCGTCAGACAACGGTCCAGCCCCTCGGGGCCTTCGCCCTCGGCCCGCTCCTGGAGTTCATCGAGCGTGACCATGCGCGGCTCCACGAACGGGCCGCTACCGGTACGCCGCAGGGCCGTCACGTGGCCGCCGCAGCCGAGCGCCTCGCCGATGTCCTCGGCCAGCGTGCGCACGTAGGTGCCCTTGGCGCAGTGAACCGCCAGCTCGACGGCGGGCCCGTCGACGGCCAGCAGATCGAGGCGATGAATCATGGTCGGCCGGCTCGCCCGCTCGACCTCCTCGCCGCGCCGCGCGTACTCGTACAGCGGCCGCCCGCCGCGCTTGAGAGCCGAATGCATCGGCGGGACTTGCTCGATCTCGCCGGTAAACCGCGCCAGCACCGGCTCGAGCGAGCTGCGATCGACCGCACCCGGCTCGCGGCGCTCAACGATCTCGCCGTCGGCGTCCCCGCTGTCGGTGCGCTCACCCAGGCGAACGGTGAAGCGGTAATGCTTGTCCGCGTCCAGCAGGAACGCGGATACCTTGGTCGCCTCGCCCAGGCAGATCGGCAGCAAACCGGTCGCAAGCGGATCCAGACTGCCGGTGTGACCTGCTTTTTGCGCATCGTACAGGCGCTTGACCGCCTGCAGCGCCGCGTTCGAGGTCATTCCCGCCGGCTTGTCCAATAGCACGATGCCGTGCACCGCGCGCCCGCGTCGTTTGCGACGTCCCACGCGTGTCCCCTTTAGCATTCTGGCTCGATGCCGCCCATCGCGGGCGCGGGCTTGGTCATGCACCGGGCGGGCCGGTCTCAGGTCTCGTCTTCGTCGCGCAATTGGCGCAGCAGGTGCTCGACCCGGTCGACCCGATCGAGCGTCGGGTCGTACTCGAACACCAGCCGCGGAACACCGCGCAGGTGCAGGCGCCCGCCGAGTTGGCCGCGCAGGAAGCCCACGGCGTGATTCAGGCCCGCGACCGTCTCCTGGGGCGCGTCCGTCTCCAGCACGGTGACGAAGACCTTCGCGTACGCCAGATCGGGGCTGACGTCGACGCTGGAGATGGTCACCAGGCCCGTCACGCGGGGATCTTTGACCTTCCGCACCAGCTCGCCGAGCTCGCGCTGGAGCTGGTCGGCGACCCGATAACGGCGGGGATATTCCTGAGGCATCGGCTTACCGCGTCAGATGCTGCGCGCCACCTCGTGCCGCACGAACACCTCGATCTGATCGCCCGGCTTGACGTCGTTGTAGTTGCGCACGCCGATGCCGCACTCGGTGCCCATGCGCACCTCGTTGACATCGTCCTTGAAGCGCCGCAGCGACTCGAGCTCGCCCTCGTAGATCACGACGTTGTCGCGCAGCACGCGGATGGGCGAGCTGCGGCGCACGAGGCCGTCGACCACGAGGCAACCGGCGATCTGGCCGAACTTGGGCGACTTGAACACTTCCTTGACCTCGGCCAGGCCGATGATCTCCTCGCGAATCTCCGGCGCCAGCATGCCGCTGATCTGCGCCTTGACCTGGTCGATCACGTCGTAGATCACGCTGTGATAGCGCGCCTCGATCTCGTGCTCGTCGATCAGCCGCCGGGCGGCTGAATCGGCGCGCACGTTGAAGCCGACCAGCATGGCGTTGGACGCCATCGCCAGATTGACGTCGGACTCGTTGATCCCGCCGACGCCACCGCCGATCACGCGCACTTTCACCTCGTCGCCGGACAGCTTCTCCAGCGAGTCGCGCAAGGCCTCGAAGCTGCCCTGCACATCCGACTTGACCACGGCGTTGACCACCTTGGTCTCGTCCTCGCGGATCTGCGAGAAGATGTCGTCCGCGGTGGCGGCCTGGCGCTGCGCCAGGCGCTGCTCGCGCGAGCGTGCCTGACGGTACTCGGCCAGTTCGCGCGCCTTACGCTCGTCGCCGACCACGGCCATATCGTCGCCCGCCGAGGGCGCACCCGACAGGCCCAGGATCACGGCCGGCATCGACGGGCCCGCCGTCGTGATGGCCTCGCCGGCCTCGTCCATCATGGCCCGGACACGGCCGTATTCGGTGCCGCACAGCAGGATGTCGCCCTTCTGCAGCCGGCCGCTCTGAACCAGCACCGTCGCTACCGGGCCGCGTCCCTTCTCCAGCGTCGCCTCGACGACGACGCCGCGGGCGGGGCCTTCGGCCGGCGCCTTGAGCTCGAGCACCTCGGCCTGCAGCAGAATGGAGTCGAGCAGACCGTCGATGCCCTCGCCCTTGAGCGCGGACACGCTCGAGAAGATCACGTCGCCGCCCCATTCCTCGGGGATGACGTCCTGCTGCGCCAGTTCGTTCTTGACGCGGTCCGGGTCCGCCTCGTCCTTGTCGACCTTGTTCACCACCACGATGAGCGGCACTTCGGCCGCCCGTGCGTGCTGGATCGCCTCGATCGTCTGCGGCTTGACGCCGTCATCGGCCGCGACCACCAGCACGACGATGTCGGTCGCCTGCGCGCCGCGCGCCCGCATCGCCGTGAATGCCGCGTGGCCGGGCGTATCGAGGAATGTCACGGTGCCGCTCGGCGTGTCGACGTGATAGGCGCCGACGTGCTGCGTGATGCCGCCGGCCTCGCCCGCGGCCACCTTGGTCCGCCGGATGTAGTCGAGCAGCGATGTCTTGCCGTGATCGACGTGACCCATAACCGTGATCACGGGTGGACGGCCGGTAGGCTCGGCGGTCTGCTCGGGGATCACATCCTGCGCCAGCTGTTCCTCGACGTCGCTCTCGGATTGCGGCACCGGGTTGTGCCCCATCTCCTCGACCACCAGCAGGGCGGTCTCCTGATCGAGCGTCTTGTTGATCGTGGCCATCACGCCCATCTTCATGAGCGTCTTGATTAGCTCGGTGCCCTTGACCGCCATCTTCTGGGCCAGCTCGCCCACGGTGATGGTGTCCGGCACCGTCACGTCGCGTTTGACCGGCTGCGTGGGCTTCTCGAACCCGTGCTGGGAGCCACCGGAACGCACCGGCGCGGCGCGCGAGGTCTTCTGCTTCTTGCGACGGCCCGACTTGCCCTTGGCGACGTGCAGCTCGCGCTCACTCCCGTCCTTGGTCTCGGCGCCGCGCTCCTCGCGCCGACCCTTGCGTTTGCCGCCGCGTTTACGATCGTCCTGCGCCGGCGCTGGCGCCGGCTGGGCCTCGGGCGCGGCCTGAGGCTGGGCCGATTCCGCCGAGGCGCTCGACGCCGTCTCCTCCGTGACCGGTTCCGGCGTGCTGACCTCGGCCTCGCGCTGGGCCTGCTCCTCGGCCTCCCGGCGCTGGCGCTCGACCTCTTCCTCGCGCTGGCGCTGGGCCTCCTCGCGCTCCTGGCGCTGGCGTTCCTCCTCCTGGCGCTTGGCCTCCTCGGCCTCGCGGCGCTTTTCCTCGAGGTCGCGCAGCTCCTGCTCCTGGCGCTCGCGCTCCGCCTCGAGATCCTGCATGCGTTGCTGCTCGGCTTCGGCGGCGACGCTGCGGCGAACATAGGTACGACGCCCACGGACCTCGACGTTGACGGCCTTCTTGCCGCCCGCCTTGACCTCGCTGCGCTGCTTGCGACGCAGCGTGATCCGACCCGAGGACGACGAGTCATCGCCCTGCCCGCTGCCGGCGCCGCTCTGGGGGCGGCGCAGGTAATCGAGCAGCTGCATCTTCTCGTCGTCGCTGACCGCCTCATCCGCGCTCGACTTGCTGATCCCGGCTTCACCGAGCTGTTCGAGCAGGCGCTCGACCGGCGTGCCGACCAGCTCAGCCAGTTGTTTGACGGTCACCTCTGCCATGGACTACCTCTCTCGTGCGCTACTTCGCCGCTTCGCGAGCCTGCTCGTCCGCGGCCTCGCCGGCGGACTCTTCGAACCACGGCGCGCGCGCCTTCATGATGATGTCAGCGGCCCAGGCGGCGTCCTCGATGCCCTCGATGTCGAGCAGATCGTCCACCGATTGCTCGGCCAGGTCGTCCGTCGTGGCGATGCCATGGGCCGCCAGTGTGCGCGCCGTCTCGGCGGCCATACCCTCGAGCGCCAACAGCGCCTCCGAAGGCTGCTGCCCGCCCTCGCCACCACCGGCGATCGCCCGTGTGAGCAGGGCGTCGCGGGCGCGGCTGCGCAACTCGCCGACGATGTCTTCGTCGAATTCCTCGATATCCAGCAGCTCGGACTCGGGCACGTAGGCCACCTCCTCGATGGTGGTGAAGCCCTCCTGCACGAGGATGTTGGCCACTTCCTCGTCCACCACGAGCTGCTGCTGGAACGACTCGCGCGTCGCGCGCGACTCGCTTTCGGTCTTTTCCTCCGCCTGCTGCGGATCGAGCACGTTGAGCGTCCACCCGGTCAGCTCGCTCGCCAGGCGCACGTTCTGGCCGTTGCGGCCGATCGCCAGCGATAGCTTCTCCTGCTCGACCACCAGATCCATCGAATGCTGGTCCTCGTCGACCACGATGGAGCTGACGTCGGCCGGGGACATCGCGTTGATCACGAACTGGGCCGGATTCTCGTCCCAGGTGATGATATCCACCCGCTCGCCGGCTAGCTCGTTCGACACGGTCTGCACGCGTGAGCCCCGCATGCCCACGCAGGCGCCGACCGGATCGAGCCGCGGATCCTTCGATTCAACCGCGATCTTCGCCCGCAGGCCCGGATCGCGCGCGGCGCCCTTGATCTCGATCAAGCCCTGACCGACCTCCGGCACCTCGAGCTTGAACAGCTCGATCAGCAACTCCGGCGCGGTGCGGCTGACGAATAGCTGCGGCCCGCGCGCCTCGCTGCGGACATCGCGCAGGAACCCACGCACGCGGTCGCCCGGGCGCACGGCCTCACGCGGGATCATCTCCTCGCGCGGCACGAAGGCCTCGGCGTTGCTGCCCAGATCGAGGTACATACCGGAGCGCTCGACCCGTTTGACGATGCCCATCAGCAGCTCGCCAACCCGCTCGCGATACGCATCGACGACGCGCTCGCGCTCCGCCTCGCGCACCTTCTGGACGATCACCTGCTTGGCCGTCTGGGCGGCGATGCGGCCGAACTCGACCGGTTCCATCGGTTCTTCGACGAAACTGCCGGCCTCGATCTCCGGCTCTTCCTCGCGCGCTGCCGTCAGCGACATCTGGCGCGTGGGGGCGTCCTGCTCGTCGTCGTCGTCAACCACCTCCCAGCGGCGGAAGGCGTCGTAGTGGCCCGACTCGCGATCGATCGCAACCCGCACCTCGATGTCGCCGCCGTGCTTCTTGCGCGTCGCCGAAGCCAGCGCCGACTCGAGGGCCTGGAAGATAATCTCTTTGTCGACCGCCTTCTCGTTGGAGACGGTATCGACGACCAGCAGGATGTCTTTGTTCATGCCCGACTCACACGCAAATTCGCATTCATGCCTGGCCGCTCAGCCACCTCAGCCCTCGGCGACCAGGTGTGCCTGCTCGACCGCGCCGAGCGGCAGGTGCCAGAGGTGCCCGTCGACTTCCACCGCCACGGCATCGTCCGCCACCTCCATGAGGCGGCCCTTGAATCGCTTGCGCCCGTCCAGGGCCTCCTCCAGACGGACGAATACCCGCTCGCCGCGGAACCGCTCGAAATCGGCGCGGGAGAACAGTGGGCGATTGATCCCGGGAGAGGAGACCTCGAGCACGTAGGCGTCCGGGACGGGGTCGTCCACGTCGAGCGCCGCGGACAATTGCTCGCTCACCGCGGCACAATCGTCGACCGTGACCCCGTCGGGAGTGTCGATGTAAACACGCAAGCGGCCGTTACCCCGACCGCCGCCGTACTCGGCCCCGACCAGCTCGTAGCCCATGCCGCGCACGACCGGCTCGACACTCGCCAGGATCGCCTCGGAGGCCCGTCGCATTCCGTTTCCAAGCCCGCGCGATTTTTCCGCCGGGAACAAAAAAGCCCCTCTGAAAGGGGCTATACGAAATCCCGAATTTGGTAGCGGGGGCAGGATTCGAACCTGCGACCTTCGGGTTATGAGCCCGACGAGCTGCCAGACTGCTCCACCCCGCAACCGCAACTGGCAATTATAAGGACCGCGGCAGCTCTATGCAATCCCTGCGACCGCCTCACAGCGAGCGTCAGCGCCCAGGAAGGCTATCCGGGACATCTGCACCGTAGCGAGCACGTGGCACCGCGAGCGAACTGGCCGGGCTTCTCGGATGGCCTCCTAGCCCGCCCCCGCGGCGGATAGGCACCACGCCATCAGGGCCGCCGGGTAGAAGCCCAGTGCCAGCGCCGAAATGCCGTTGACGGACAGCACCACCCGCAGGCCCGTGCCGCGCTCCAACGCTCCGGTGTCCGTGGGGTCATCGAAATACATCAACTTGACCATACGCAGGTAGTAGAACGCACCGACGACCGAGAACACCACGCCCACGATGGCCAGCCAGATCATGTCGACCTGCACCACGGCGCGCAGCACGGAGAGCTTGGCGTAGAAGCCGGCGAATGGCGGCACCCCCGCCATGGCGAACATGATGAACAGCATCATCAGGGCGAACCACGGGCTACGCTCGTTCAGGCCCTTGAAGTCGTCGAGCTGCTCGGCCTCGAAGCCCTTCCGGCTCAGCAGGATGATCATGCCGAAGGCGCCCGCCGACATCAGGGCGTACCAGATGACGTAGAACATGGCGGCGGCGTAGCCCTCCGGGGTTCCCGCCAGAATGCCGAGCAGGATGAAACCGACGTGCGAGATGGTGGAATAACCCAGCATGCGCTTGAGATTGGTCTGTGCAATCGCGACGATATTGCCGATGGCCAGGGACAGCACCGACAGCACCGCCAGCATGGCCTGCCAATCCCCGTGCAGCTCGACCAGCCCCTCCGCGAGCAGGCGCGCAAACAGCGCGAACGCCGCGACCTTCGGTGCCGCGCCGATGTACAACGCGATCGGCGTGGGCGCGCCCTCGTAGACGTCGGGGATCCAAGCGTGGAACGGCACCGCGCCAAGCTTGAAGGAAATGCCGATGATGACGAATACGAGCCCGAGCAGCGCTCCCAGCTCGTTGGTGCCCTGCGCCGACAGGGCCGTATGGATCTCCGTCAGCGCCAACGAGCCCGTCAGCCCGTACAGCAGCGACATGCCGTACAGCAGCATGCCCGACGCCAGCGAGCCGAGTACGAAGAACTTCATGGCCGCCTCGCTGGCCCGGGACGAGTCCCGGTTCAGCGCCACCAGGGCGTACTGGCACAGCGACAGCAGCTCCAAGCCGAGATAAAGCGTCAGCAGATTCGCCCCGGACACCATCACCAGCATGCCGAGTACGCCGAACAGCGCGAGCGCATAGAACTCGCCCCGCATCAGCCCACGGGATTCGACGTAGGGCCGCGAATAGGCGAACACGATGAGCGTCAGCACCAGAATCGCGATCTTCAGCAGAAAACTCATCGGGTCGGCCACGAAGGCACCCGAGAGCACGATTTGTGTAGCCTCGGGACGCACGGCGACGGCCGCGAGGATGGTCGCGACCACAGAGGCTTGCGCCAGAAGATAGGTGACGCCGCCGCGTCCCGCGGGTGCGAACAGATCCACCAGCAGCACCACGAAGACGGCGCCCAGCAGGACCATCTCGGGCAGGACGGGAAGGAACTCGCTGGTCATCGGGTGTACTCCAGGAAACTCGCGTCTCGCTTAGAGCTTGGAGGCACTGAGATGCGCCACCAGCTTGTCCATGGTCGGATGCATGACCTCGACCAGCGGATCGGGCCAGATGCCCAGTGCCAACACGCTCACGGCCAGGATGCCCAGCACCAGGAATTCACGCCGGCTGACATCCTCCAGCGCCCCGACCTGCTCATTCGCCACGGGTCCGAACACGACCCGCTTGACCATCCAGAGCGTGTACCCCGCACCCAGGATCATGGTCGTGGCCGCCAGCGCCGCCAGCCAGAAGTCGGCATGGAAGCTCGCCAGGATGATCATGAACTCGCCGACGAAGCCCGACGTGCCGGGCAGGCCCGCATTGCCCATGGCGAACAGCACCAGCAGCGCCGCGAACACGGGCATGGTGTTGACCACGCCGCCGTAGTCGGCGATGACGCGGGTATGCATGCGGTCGTACAGGACGCCCACGCAGAGGAATAGCGCGGCCGATACCAGGCCGTGCGAGATCATCTGCACCATCGCCCCTTCCATGCCGAGGCGTGCCCCGGTGAGCCCCGGTGTCTCCACCGCCAGCACGAACACGATGAACATGCCCAGCGTCACAAAGCCCATGTGCGAGATGGACGAGTAGGCGATGAGCTTCTTGAGGTCGCGCTGCGCCAGGGCGACGAAGCCGATGTACACGATGGCGATCAGCGACAGCAGGATCACCAGGCCGGCGAGCATCGAACTCGCGTCCGGGGCGATCGGCATGCTCAGGCGCAGGAAGCCATACCCGCCCATCTTCAGCATGACCGCCGCCAGGATGACCGATCCGCCGGTGGGCGCCTCCACGTGCGCGTCCGGCAGCCAGGTATGTACCGGCCACATCGGGATCTTGACCGCGAAGGCGACCAGCATCGCCAGGAAGATCCACACCTGCTCATCGATCGACAGGGGCATGCTGTGCAGCGACTGAAGATCGAAAGTGCCGGCGCGGTAGTAGAGGTATACCAGCGCCACCAGCATCAGGACCGAACCGAGGAAGGTATAGAGGAAGAACTTGATCGTGGCGTAGACGCGGTTGTAGCCGCCCCAGATCCCGATGATCAGGAACATCGGGATGAGCTGCGCCTCCCAGAACACGTAAAACAGCACGGCATCGAGGGCACAGAAGACACCGATCATGATGCCCTCGAGGATGAGCATCGCGCCCATGTATTGCGGCACACGCGACTGGATCGAGCCCCACCCGGCGATCACGACCAGCACCGTCACGAAACTGGTCAGCAGGATCAGCGGCAGCGCAATGCCGTCGATACCGAGGTGGTAATTGATGCCGAAGCTCGGCAGCCAGGCCATGTTCTCGACGAACTGCATCCGTGCCGTGCTCGTATCGAAGCCGGTGTATAGCGGCAGCGTCAGCAGGAACGTCAGCAGAGCGAACGCGAGCGCGAGGCGCCGCGCCATGACGTCGCCGGCCATGAGCGCGCAGACGCCGCCGACGATCGGCAGCCAGATCACCAAGCTCAGCAGGGGCCAGTCGGCAAGCATTACGAGAGTACCCGTTTCAATGTTCGTTATCGTCTGCTCCGGTGTTACCGGAACAGGATCCAGGTCAGCGCGGCCAGCAGGCCGATGATCATTGCGAACGCGTAGTGGTAGAGATAACCACTCTGCAGGCGCCGCAGGATCGTCGACGAGAAGCCGACCAGGCGGGCCGAGCCGTTGACCATCCAGCCGTCGATCATTCGTTGGTCGCCCACCGACGACAGGCCGCCGCCGAGCCGCCGGCCGCCCGCCGCGATGACATTCTGATACAGCTCGTCGAAGCCGTACTTGTATTCCAGCAGCCGGTGGATCGGGCCGAGGCGCTCGGCTGCAGCGTCCGCGATCCCGGGGTTCTTGATCCAGATGAACCACGCCACGATCACGCCGGCCAGCGAGAGATACACGGCCTCACCCTGGAGCCCGTGCAGCACGAACGACATCACGCCGTGGTAGTGATGCCCGACCTCGGCCACGACGTCATTGGCCGGCAACACGTGGATCGCCTCGCCGAAGAAGCCACCGAATAGCACGGGGCCGATGGTCCACGCGCCGATCACGACCGACGGAATGGCCAACAGGATCAGCGGTACGGTCACCACCTTGGGACACTCGTGCAGATGCTCCTTCGCATGCGCATCCATCTTCTCGGGACCATGGAACGTCAAGAACAGCATGCGGAAGGTATATAGCGCCGTGACGAACACGCCCGCGAGCACGCAGAAATAGGCGAATCCGGCGCCAATACGATCGGAATAATGGACCGCTTCGATGATCGCGTCCTTCGAGAAGAAGCCGGCGAACCCAGGGAAGCCGATCAACGCCAACGACCCGATCACGGCCGTCGCATACGTGATCGGCATGTAGCGCCACAGCCCACCCATCCGACGCATGTCCTGCTCGTGGTCCAGACCGATCATCACCGAGCCCGCGGCCAGGAACAACAACGCCTTGAAGAAGGCGTGCGTCATCAGATGGAAGATGGCCGCCGAGTACGCGGAGGCGCCCAGCGCCACCGTCATGTAGCCCAGCTGCGACAGGGTCGAATAGGCGACGACGCGCTTGATGTCGTGCTGGACGATGCCGACCAGGCCCATGAACAGGGCCGTGACGGCGCCGATTACGAGCACGACCGATAGCGCCACTTCCGATAGCTCGAACAGCGGCGACATGCGGGCCACCATGAAGATTCCCGCGGTCACCATCGTGGCCGCGTGGATCAGCGCCGAGATCGGCGTCGGACCCTCCATCGAGTCAGGCAGCCAGGCGTGCAGCGGCACCTGGGCCGATTTGCCCATGGCCCCGATGAACAGGCAGATGCAGGCCACCGTGATCACCGACCAGGTGGCGCCCGGGATGATCTCGATCGTCCCATTGGCGAGCTGGTCCGCGTTGGCGAACACGTCGGCGTAGTTCAGGCTGCCGGTCCACACGAGGATGGCGCCGATACCGAGGACGAACCCGAAGTCGCCCACGCGGTTGACCAGGAAGGCCTTCAGGTTGGCGCTGATCGCGGACTCGCGCTCGAACCAGAAGCCGATCAGCAGATAGGAGACGAGACCGACGGCCTCCCAGCCGAAGAACAGCTGCAGGAAGTTGTTCGCCATCACCAGCATCAGCATGGAGAAGGTGAACAGGCTGATGTAGCTGAAGAAGCGCTGATAGCCGGGATCGTCGTGCATGTAGCCGATGGTGTAGATGTGCACCATCAGCGACACCGACAGCACGGTCACCATCATGAGCGCCGTCAGGCGGTCGACCAGGAAGCCGATCTCGAACCGGATGCCGTCGGATACCATCCAGGTGTAGACGCTGCCATCGAATGTCGGCGCGCCGCCGAACACGTGCTGATAGAACACCACCAGCGCCAGCGCGAACGAGATCGCGACACCGCCGATGGTGACGCTGTGCGCGCCGGTCCGGCCGATCTTCTGGCCGAACAGACCGGCGATGATCGCGCCGGCGAGCGGCACCAGCGCAGTGGCGAGATATAGCGATTCCATCAGCTCAGCCCCGAATCGTGTCGAGATCGGCGACGTTGATCGTGCCGCGGTTACGGAACAGCACCACCAGGATCGCCAATCCGACCGCCGCTTCCGCGGCCGCAACCGTCAGCACGAAGAACACGAACACCTGTCCCGCCATGTCCTGCAGGAAGAACGAGAACGCGACGAAGTTCATGTTCACCGCGAGCAGCAGCAGCTCGAGCGACATCAGCAAGATGATGATGTTCTTGCGGTTGATGATGATACCGGCCACGCCGATCGCGAACAGCAGCGCACCCAGGATCAAATAGTGTGACAGCGGAATCATCCAGGCTCGTCTCCTCGGAGCGACGCGGGTGGCGTGAACATGGCCACCCGAACGTTCGTTATTGCTCGGACTTCATGCGAGCGAAGCGCAGCCGGTCGCCCTTGCGTACCTGGACCTGCCGGTTCGGGGTCTGGTACTTGGTCGTCTCGGGCCGTTTGCGCATGGTCAGGGAGATGGCCGCTATGATGGCCACCATCAAAATGACCGCGGCAATCTCGAACGCATAGAGATAGTCCGCGTAGAGCAACCTGCCGAGCGCCTCGGTATTGCTGTAGTCCGCGGGCGCACGCTCCGGGGCGGCAAAGCGCTCCTCGCCGAAATAGCGCGGCCCCACGAGCATGATGAGCTCGGCGAGCATGACCAGGCCCACGAGCGCACCGACTGGCAGATACCGGACGAAGCCCTCGCGCAAGGGTGCCAAGTTCACATCGATCATCATCACGACGAACAGGAACAGCACCATGACGGCGCCAACGTAGACCACAACCAGCACGATGCCGAGGAACTCGGCCTCGAGCAGCAGCCATAGTCCCGCCGCCGTGAAGAAGGTGAGCACCAGGAACAGCACGGAATGGACCGGGTTGTTCGCGGTGACCACGCGCAATGCGGCCGCAATCATTACGGCCGAGAAGAGCCAGAAGGTTATCTGTTCGATAGGCATGTTCTAGTCTGCTTTATCGATACGGGGCATCGAGCTCACGCGCACGCGCGATCTGGGGCTCGTACTTGTCGCCGATAGCCAGCAGCTCCGGCTTGGTGATGATCTGCTCGCCGCGCTGCTCGAAGTGATATTCGTGGATGTCGGTCTCCACGATCGAATCCACTGGGCAGGACTCTTCGCACAGCCCGCAGTAGATGCACTTGAACAGGTCGATGTCATACCGCGTAGTGCGGCGCGTGCCGTCCTCGCGCTGCTCCGACTCGATCGTGATCGCGAGCGCCGGGCACACCGCCTCGCACAGCTTGCAGGCGATGCAACGCTCCTCGCCATTGGGATAGCGCCGCAAAGCATGCAGACCGCGGAAGCGTGGCGACTTCGGGGTCTTCTCCTCGGGATACGCGATCGTGACCTTGCGCGCGAAGAAGTTACGCCCGGTCAGCCGCATCCCCTTGATGAGTTCCCACAATAGGAACGTTCGAAAGAAACGCGTTATCGCCGTCATCTGCGCAAACCCTCCCGGTCGAGCCGGTCACTCACGCGAACCAGGGCCCGACCTGGTACCAGGCCATCACGGCCTCGACGAAAATCCATACGATCGTGACGGGGATGAAGACCTTCCACCCGAGCCGCATGATCTGGTCGTAGCGGTAGCGCGGGAAGGTCGCCCGGAACCACAGGAACAGGAACGCCATCGCCACCGTCTTGAGCAGGAACCAGTGCAGGCCGTCGGTCCCGCCCGGCCAAGGCGCCTGCCAGCCGCCGAGGAACATCACCGCGGCCAGCGCCGCGATCAGGATCATGTTGGCGTACTCGGCGAGGAAGAAGATCGCAAACGCCATGCCGGAGTACTCGACGTGGAAGCCCGCGACGATCTCCGACTCGCCCTCCGCCACGTCGAACGGCAGGCGATTGGTCTCGGCCACGCCCGATACCCAGTAGACGACGAATAGCGGCAGCAATGGCAGCCAGTACCAGTTCCAGAACCAGCCCTCCTGCGCCTGCGTAATCGCGCCCAGATTGAGGCTACCGGCCACCATGACCACGCCCACGAGGGCGAAGCCCATGGCGATCTCGTACGCGACCATCTGCGCGGCCGCGCGCATGGCCCCGAGCAGCGCGTACTTCGAATTGGATGCCCAGCCGGCAATGATCACGCCGTACACCCCGACCGACGTCAGCGCCAGCACGTAGAGCAGCGCCGCATTGATGTCGGCGAGGATCCAGCCGTCGGCGAACGGCACCACGGCCCAGGCCGCGAGCGACGGGCCCAGCGTGACGATCGGCGCGATCAGGAACAGGAACCGGTTCGCGTTGGTCGGGAGAATGACCTCTTTGGTCAGCAGCTTGAGGCCGTCGGCGATCGGCTGCAGCAGCCCGCGAAAGCCGACCCGATTGGGCCCGCGCCGCCCCTGCATGTAGCCGATGACCCGTCGCTCGGCGTAGGTGAAATACGCCACCGACAGCATCAACGGCCCGATGATCAGGAGGATTTTGCCGTTGATCGCCAGCAGGGTCTGCAGCGACGCGGGCAGGCTTTCCCAGATTGCAATGGTGCTCTCGACCATGACCGCTTACGCCCGCTTCAGCTGGACGGGGCCGGCCGCAGCGCCGAGCTCGGCGGTCTCGGGCAGCCCCTGGGGGATCCAAACACAACCGGCCGGTACGCCCTCGTCGACGACGAGGTCGAGCGTCTGCGAACGCTTGTCCTGCTGCACGACGGCACGCGCCGCGTCCTCCAGACCCAGTGTCTGCGCATCGGCCGGCGCAATCCGGACCTCGGGCCGGCCGGCGTCGGCCGCCTGCTGCAGCGGCTCCGAGCGCCGCACCAACGGGTCCGTGGAATACATCGGCACATCGCCGAAGCGCACCAGGCCCTCGCGTCCGGCGACGGGACGCAGCGCCCGCTCCCCGGCGACGCGGTTGTCCAAGGTGATCTCGCGGCAGCGCTCCTTGAGCTCGGCGCGGATCTCGTCGACGCCCACGTAATCGAAGCCGGCGACGTCCAGCTCGTTGGCGAGCACGCGCAGGATCTTCCACGCCGGACGCGCATCGCCCGGCAGGCTGCCGGCCGCGGTGAAGTCCTGCCACAGGCCCTCGGCGTTGACGAAGGTGCCCTCCGTCTCGGCGAAGGTCGAGCACGGCAGGATCACGCTGGCGTATTGCAGCATGGCATCGGTGGTGAACGGCGCCAGCGCAACCACCGCGTCGGCCGCATGCATGGCGCTTGCCGCGGCGGCGCCATCGGCGCTGTCGACTTCCGGTTCCACGCCCATCAGCAGATAGCCGCGGCGTGGTTGCTCGTAGAGCTCGCTCACGGTGGCGCCATTGCGCTCAGTCGCCGTACCCGCCGGCCCGCGATGCGGCACCGCCCCTGCAAGCCAGGCTCCGGCCGCATTGCCCGCCTCCGGCAGGTAGCCGAAACGGGCGCCGGCCAGACGCGCGACGGCATCGGCGAGCAGGCGCAGTTCGGCCAGTGCCGGATGCCCCAGCGCCAGGTTGCCGATCAGCACGGTGGACTCGTCACCGTCGACCAGCGCCTGCGCAACCGCGCGCTGATCGGCGTTCGGCTCTGCGCCTGCTGCAGCAGTCCGCACGCGTTCCGGCAGCGCGGCACCGGTCTGCTCGGAGATGGCGACGCCGACGCCGGCCAGCGTCTGCACCATATGGTCGGGATGCACGGTGCAGTCGCGATCGACATCGAAATGGAAGTCGAAGCGGCGCGGGTTGATGAACGAGATACGCGCGCCGTCGCGCGCAGCCTTGCGCAGCCGGTGGGCCGCGATCGGCTGCTCCTTGCGCACGTTGGAACCGATCAGCAGCGCGGCATCGACCTGCTCGAGCTGCGCGATCGACTGGCCCAGCCACGGCATGACCGGCGCCGCGTCCTGGTCGGAGAAGTCCATCTGGCGCAGCCGGTGCTCGACATGCGGACTGCCCAGACCGCGCATCAGCTTCTGCGCGAGATATTGCTCCTCGAGCGTCGCATACGGCGACACCAACGCCGCCAGCTGCTCGGCACCCGCGTTGGCAACCACCCCTTTGAGGGCCTCCACGGCCTCCGGCAGGGCCACATCCCAGTCGACCTCTTCCCAGATCCCGTTGCGCTTGACCAGCGGCTGCAGCACACGATCCTGGCTGTACAGACCATGGCAGCTATAGCGATCGCGGTCGGAGATCCAGGTCTCGTTGATCGATTCGTTCTCGCGCGGCACGGCGCGCATGACGCGGCCGCGGCGTTGATGGAGGAACAGGTTCGAGCCGATCGCGTCGTGCGGCGCCACCGACGGCTGCTGGATCAGCTCCCAGGGCCGCACGGTATAGCGCGCGGGCTTGTTGGTTAGCGCGCCCACCGGGCACAGGTCGACGACGTTGCCGGACATCTCCGAAGTAATCATGCGTCCGACATAGGTGCCGATGCGCATGTCCTCACCGCGACCGGTTGCGCCCAGCTCGCGCACGCCCGCGATCTCGGTACCGAACCGCACGCAGCGCGTGCAATGGATGCAGCGCGTCATGTCGGTGGCGATCAGCGGACCCAGATCCTCGTCGGCCACGGCCCGCTTGCTCTCGTTGAAGCGCGAGATGCCCTCGCCATAGCCGAGCGCGACGTCCTGCAGCTCGCACTCGCCGCCCTGGTCGCACACCGGGCAGTCGAGCGGATGATTGATCAGCAGGAACTCCATCGTGCCCTGTTGCGCATCGATCGCGGTGGGCGAATCCGTCCACACCTTCATGCCGTCGGCGACCGGGGTCGCACAGGCCGGCAGCGGCTTGGGTGCCTTCTCCACCTCGACCAGGCACATGCGGCAATTCGCCACCACGGGTAGCTTCTTGTGGTAGCAGAAACGCGGCACGTCGATGCCGGCGGCGTCGGTGGCCTCGATCAGCATGGCCCCCTTGCGCACCTCGATCGGCCGGCCGTCGACCTCGATTTGAACCGTTTCTTCGCTCATGTCGGTCTCGTCAGGCCGCCGCCGCCGTGCGATCGGCAAGCATGCTGCGGCCGTGCTCGATGTAGTACTCGAATTCGGGGCGGAAATGCTTGAGGAAGCTGCGCACCGGCATCGCCGCGGCGTCGCCCAGCGCGCAGATGGTGCGGCCCTCGATACGCCGCGCGACATGCTCGAGGCGCTCGAGGTCGTCCATGCTCGCCTGGCCGTTGATGATCCGCGTGATCATCCGGTAGAGCCAGCCCGTGCCTTCGCGGCAGGGCGTGCATTGGCCGCAGGATTCCGACATGTAGAAGCGCGAAATCCGGCGCAGCGCGTCGACCATGTCCGTGTGATCGTCCATCACGATCACCGCGCCCGAACCCAGCATCGAGCCGGCCTTGGTGATCGAGTCGTAGTCCATGTTCGTCTCGAGCATGGTCTCGCCGGGCACGACCGGGACCGAGGAACCACCGGGGATCACGGCCTTGAGCTGGCGCCCCTTACGGATTCCGCCGGCCAGCTCGAGTAGCTCGGAGAACGGCGTGCCCATCGGGATCTCGTAGTTGCCCGGCGTCTCGATGTGGCCGGACATCGAGAAGATCTTGGTGCCACCGGCATTCTCGACGCCGAGATTGGCGAACCAGTCACTGCCGCGCGTGAGCACCGTCGGCACCGAGGCGAGACTTTCCGTGTTGTTCACGGTCGTCGGCTTGCCGTACACACCGACCTGGGCCGGGAACGGGGGCTTGAAGCGCGGCATGCCCTTCTTGCCCTCCAGCGATTCGAGCAGCGCCGTCTCCTCGCCGCAGATGTAGGCGCCGGCACCGAGCACGTTGTACAGATCGAAGTCGATACCGCTACCGGCGATGTTCTGGCCCAGCCAGCCATGCTCGTAGGCCTCGGCCAGCGCCTGCTCGCAGCGGCGGAACACCTCGTCGCCGAACTCGCCGCGCAGGTAGTTGTACCCGATGGTCGCGCCCATGGTGAAGCCGCCGATGGCCATGCCTTCGATCAGCGCGTGCGGATTGAAGCGCAGCAGATCCCGGTCCTTGCAGGTGCCCGGCTCCGACTCGTCCGAGTTGCAGACGATGTACTTCT
>CAZVBX010000028.1:0-30927 GCA_964625925.1 uncultured Ectothiorhodospiraceae bacterium | reverse complement strand
CCATTCTCGAGCAGGATCCGGAGGCCCGCGTGGCCTGCGAGAGCATGCTCAAGACTGGCTTCGTCGTGGTCGCCGGCGAGATCACCACGACCGCGCAGTTCGAGCTCGAGCAGATCGTTCGCGACACCGTGAACGAGATCGGCTACAACCACTCGGACCTGGGCTTCGACGGTAACACCTGCGCCGTGCTCAACGCGCTCGGCAAGCAGTCGCCTGACATCGCGCAGGGCGTGAGCCGCTCCAAGCCCGAGGATCAGGGCGCGGGCGACCAGGGCCTGATGTTCGGCTACGCCAACAACGAGACCGACGCCCTCATGCCGGCACCGATCCACTACGCGCACAAGCTCGTGCGGCGGCAGTCGGAAGTGCGCAACGCGGGCAAGCTCGCTTGGCTCGCGCCGGACGCCAAGAGCCAGGTGACGTTCCGCTACGATGGCAACAAGCCGGTCGGCATCGACGCCGTCGTGCTCTCCACCCAGCACCTCCCCGACGTGTCCCAGAAGGACCTGCAGGAGGGCGTGATGGAGGAGATCATCAAGCCGGTGCTGCCTGCCGAGTGGATCAAGGACACGCCCAAGGACAAGATCCACATCAACCCGACCGGCAAGTTCGTCGTCGGTGGCCCGGTGGGCGACTGCGGCGTGACCGGGCGCAAGATCATCGTCGACACCTATGGCGGCATGGCCCGCCACGGCGGCGGCGCGATGTCCGGCAAGGATCCCTCGAAGGTCGACCGCTCGGCGACCTACGCCGCCCGCTACGTTGCCAAGAACATCGTGGCCGCGGGCCTGGCCAAGCGCTGCGAGATCCAGGCGTCCTACGCCATCGGCGTCGCCGAGCCTACCTCGATCAGCATCGAGACGTTCGGTACCGGCGCCATCGACGACAGCCGCATCGAGGCCCTCGTGCGCGAGCACTTCGACCTGCGGCCGTACGGGCTGATCAAGATGCTCGACCTGATCAAGCCGATCTACACCCAGACCGCCGCATACGGCCATTTCGGTCGCGACGACATCGACCTGCCGTGGGAGCGCACCGACCGTGCCGAGGTCCTGCGCGACGCAGCCAAGGTCTCCGCGACCGCGTAACATCCAGCTCAACCGAAGGAGGGGCCGCCCCGAGGAGCGCTGCAGTCCCGCCACTATCTTCGAGAACGCATGAACGCCGCGATACTTGCAGGCCGTTCTGCGTCCATCGAGGCAATCGTCGATAGCAGGAAGATAGTGGCGGGGCCAGGCTCGGGGATCACGGCCGATCGTAGAAAACGGCGCTCGTCGAACCCATAGGGAGTCCGACACGATGAACGCTGTCCCCGATTCTGTCGTTTCCAACTCCGCGATCGCGGATCCCTCGCTGGCCGAATGGGGCCGCAAGGAGATCGCGATCGCCGAAACCGAGATGCCCGGCCTGATGGCGCTGCGCGAGCAGTACGCGGACCAGCAGCCGCTCGCCGGATGCCGCATCGCGGGCTCGCTGCACATGACCATCCAGACGGCCGTGCTCATCGAGACGCTGGTGAAGCTGGGCGCCGAGGTCCGCTGGGCCTCGTGCAACGTGTTCTCGACCCAGGACCACGCCGCGGCCGCGATCGCCGCGACCGGCGTGCCGGTCTTCGCGTGGAAGGGCGAGTCGCTCGACGACTACTGGGAGTACACCCACCGCATCATGGAGTGGCATGACGGTGGCTTCCCCAGCCGCATCCTCGACGACGGCGGCGATGCCACGCTGCTGGTGACGCTCGGCGCCAAGGCGGAAAAGGATCCGTCGATCCTGGACAACCCGGGCAGTGACGAGGAGCGCGCGGCCTTCGCCGCGATTCGCAAGCGCCTCGAGAGCCGCCCGGGCTGGTACGCCAAGCTCGCCGACGCGATCGGCGGCGTCACCGAGGAGACCACCACCGGCGTCAATCGCCTCTACAAGATGGAGCGCGAGGGCACGCTGCGCTTCCCGGCGATCAACGTCAACGACTCGGTCACCAAGTCGAAGTTCGACAACCTCTACGGCTGCCGCGAGTCGCTGATCGACGGCATCAAGCGCGCCACGGACGTGATGATCGCCGGCAAGATCGCCGTGGTCCTCGGCTACGGTGACGTCGGCAAGGGCTGCGCCCAGGCCCTGCGTGGCATGGGTGCGACCGTGTGGGTCACCGAGATCGACCCGATCTGCGCGCTGCAGGCCTCGATGGAGGGCTACCGCGTGGTCCGGATGGACGACGTCGCCGACAAGGCCGACATCTACGTCACGGCCACCGGCAACTTCAACGTCATCACGCATGACCACATGCAGGCCATGAAGGACGAGGCCATCGTCTGCAACATCGGCCACTTCGACAACGAGATCGACGTTGCCGGCCTGAAGAACTACGAGTGGGAGAACATCAAGCCGCAGGTGGACCACATCACGTTCCCCGACGGCAAGCGCATCATCCTGCTCGCCGAAGGCCGCCTGGTGAACCTCGGCTGCGCCACGGGCCACCCGAGCTTCGTCATGTCCAGCTCCTTCACCAACCAGGTGATGGCGCAGATCGAGCTCTGGAACCGTCCGGAGCAGTACGAGAACAAGGTGTATGTGCTGCCGAAGCACCTCGACGAGAAGGTCGCACAGCTCCACCTTGGCAAGATCGGCGCCAACTTGACTGACCTCACCAAGGAGCAGGCCGATTACATCGGCGTTCCGGTGGGCGGTCCGTACAAGCCGGACCACTACCGCTACTAAGAGCGTGGCTCCGCGCTTCCGGCGCGAAGCCCTGCTTAGCGGTAAAGCCCCGCGCCTCGGCGCGGGGCTTTTTTGTTTCTGGAACCACGACAAATTCGCCGGGAGCGAATTTGCGCGCCTAGCCCCGAAGGGGCGAGGCGCAGGGATGCGCCGAGCAGTAGACACGAATGAACACGAATAGGGCTCGGTGGGCGCGTAGCATCGGATGCCGTCAGCAAGAATGGTCGCGTGGCCCTGCCCGGCATAGCTCGAGCACCTGCGGTACCGGTGGCCACTGCGCTTGTTTCCGCGCGTTGGCCGCACCCGTTTATAATTGCCACTAGCCCCCATGGGCCGGCCGTGCCGGTCCGCATTCGTGTTCATTCGTGTCCATTCGTGGTTCTGACATGACGACCAATCGCGAAATCATCGAGCGCGATCTCGCCGCTGTCTGGCATCCCTGCACCCAGATGAAGGACCACGAGTGGCTCCCACCCGTGCCGTTCGCGCGCGGCGAGGGGGTCTATCTCGAGGACTTCGAGGGTAACCGCTACATCGACGCGGTCAGTTCCTGGTGGGTCAACCTGTTCGGCCACGCCAATGAGCGCATCAACGCCGCCATCGCCGACCAGCTCGGCCGTGTCGAGCACGTGATGATGGCCGGCTTCACGCACGAGCCCGTGGTACGGCTATCCGAGAAGCTCATCGAGCTCGCACCGGCACCGCTTGCGCGCTGCTTCTATGCGGACAACGGGTCGTCGGGCATCGAGGCCGCGCTCAAGATGAGTTTCCACTATTGGCGCAATCGCGGCGCCGGCGAGCGCACCAAGTTCATCGCGCTATCGAACAGCTACCACGGCGAGACCCTGGGCGCACTCGCCGTCGGCGATGTCGACCTGTTCAAGAAGACCTATCGCCCCCTGCTGATGGATTCGGTCATCGTCGACGGCCCCGATTGCTTCCACCGGGCGGACGGCGAATCCTGGGAGGCCTATACGCGGCGTATGTTCGCGCCCATGGAGGAGGCGTTGGCGCGCCACGCGCACGAGACCTGCGCCGTCATCGTCGAGCCGCTGGTGCAATGCGCCGGGCAGATGCGCATGTATCACCCGGTCTATTTGGAGCTGCTGCGCGAGGCCTGCGATCGCTACGGCGTGCATCTGATCGCCGACGAGATCGCCAGTGGGTTCGGCCGCACGGGGACGATGTTCGCCTGCGACCAGGCGCGTATCGCCCCCGATTTCCTGTGCCTGTCGAAAGGCCTCACCGGGGGCTACCTGCCGCTGTGCGCGGTCGTCACCACGGACGATGTCTACCAGGCCTTTTATGACGAGTTCGAGTCGCTCAAGGCGTTCCTGCATTCGCATAGCTACACCGGCAACCCGCTGGCCTGCCGCGCGGCGCTGGCGACGCTGGAGATCTTCGAGTCTGACGACACGCTCAGCACCAATCGCCGGCTCGCGCAGGTCATGGCGGACGCGGTGCATGAGCAGCTCGGGGACCACCCGCAGGTCGGCGACATCCGCCAGCACGGCATGATCTGCGCGATCGAGATGTGCCGCGATGGGGACCGCGGGCGGCCGTTCGACTGGCGCGAGCGCCGCGGGCTGCGCGTCTACCGTCACGGGCTCACGCGCGGCTGCCTGCTGCGCCCGCTGGGCAACACCATGTATCTGATGCCGCCCTATGTGATCACGCCCGACGAGATCCGCCACCTGGCGACGGTGGCGCGCGAGGGCATCGACCGGGCGACGGCGGACTAGTGCGGGTCCCGCGCATCGCCCTGGATCAGTCGCTGGCGGTGGGCGATCAGGTCGCGCTGTCGAGCGACACGGCGCATCACCTGTTGCGCGTCCTCCGGCTGCCCGACGGAGCCGCGATCCGGGTCTTCAACGGCGACCCCGGCGACTGGCACGCGAGCCTCGCGGTGCAAGGCAAGCGCAGCGCGCACGCACGCATCGAGCGCTTCGAGGCGCGCACGGCGGAGCCCCCGCTGGCGATCACCCTGGTCCAAGGGATCTCCCGCGGCCAGCGCATGGACTACACGCTCGAAAAAGCGGTCGAACTCGGCGTCTCCGCCGTATTGCCGGTGGTCATGGAGCGGACCCAGGCAGCGCCCGCAGGCGAGCGCGTGGTGCGCAAGGCGCGTCACTGGCAGGGCGTCCTCGAGGCCGCGGCGGCCCAATCCGGCCGGACGCGCCAGCCCGCCCTCGGGGCGCAGACCGGCTTCCGTGACTGGCTCGCCACGGCGCGCCCCGATCAGGAACCCTGTGTGTTGCTCGACCCAGACGGCGATTTCTCGCCGGCGAGCCTATGGGATCCGCAGGAGGCACCCGGCCGCATGACGCTGGTGGCCGGCCCCGAAGGCGGCTTCAGCCCGGCCGAGCGGGACGCCGCCCGGGCCGCCGGCTGCCAAGGGTTACGGCTGGGGCCGCGCATTCTGCGCACGGAGACGGCGGCCGTAGCGGCGCTGGCGGCGCTGCAGGTACTCTACGGCGACCTGGGCATGTGAGCGGCGATGGCGCTCTCGAGCGTGTCGAACTCGGGGATGGCGCATTCGCGGGTATCGATCGCGGCGCGCGTCTGGACGAACTTCTCCGCCGCGGGCCCACCGCCATCGACCGGCCGTAGGGTCGAATCGTCGACGGTCTCGTTACGCGGCAGGGCTTCGATGCGCAAGCCGTAAAAGCGCGGGCGTTCGTCGAGCCCGTAGAGCACGACGAACCGGCCTGCGGCCGGCGGCAGATCCTCGCGTGCCCGGCACAGGCGGTCGAACGCGATCAACGGGACATCAATACCCCGCCAGCGCGTCACGCCGACGAACCAATCCGGCGCCTGGGCGTAGCGCGTGACCTCATCCAGGGTGATGACCTCGGCCACCGCCGTGCTCGGCACGATCACGGTCATGCCCGTGAGAGGTAGCAGCAGGCACTTGAGCTGACGCGACTCGGCCATGAGGCTACACCGCCGTCGAGGACTGCAGGAGGTGCTCGATGTTCTCCATGAGGTCGGTTTCCTGGTAGGGCTTGCCGAGGTAGCGGTTCACGCCGATCTCCTCGGCGCGGCCCCGGTGCTTGTCGCCGGTGCGCGAGGTGATCATGATGATCGGCACCTCGGCCAGGCGCTGCTCGCCGCGCACGTAGGTGGCCACCTCGTAGCCGTCCATGCGCGGCATCTCGATATCGAGCAGCATGAGGTCGGGCACGCTGTGGGCCATCCACGACAGCGCATCGATGCCGTCCTTCGCCGTGACCACGTGGTAGCCATTGCGCTCGAGCACGCGCTGGGTGACCTTGCGGATGGTGATCGAGTCGTCCACCACGAGCACCGTCGTACCGGTCGCCCCAGTCTGGGCGGCGTCCGCCTCGGCCGGGGCCGCCTCCGGCTCCTCGCCCTCCTCGTGACTGCCGGTTGCGACGAAGCGACTCTCAGTGCGCAGTAGCCCACCGATATCGAGGATCAGGATTACGCGCCCGTCCGGCATGATGGTCGCGCCGGAAAGTCCGGCCAGCTCGTTGACCGGCGCGCCGACCGGTTTCACGACGATGTCGCGCCGGCCGACGAGTTGCTCCACATGCAAAGCGATCCGCTCGTCGCCCGCGCGGACCATGATCACCGGCGAGATCAGATCCGGCTTATCCAGCCTCGGTTCGGACGTGCCGAGCAAGCGGCCGAGATGCTCCAGGCGATATTCGCTGTTGGCGTAGCGGAACGGCTGTGACGGATCCACGTACATCGGCTTGAGTTCGCCGGCCGATACCTGCGCCACGCCCTCGACCGAGGCGATGGGGATGGCATAAACATCATCGCCGGTCTCCACCAGCACCGCCTGGTTGATGGCGAGCGTGACCGGTAGCCGGATGTTGAAGCGCGTACCCCGGCCGACCTCAGTGTTGATGCCCAGCGTCCCGCCCAGCCGGCGGATCTCGGCGTCCACCACGTCCATGCCGACGCCGCGCCCCGAGATCTGCGTCACCGAATCGGCGGTCGAGAATCCGCTCTCGAGCACCAGCCGGATGATCTCGCCGTCGTCGCGGCTATCATCGGCGTCGATCAGCCCCCGCTCGATCGCGCGCCGCCGGACCGCCTCCGGATCGATGCCGCGGCCGTCATCGCTGATCTCGATCACGATGTCCGTGCCGCCGCGGTGGAGATCCAGCTCGATGGTGCCCTGGGCGGCCTTGCCGCGGCGCTCGCGCTCGTCCGGCGCTTCGATGCCATGGGCCACCGCATTGCGCAGCACATGCTCGAGCGGCGCCACGATGCGCTCCTGAACCGAGCGATCGAGCTCGATCTCGCCGCCGGCGAAGGCCAGTTGCGCCTTCTTCCCCATCTGGCTCGCGGTCTGGCGCACGATGCGCGCGAGCCGGCCGCGCAGGCCGTCGAACCGCACCATGCGCGTCTGCATCAGCCCGTCCTGGAGCTCGGACGAGACGCGCGACTGCTGCAGCAGCAGCGTCTCCGCATCGCGCGTGATCGTCTCCATGATCTCCTTGAGCGAATCGAGATCGCCGATACTCTCGGACAGGGAGCGCGAGAGCTCCTGCAGGCGCGTGTAGCGGTCGAACTCCAGCGGATCGAAGTCCCCGTTCTCATTGCCCTCCGCTGACTCGGCCGATCCCAGCCGGCCTTGGTTGCGGTACAGGATCTGCGATTCGGTCTCGTCCTCCATCGTGCGCAGCTGAGTGCGCAAGCGCGCGACGGTCTGATCGAACTCGTTCAGGTTGAAGCGGTATTGGCCCATCTGCTCGTTGAGGCGCGAGTGGTAGATGCTCACCTCACCGGCAAAGTTGACCAGGTTGTCGATGACCCCGGCCTGCACGCGCACTTGCTCGCTCGACGGTTGCGAGGCCGCGGGACCGCCCGGAGCCGCCTCCTCGCGCCCCGCGGGCGCCGTCTCGCTCGCCGTTTCGTCCCCCTTGCTCCGGGGCGTCGAAGTACCCGCGTCGTCCGCGATCGGCCGATCGTCTGCGGCGGCGCCTTGAGATCCGCCCGCGGCCGGTTCGGCGCTCGATTCGCTCGCCGGTGCCGCCGAAGCATCCGCAGCGGGCTCGGCCGGGCCCTGCGGCGCCGCATCGCGAGCCGGTTCGCCCGGCCCGGCGGCGGACGTATCGCGCGTCGCCGGCGCCGGATCGTCGTCTGCCCCGGACGCGCCATCGGCCGGAGCCTCGTCGGGCTGGTCGTGTAACTCCCGTAAGTCCTCGATCAGCCAGTCGACACGGGCGATGGGCTGCTGCGCGCGCGCCTGCTCCATGAGGATGGTCAGGGCGTCCACCGTCTCCTGGAGGAGTTCGAACGTGGCGTCGCTCGGCACCGTGCCGTGTGCATCGACGCCGTTGATCACCGACTCCAACTCGTGGGTCAGGTCGGCGATGGGCGTCAGATTGGCCATGCGCGCGCCGCCCTTCAGCGTATGCAGCCCGCGCTGCAGGTCGCCGATCGGCGCGCGCTCCTCCGGCTGGTCGCGCCAAACCGCCACGGCCCGATCGCATTGCTCGAGCAGCTCATCGCCCTCGCCCAGGAATACGTCGAGCAGCTCGTTGTCGCTCTGATCGTCGGCTGCCTGGGACGCGGCGAGCGCGGCCTGGCGCTGCGCCTCCAGCCGGTCGCGCACCGAGGCGGTATCGACGCGGCCAAGCTCCGGGAGATCGTCCAAAACGCGATCGATTGCGGCGACGGCCTCGGCGAACACTCCCACGTCTTCCGGCTCGAGCATGCCCCGCTGCTCGCGGCGCGCGCGGACGATGTCCTCCAACGCGCCGGAGAGTTCGGCAATCGCCTCGACGCCGGCGGTCTGGGAACTGCCGACGAGGGTGTGGATCGGGCGCGAGAACGCCGGGTCGATCTCCATCTCCGCCGGTTCCGCGTCCGCGAACACGCGGCGCAGGGCGTCCTGGTGGCTCGCGGCCTCGCGCGAGAAGATCTCGAGCAGGGTGCGGTCGGGCCCGTCCGCATCGGAATCGTCGGCGTCGGAATCGCCGGCCTCGGGCGTCTCGCTCGCGACCGCTGCGTGGGCGCCGGCCGACTCCGCCGGGGCGGGGGCCGCCGACGGTTCGGCTCCGCGGTCCGCGGGCGGCGGTGCGCCGGCCGCTTGTTCCGCCGGCTCGTTCGCCGGCCTTCCGGACTCCTCGGCCTGCGGCTCGAGCGTCGGCAGCTCGTCGACGGCCTGCGCGGACGCAGTCCCGGCGGAGGCCTCGGGCGCGTGCGCCTGCTGTCGGTCCGCCCGCTCCGGCTCGGCGCCGGACGCGGTGATCGGATGCGCCGGTGCCGCCGGCGTCTCGCCGCGGCTCAGTGCATGGCCGCGCGCGATCAGGTCGTCGATCCCCTCAATGGGGGCGCGGTTGCCCTGGATTTGCTCGACCAGCTGCGGCAACGCGGCCGACGCCTCGTCGAGGGTGTCGAACACGGCCGTGGACGCTTTAACCGACCCGTCGATTACGCGGTTCAGCAGGGTCTCCATCGACCAGGAGAATTCACCCAGCAATTCCGCGCCGATGAGCCGCCCGCCACCCTTGAGGGTGTGGTAGGCGCGCCGGATGACGACCACGGCCTCGTCGTCCGATGGGTCGGCCTTCCAGCGCGGCAGGGATTCGTTGATCTTGTCGAGCTCGCCCAGCGCCTCCTCGATATAGACCTCGACGACGTCTTCATCGACGTCGTCGCCCACGATCGCAAACTGGGAGCCGGTCGCCGCCCCATCGCCGGACGCGCCCGGGTCGCCACCGGCCGCTTGCGGCGTCGATGCCGGTGCGGTCAGGCCCGGGCTTTCGGCGGCCATTTCGCCCGGTGAGTCCGTAGCGCTCGCCGCCTCCCCCAGGGCGGGGAAATCGGTCTCGGTCTCGGACCCGGTGGGTTCCTCCGAGTCCGCTTCCGACGCGCCCGGAGCGGCCTGTTCCAGGGAGAAATCGAGGGCTTCGAACTCCGCGGAACCCACCGCTGGGTCGTCGTCGAGCGTCAGCTCGATCTCGTTGGTGGCGGCGCTGGGACCATCGAAGTCCCTGCCACTATCCGCCATCTCACCCGTCGGCGCGTCAGCCTCGACTGCGGACACTTCGACTTCGCCCGAGAGCGGCTCCAACTCGTCCGCCGACGCCTCGATCTCGCCCGTGGAAAGGTCGAATTCGCCCGCGGACGCTTCGAGATCGTCCGCCGGCCCGTCGCCATCGCCCCCGGATACGGCCAGCTCCCCCGTCGCCGCTTCGGCTTCGGGCGCGCCCAGCGCTGCGTCCTCGCCGCCAAGCGCGATTTCGTGCTCGTCCGTGCTATCCGCGTCGAATCCATCGCCGTCCCAGTCGAGTGCGCCGGGCTTCGCCGCCGGGGCGTCCGCGGGGGCCTCGATCACGACCTGCTCGTCCTCGTCGTAGATCTCGGGCGAACCGCCGGAGCGCAGCGCCCCCAGTGCCCGGATCGCGCCCTCCAGCAGATGGGTCATGGTGAGGCGACCGTGCGCCACCGCCTCCAGGTAGTACTCCAGGCCGGCAACCACGTCGGCGACCAGGATCTGCGTGTCGTCGTCCGGCTGGCGCCCGGCGCCGGCAAGCTCACGCTGGATGTATTCGCGCAAGCCAGTGAGCAGGGGCGAAGCGCTCTCCAGCGGGAGTAGCAACGCGGCGCCTTCGATTTCGGCCAGTAGCGCGGGGACCTCGGACACCGTCTCCGGGTCGGGCTCGGGCGTGCTGCAATAGACCGCGATGGCCTCGCGCACCTTCGAGAGATTTTCCAGCGAGGCACCCACGACCGCGGCGATCAGCGGCTCAAACTCCGAGTCGGGTAGCTCCCGGATGCCGAGTTCACCGGTCGCACCCTCCTCATCGGCGGCCTCGCGGGGTGCCTGGCCACGCTGCAGCTGTGCCAGCTGCCCTTCCGCCCGTAGCAACTCGTCGGCCAGCGTCTGCAAGCGCTGCTCCGCCTCGTCGGCGGCGAGACCGTTGATCTCGGCGAGCACCTGGGCTTCGCCACGCAGCGTCGCGTGCCCGTGGGACAGTCCGAGCATGCTGAAGGTGTCGGCGATGTGCTTGAGCCGCTCGGGCAGGCCTTCGAGCACCTCCGTGCGACGCTCCTCGCCATGCACGTAGATCTCGACCGCGTCCTTGATCTGCGCCAGCTCGCTGCGGATCCCCTCGCCGACCGCGTCGAGCAGCTCGCGATTGAGTCCACCGACGTCGGATTCGCCCTCGTTCGCGGACAGCACCTGTTCGAGTTGATAGGCCTGGCGCACGTCGCGCACGGCCGCTCGCTCGGACGGTGTCCGCGCGAGGTGATACAACAGGCCGCGCAGCAGCTCGCGCGGACTCGCCTGGACGACGGCCGTCTCGCCGCCGCGGGCAGCCTCCGCGATCAAGCGCTCGATCCGGGCCAGCAGGGTCTTGATCTGCCCGTCGCCGGCCCCGTCGTGGTCCGCCAGCGATTCGGCGAAGGCGCCGCCGACCTCCCACAGCTGCTTTACCGCCGCTTGCGTGCTGTGCTCGGCAAGCTCCTGCAGCGCCCCGCCGAGTTCGCCGAGCGGATTGCCTCCGTCGCTTCCACCGCGGTACCAGCCGAGTAATGCGCGCTGGAACCGGCCTCGCACACGTTGCGCTGCGCCCTGCAGGCGCGCGTCGTCCGCAGCCTCCGCCGGCGCTCCGAACGCGGGCAGCGGCGGGAAGAACATCGCGCTCTCGTCGAGCGCCTCGGCGCCGCGCAAGGCGCGCAAGCGGTTAACCAGCGGGAGCAGCTTCGCCGGCGCATCGTGCCGGCCGGCGCGCATGCGATCGAGATAATCGGGCAGCCGCAGCACGGCCTCGAGCAGCGTCTCCAAGGCCTGTCCGGTTCCGTCGGTATGCCCGCCGGACACCGCCGTGGCGATCTCCCCCATCTCACTGACGAGGATGGACGCGCCCGGGAGATCGAGCAGATCGAGCGTGCCGCGGATGGTCGCCAGCGGCTGCACGACAGACGCCACCGATTCCGCGCCCGCGCCGCTCTCATCCAGGCCCGCCTCGAGCGTGCGCTGGACGTCTGTGACCAGCGGCGCGAGCTCGCGCAGCGTCGTGTCGATCGAGTTGATTTCAGCCGTCTGCACGCTGAGCCCTCGGCGCGTTGCCGGCGGTGCCGGCCTTACGCGCTGCCCTCCTGCGTTTGCGAAGCGGACTCGTCCTCGCCGAGGAGTTCGTCCGGCAGCTTGAACCCGGTGACCGAAGCACGCAGGTCACGCGACAGCTCGGTCAGCTCACCGATCGAGGTCGCCGTCTCGCTGGTGCCATCCGACGTCTGAATGGTGATGCCCTGGATGACGTTCATCGTCTCCGAGATGTGGACGGCCGTTTCCGCCTGCTGCTCGGCCTCCTGCGAGATCTGCTGGATCAGATCGGCGATCTGCTTCGACACCGATTCGATCTCGCCCAGGGCGCCGCCGGCCTCCTCGGCCAGTTTGGCACCACTGACCACACCCGCGGTCGACTGCTCCATCGATTGCACGGCCTCGCTGGTGTCGTTCTGGATCGTCTTGATGAGCGCCTCCACCCGCTTGGTCGCGTCGGTGGCGCGCTCGGCGAGGCGCTGGACCTCGTCGGCGACCACCGCGAAGCCGCGGCCTGCCTCGCCGGCGGTCGACGCCTGAATGGCGGCGTTCAACGCGAGGATGTTGGTCTGCTCGGCGATGTCGTTGATCACCTCGATGATGTCGCCGATCTCCTGCGAGGACTCGCCCAGGCGCTTGATGCGCTTCGAGGTCTCCTGGATCTGCTCGCGGATGGAGTCCATACCGGAGATCGAGTGGCGCACCGTCTCGGCGCCGCTCGAGGCGATCGACACCGACTTGAGCGCCACTTCGGCCGAACCGCGCGCGTTCTCCGAGACGCGCTCCATGGACGAAGCCATCTCGGTGATCTGCTCGTTGGCCGCTGCGATCTCGCGTGCCTGCTGATTACTGGCCTCAGCCAGCCGGATCGCCGTGTTCTGGGTGCGATCCGCGGCACGGGCGACGTCCTCGGCCGTGGCGTTGATCGTGGTCACCAGGCTGCGCAGAGCGTCGATGGCCGAGTTCACCGAGTCGGCGATGGCACCGGTGATGTCCTCCGTCACGGTGGCATGCGTCGACAAGTCGCCATCGGCCAGCGTCGCCATCTCGTCGAGTAGCCGAAGAATCGCGCGCTGATTACGCCGGTTGGTCTCGTTGGACTCCTCGAACCGCTTGCGGCTGGTATGGATCAGCAGCCAGCCCAGGCCGATGAGGTTCACCAGCACGGCGCCGGCGAAGCCGAGGGCCAGCAGCAGGGTGAAGCTGATGCCCTGGTCCGCGCGCAAGGCCTCGTCGAGGCTGCGCGCTGCGGCGATGACCTGGCCGCGCAGACTGTCGGCGGCCTGGGTCGCCGTCTGCAGATCGGGCACGAGATCGTAGATGGCGTCGAGATTCTCGCGCACATCGCCGAACATGGTCTCCAGCCGCTGCAGGCTTTCACGGGCTTGCGGCGTCTGCACGGCCGGGATCTCGTCCGAGCCCGAGAGCATCTGGTCGATCACCCCGCCGAACTCTTCGGCGCGTTGGGCGAACCGGTCCGCCGCCGCGAATGCCTGGCCACCGCCGACCTGCACCTGCTCCAGTGCGCTGAGGGACTGCTCGAGGCGCCACATCTGACGCCCGGCGACCTCGACCAGCTCGGTGGGGGCGCCGGCGCTCACCAACTGCTCGATCACGATGTCGGTCTGCACCCGCAAAGGCGTCGTCAGCGGCTCGACCTGACCCAGGTAGTCATTGACCTGCTCGATGGCCTCGCGGCCGTTGAGAATCGCCCGGATGTTGCCCGATTCGACCTCCCACGCATCGTGCACCGCCTGCAGCTCGTCCTGGTAGGTGCCGGGCAGCGGGGGCAAGCCGGTCTGACCGTCGCCCTCGGCGAGCGTCTCGAGATTGCCGACGAAGGTGTCGGTCAGCTCGTCGAGGCGATCATAGGCCTCGATGTCGCCACCGGCGGCCGCGTCGGCCGTATTCGAGATCTGCTCGGCCAAGCTTCGCTGCTCGGTAATGAGCGTGCTGTAGCGCTCGCGGTGCTGACCCTGGATCTGCGCGTACAGGAAGGACGCCACCATCCCGGTGATCAGAACCACCAGCAGCACGGATAGCAAGACGACCGGATTGCGGATGGCGCCCAGGGCCGACCCGATCTTCAGATTCGGCATGCTGAGTAGGCTCATGCCTTAGTTCCCCCCGCCATTGAAGCGCCGTGGCGACGCTTACGGTGTTATGTTTAGAAAATCCTTGCTTGCCACCAGCTTGGCCAGGCTCAGCACCGGCCATTGTTCATCCAGCCGCCGGAAGCCGTCGACCACGTAGGGTGCCAGCGCGTCGTTGCCCGCATTGGCCGGCACCTGCTCTTCGAAATAGAAGCGCTTCATGCCGAGCACGTCGTCGACGCGGAACGCCGCCGAGATCCCCTCGCGCTCGAAATGCAGCGCACGCGCCTGCCGGCTCTGGGCCGAGCGCCCGCCCGTCGCGAAGCCATGCAGGTCGACCACGGGGACCAGCGTGCCGCGCACGTTCGCCACCCCGAGGAACCACGACACGGTGCCGGGCACGCGCGTGCATACGGGCGGGTCGAGAATCTCGCGCACGTCGTCCATCGAAGCGACGAAGCGGTCATCGCCCACGCGAAAGCCAATGCCCGACCATTGCTCGCGCACCTCTTTCTGCCCCGGCAACTCGGTGCCGGCTGCGGCGAGCCGCCGCTCGTAGTCGAGCAGCAGATCGATGGGCTCGGTCGCGGCCATTTACCGGGACGTCACACGATTAGCCGTTCAGACACGAGTGAACCCGAGCGAGCAGGTCCTCTTCCTTGACCGGCTTGACGACGTAGTCCCGTGCGCCTTGGCGCAGGCCCCAGACGCGGTCGGTCTCCTGGTCCTTGGTGGTGATGATGATGACCGGGATATTGGTCGTCTCGGGCGTCTTGTTGAGCTGACGCGTCGCCTGGAACCCGTTCATGCCCGGCATGACCACGTCCATCAGGATGACGTCGGGCTGGATCTCCGCCGCCTTTTGCAGGCTGGTTTCACCGTCCGTGGCCGACTCGACCTTATAGCCATTCTTTTCCAGCATCTGCTGGTAGGCATGGATCTCCGTAGGCGAGTCATCAACGATCAAAACGGTGGCCATGTCAGTATTCTCCCGCTTATTAATTGGGCCGGTTGTCATGGGCGCGGCGCGCGCCGCGCCCGGGCCTCTTATCCAATCGCACTGCGTATGGATTCCACTAAGGCCGAGTCACCGACCGGCTTCGTCAGATAGTCGCGCGCGCCCTGGCGCAACCCCCAAACCTTGTCCGTCTCCTGATCCTTGGTCGTGATCATGATGACGGGGATATTGGCGGTCTCGGAATCCCGGGCGAGCTCCCGTGTGGCCTCGAATCCGTTCATGCCCGGCATGACCACGTCCATGAGCACCGCATCGGGCTTGATCTCCCGCGTGCGCGCGAGGCAGTCGGAGCCGTCGTCGAGGGTTTCGACCTTGTAGCCGTTCTTCTCCAGCACCGTCTTGAAGTGATGCTGGTCGGTGGGCGAATCTTCGACGATCAGAACAGTCGCCATGATCTACGTTCTCCACGATTCAATGGTTGATTCCGAACACCGGCAGCGCGCCGCCGGCATTCCGTGAATACGCCAGTCGATGTGCGCATCGGCCCGGGCGCCTACCCGACGCTCGCCACGTGCTGCTTGATCGCGCCAAGGAGATCCTCCTTGGAGAAGGGCTTGGTCAGATACTGCTCGGAGCCCACGAGGCGGCCGCGCGCGCGATCGAAGATGCTGTCCTTGCTGGTCAGCATGATCACGGGCGTACTCTTGAACTTGCTGTTGTGCTTGATGAGCGCACACGCCTGATACCCGTCCAGGCGCGGCATCATGATGTCGATGAAGATGATTTCGGGCTCGTGCTCGGCAATCAGGGCGAGCGATTCGAATCCGTCCCCCGCGGTGACGACCTCACACCCCGCTTTGGTCAGGAGATTTTCGGCCGACCGCCGGATGGTCTTGCTGTCATCGACGACCATGACCTTCAGGCCGTCGAGTGCGGCGTTCTCATCGCCCATCGCGCGTTGTCTCCCCCGGAAGCGGCCGGCCCGCACGGTTTTGTTATGCTGCACTGACCGGACGATATCGTAAGCGTCACGGGCAGGCAACGGAGCAGCGCCCCTCCCATCAGCCGATGGCGACTGCCCAGCAGGCCGGCAGTGTAGCGACGAAGCTTGCAGAACGACAGCGGCAGGCCGCGGGCGCCATGCGACGAACTCGCCGTATCGCGTACCATATAGGGTCGTCCGCCACCCGATCGGAGCCTTGCCATGGCTACGGCGCTGCAAACCGTGCCCCATCTGACGACCGCCAACGGGGGGCCGCTGCACGCGATCGAGGCGCACCTACTCGCCCACCAGCCACAGATCGAGTCCTGGCTGCGGCAGCAGTGGCTGCAAACCCCCGCCCCCTTCTACGCCTCGGTGGACCTGCGCAACGCCGGCTTCAAGCTCGCGCCCATCGACACCAACCTGTTCCCGGCGGGCTTCAATAATCTCAATCCGGATTTTCTGCCCCTATGCGTGCAGGCGCTGCAATCCGCGCTCGAGCGGGTCTGTCCCACCGCCGCGCGCATCGTGGTCATTCCGGAGAACCACACACGAAATCGGCACTACCTGGAAAGCCTCGCCGCGCTCACGGAGATGATGGCCGCCGCCGGATTCGACCTCCGGATCGGATCGATCGACCCGGGGCTCGCCGAGGCGCAGCAGATCGACCTGCCCTCCGGACGCAGCCTACGCCTTGCACCGCTCGAACGCACCGGCGCGCGCGTCCACGTCGGCGACTTCACGCCCTGCGCGCTGGTGCTCAACAACGACCTCGCGAGTGGCCGCCCGCCGATGCTGGAGGATCTGGCGCAGCCGATCCTGCCGCCGCTCGCGCTCGGCTGGGCTGACCGGCTCAAGTCGAAGCACTTCCTCGAATACCGCACGGTTGCGGAGGAATTCAGCGAGCTCATCGGGCTCGACCCGTGGCTGATCGATCCGCTGGCGCGCAATTGCGGCGAGATCGATTTCATGAAGCGCGAGGGCGAGAGCTGCCTGGAGCTCCACGTGGCCGAGCTGCTCGAGCAGATCCGCGACAAGTACCTCCAATACGGGATCGAGCGCGACCCGTTCGTCGTCATCAAGGCCGATGCCGGGACCTATGGCATGGCCGTCATGACCGTGCGCTCGGTGGACGAGGTCCGTGCGCTCAACCGCAAGCAGCGCAAGCAGATGCACACGGCCAAGGGCGGACGAGCCGTATCCCAGGTCATGCTGCAAGAGGGCGTTTATACCTCGGAGACCTGGGGCACCGATGGCGCGGTCGCCGAGCCGGTGGTCTACATGATCGACCACTTCGTGGTCGGGGGCTTCTACCGGGTCCATGGCGCGCGCAGCTACAGCGACAACCTGAACGCCCCGGGCATGCAGTTCGAGCCGCTGGCATTCGCCAGTGCCTGCAACACGCCCCACGGCAGCATGGCGCCGGAGGCCACACCCAACCGGTTCTACGCCTACGGCGTCATCGCGCGTCTGGCACTGCTGGCCGCCGCACGCGAACTCAACGGGGCCCAAACGACATGACGCGACGCATCGGCTTCGTCATGGATCCGCTGGCGTCCATTACGCCCAAGAAGGACTCCACGCTCGCCCTGATGCTGGCCGCTCAGGCCCGCGGCTGGCAGTTGCTGGAGATCCACATGCCCGATCTCGCGCTGACCGACGGCGCCGTCAGCGCGCGCATGCGCGAGGTCACGGTCTACGACGATCCAGCGCATTGGCACGACACGCATGGCGAATTCGAGGCGCCGCTGAGCGATCTCGACGCGGTCTTGATGCGCAAGGATCCGCCGTTCGACATGGACTACGTCTACGCCACCTACCTGCTGGAGCAGGCGGAGGCGGCCGGCGTGCCGGTCGTGAACCGGCCGCAGGCATTGCGTGACGCGAACGAGAAGCTCTTCACCGCCTGGTTCCCGCAGTGCTGCCCACCGACTCTCGTCACCGCACGCCAGGACCGCCTGCGCGACTTCATCGCCGAGCAGGGCGAGGCCATCGTCAAGCCGCTCGACGGCATGGGCGGCACCGGCATCTTCCGGCTACGGCCGGAGGACCCCAACGTCAACTCAGTGCTGGAGACGCTGACCTTGCGCTACCAGCGGCCGATCATGGCCCAGCGCTATCTGCCCGCGATTACCGAGGGCGACAAGCGCGTGCTCGTGGTCGATGGCGAACCGCTGGAGTACGTGCTGGCGCGGCTCCCTTCGGCCGGCGAGACGCGCGCCAATCTGGCCGCAGGCGGCGGCTATCGCGCCCAGCCGTTGAGCGACGCCGAGCGCCGGATCGCCGCGGAGGTCGCCCCGGCCTTGCGCGAACGCGGCTTGCTGCTGGTCGGCCTCGACGTCATCGGCGACCGCCTGACGGAGATCAACGTCACCAGCCCGACCTGTATCCGCGAGATCGCACGCGATACCGGTGTCAACGCGGCCGAGCGGCTGTGCGACGCCCTCGCGGCCCGCCTCGACTGAACCCGTGAGCGCCGCCGTCACCGCCAGCGACCGGATGGGCTTCACCCTGTTTCTTGCGGCCGCGGTGCATGGCCTAGCGATCCTGGGCGTCGGCTTTGCGCCGCTCGAGCGCGGCCCGAACGCGCCCAAATCGCTCGACGTGGTGCTCGTGCAGCAAGAGACCGACGAGGCGCCGGAGGAGGCCGACTACCTGTCCAACGCCGACTCGGCCGGCGGCGGACCGAGCGAGCAGCCCGCGCGCCCGCGCGCGCCGGTCAGCGCCCCCGAGCCGAGCGCGCAGGCGGGCATCGCCCCCGCCCCCCTCGAGGCGGGCGCCCCCGAGCCCGCCCCCGAAACACCGCAGGAGGTCGTGAGCCAGCCCGACGCCGAGCGCGCCGAGGCGGCGGATCGGCCCGAGCAGGATCCGACCGAACGCCAGCGGCAAGAGCAGGAGGTCGATTTCGAGGCGCGCATCGCCGAGCTCAGCCAGGAAATCGACAACGCCCAGACCGAGTACGCCCAGCGCCCGCGCAAGACCTTCGTCACGGCGCGCACGCGTCAATCCGCCGCTGCGCGCTACATGCACGAGTGGGTCGAGGCGGTCGAGCGCACGGGCAACGCGAATTACCCGCGCGCCGCCCGGCGCGAGGGGATCTCGGGCTCGCTGGTGCTGGTCGCGGCGGTGCGCGCCGACGGCACGCTGGCGGAGGTGGAAGTTCGGGCCTCGTCGGGGCGTCAAGTGCTCGACGATGCCGCCGCACAGATCGTGCGCATGACGGCCCCATTCACCTCGTTCCCCGACGATCTGCGCCAAAGCACCGACGTGCTCTATATCACCCGCACCTGGGAGTTCACGTCCGGCAACCGGCTCGATACCCGCTAGTGGGCCACTAGTGTCCTGTTGAGCCTTCCCCGCTCGCAGCCGGGTGGCATGGGCTATACGATAGGCGGGCACGAGGATTGGTAGGAGGCGTTGTGGAGCTGAGCAATCACTTCCTGCTGGCGATGCCGACGCTGGAGGACCCCAATTTCCGGCGGACCCTCACCTACATCTGCGAGCACACGGAACATGGCGCCATGGGCCTGGTGGTGAACCGGCCCCTCGCGCTCACCGTGGGCGAGGTGCTGCAGCACCTGGAGATCGAGCCGAGCGCGACCGGCCTCGCCCAGCAACCGGTGCATTACGGCGGCCCGGTCGAGGCCGAGCGCGGCTTCGTCATCCACACGCCGGTCGGCGATTGGGAGGGCTCGCTGCGCCTCTCGGACGAGCTGGCGGTGACTACCTCGCGCGACATCCTCGAGGCCATGGCCCGGGGCGCCGGTCCCGAGCAGGCGCTGGTCACGCTGGGGTATTCCGGCTGGGGTGCCGGTCAGCTCGATGCCGAGATGGCCCACAACGCCTGGCTGACCTGTCCCGCCGACATGGACATCCTGTTCTCGATGCCGGCCGAGGAGCGCCTGGCGACCGCGGCGGCACGGATCGGCATCGATTTGTCCCTCATGTCGTCCGATCCGGGCCATGCCTGATCGCCGCGTGCCCATCCGCATCGACGGGCGCCGGCCGTTCACCGGGACGTAGGCGGTGTCGGCGCGCTATCTCTGCTTCGATTTCGGCGAACGCCGCATCGGTATCGCCGCCGGTCAGGCGATCACCGGCTCGGCGAGCCCGGTGGCCACCGTCAGCGCCCAGGCCGGCGAGCCCGACTGGCACAGCATCGACGCCCTCCTGGCCGAATGGCGTCCCGACGCGCTGGTGGTCGGCATTCCGCTGCTGCTCGACGGCACCGAGCAGCCGCTCACCGGAAAAGCGCGCGCCTTCGCCCGGACTCTCGCGGGGCGCTACGACCTGACGGTGCACGAAGCCGACGAGCGCTTGTCCTCGGCCGCGGCCGAGCAGCTGGTGGCCGACGCCCGTGCCCGCGGTGCACGCCGGAGGACGCGCAAGGGCGATATCGATAGAATAGCGGCCTGCCTGATCCTCGAGCGCTGGCTCACCGACCGGAGTCCACATGGCGACTGATGCCGCCACCGTCGAAGGCTGGCTCGACCGCATGGCCGATGACATGCACTCCAGCGCGGGCGATACCCTGCCCGAGTTGCTCACGGTAGGCATCCATTCGGGCGGCGTGCGCGTGGCTCGCGCGTTGCATGAGCGCCTCGGGCTCGCCACGCCGCTCGCCACGCTCGACATCTCGTTCTACCGCGACGATTTCACGCGCATCGGGTTGAACCCGCGGGTGCGGCGATCCGAGCTGCCGGTCTCGGTCGAAGACCGCAGCATCCTGTTGGTGGACGACGTCTTGTACAGCGGACGCACCGTACGTGCGGCGCTCAACGTGCTGTTCGACTACGGCCGCCCGGCGCGGGTAATGCTGGCCGTGCTGGTCGAACGCACTGGCCACGAGCTACCCATTCGCGCCGACTTCGCCGGGGCCCGGCTGGAGCTGTCGGCCGATCAGCAAGTGCGGCTCGCCGCCGAGGACCTCGGGCTGACCATCCAGCCCAGCGGCCGGGCAGCGGCTCATGGCTGAGGCCGGCGATCACCAACTCGGCGCCGATGGACGCCTGCGCCACTTCCTCACCACGGAGGGTCTCGACAGGGCGCAATTGACGGAGATCCTGGATCTGGCCGAATCCTTCGCCGGCGTCCACGACCAATCGGTCAAGAAGGTCCCTCTGCTGCGCGGGCACACCGTGGTGAACCTGTTCTTCGAGACCAGCACCCGCACACGCAGCACGTTTGAACTCGCGGCCAAGCGCCTGTCCGCCGATGTGCTCAACCTGGATGTCTCCGCGTCCTCGACCTCCAAGGGCGAGTCGCTGCTCGACACCATCGCCAACCTGCAGGCAATGCAGTGCGACCTGTTCGTGATCCGCCACGGCGACTCCGGCGCGGCGCATTTCGTGGCGGCCAACGTCGATCCCGCCTCGCACGTGATCAACGCCGGCGATGGCCAGCACGCGCATCCGACGCAGGCGATGCTCGACATGCTCACCATCCGCCGGCGCAAAGGGGGCATCGAGGGCCTGTCCGTCGCCATCGTCGGGGACGTGCGCCACTCACGCGTGGCGCGTTCGCAAATCCACGCGCTGCGTGCGCTGGGCGCGCGCGATGTCCGCGTCGTAGGTCCGCGCACGCTGCTGCCGCCCGAGGTCGGGGATCTCGGGGTGACCCCGTACCACGACATCGACGCGGGCCTGGCCGGGGTCGACGTGGTCATCCTGCTGCGCCTGCAGCGCGAGCGCATGGAACATGCCCTGCTGCCGAACGAGGCCGAGTACTTCGCCGGTTGGGGCGTCACGCCCGTACGCATGGCGCGCGCCAAGGACGACGCCATCGTCATGCATCCGGGGCCGATCAATCGCGGCGTCGAGATCGCTTCCGAGGTCGCCGACGGGCCGCAATCGGTCATCCTGGAACAGGTCACCAACGGCATCGCCGTGCGCATGGCCGTGATGGCACTGGTCGCCGGCACGGCGCCGGCCACGCGGGAGACCGAGGCATGAACGCCTGGGTCATCACCGGCGGGCGCGTGATCGACCCGGCCGCGGGCCTCGACGAGCGCACCGACGTCTGGATTGCCGACGGCCGCATCGCGGCGGTCGGCGGCCCGCCCATGGAATTCCCGGCACACGAGCGCATCGACGCGAGCGGGCGCATCGTTTGCCCCGGCCTGGTCGACCTGTGCGCGCGCTTGCGCGAGCCGGGCGCGCCGCACAAGGGCACGATCGCGAGCGAGACCCGCGCGGCGGCCGCCGGCGGCATCACCACCGTCTGCTGCCCGCCGGACACCCGTCCGGCGATCGACAGCCCGGCCACGGTCGAGCTGATCCGGCGACGCGCGGCGGAGGCCGGTTACGCCCATGTACGGCCGGTGGGCGCACTCACGATGGGTCTGGCGGGCGAGTATCTCGCGCCCATGCGCGCGCTGAGCGCCGCCGGCTGCGTGGCGCTCGGCCAGGCCGACCGCGCGGTGCGCGACACACAGGTGTTGCGCGCGGCATTGGACTACGCCGCCACGCACGATTTCGTGGTCATGCTGCCGCCGCGGGATCCGTACATCGGGCGCGGCTGTGCCGCCGAGGGTCCGCTGGCCACGCGCCTGGGCCTGGCGGCGATCCCGGTCGCGGCGGAGACGGCGGAGCTCGGCCGCATTCTGGCGCTGGTGGCCGACACGGGCGCCCGGGTGCATGTGGGCCGGCTGTCCTCCGCGGCCGCGGTCGAACAGATCGCCCGCGCGCGCGCCGACGGCCTGCCGGTGACCGCCGACGTGGCGGCGCACCAGCTGCATCTGACCGAATCGGCGCTGCGCGGCCTGGACGCCCGCGCCCACGTGCGCCCGCCGCTGCGCGGCGCCGGCGACCGCGACGCGCTGCGCGAGGCCGTGACGGCCGGCGCGATCGCGGCCGTGTGCTCGGATCACCAGCCGCACGAGTCCGATGCCAAGCGGGCACCCTTCGCCGCCAGCGCGCCCGGCATGTCGGCGCTGGAGACGCTCCTGCCGCTAGTGGTGGCACTCGCCGACGAGACCGGGTGCGGGCTCGGCCCGGCGTTGGCGCGGGTGACGGCGGGGCCGGCGGCGATCCTGGGATCGGAGGCGGGCACCCTGGCACCGGGCATGCCCGCCGATGTGTGCCTGTTCGATCCGGCCGCTGAGTGGCCGCTCGACGCCGCCGCCCTGGTCAGCCGCGGTCACAACACCCCGCTCGACGGGGCGAGACTGCGCGGCCGCGTCGAGCGGGTCCTGCTCGCGGGCGAGCGCGTGGGCCCGGACACCTAGACCGCATACGCTTCTCGGTCGAGCCGAAGGGCGAGGAGCCTCGTCAGGCCGGCCGGAGTTTCGTGGTGCCCTTGCGAGTCCGGACCGTGCCGCCGGTGTCGCCCGCCGGCACCAGCTGCGGGGGCGCCTAGCGCCGAAGCAGCCCGCCGCCCTTGTCGCTGCTCGGCTCGTCGGCGGCGACCTCGAGCTCCACGTCTTCGGTCAGGTCCTGCGACTGCGAATCGCTGCTCTCCAGCTTGAGCTTGAGCCGCAGATCATTGACCGAATCGGCGTTGCGCAGGCCTTCCTCGGCGCTGATCTTGCCAGCCTCCACGAGGTCGAACAGCGCATCGTCGAAGGTGCACATGCCCGATTCGCGCGACTTCTTCATCAGCGCCTTCATCTCGTGCACCTCGCCCTTGAGCATGAGATCGGCCATCAGCGGCGTATTGATCAGCACCTCGACGGCCGGCACGCGGCCGCCGGTGCCGAGCTTCCGCAGCAGGCGTTGTGACACGACCGCCTTCATGTTGAGCGACAGGTCCATCAGCAGCTGCCGGCGCCGCTCCTCCGGGAAGAAGTTGATGATGCGGTCCATCGCCTGGTTGGTGCTGTTCGCGTGCAACGTGGCCAAGCACAGGTGCCCCGTCTCGGCGAAGGCAATGGCGTGCTCCATGGTCTCGCGATCGCGGATCTCACCGATCAGGATCACGTCGGGCGCCTGGCGCAGGGTGTTCTTCAGCGCGATTTCCCAGTCTTCGGTATCGGTCCCGATCTCGCGCTGGCTGACGATGCAGCCCTTGTGATGATGGACGAACTCGATCGGGTCCTCGACCGTGATGATGTGACCGGTCGAGTGCTGGTTGCGATGATCGACCATCGCCGCGAGCGAGGTCGATTTCCCCGAGCCGGTACCGCCGACGAAGATCACCAACCCGCGCTTGGTCATGGCGATGTCGCGCAGGATCTCGGGCACGTCGAGATCGTCGAACGTGGGGATCTCGTCGGTGATGGTGCGCGCCACCAGCGCAACGCTGCTGCGCTGGGTGTAGGCGTTGATCCGGAAGCGCGCCACGTCGGGCAGCGCGACGGCGAAGTTGCATTCGTTGGAGGCGTCGAAGTCGGCCAGCTGGCGTTCGGTCATCAGCGAGCGGACCAGGGCCTGCGTATGCGCCGGCGACAGCTTCTGATTCGACACCGCGACCAGCTTACCGTCGATCTTCATCGAGGGCGGCGCGCCCGCGGCGATGTATAGGTCGGACCCCTCGCGCGACTTGAGCATGCGCAGCAGGTCGTGCATGTACTTGAGGGCTTTCTCGCTGTCCATCGTGGGAATCCCGGCGTCGGTGCGATGCGATGCGGCGCGCGATTAGAGCGCGTCCGGGTTGGTCGCCTTCGTTTTGGCCTCGTCCTTCGTCGCGACACCGCGCTCGACCAGGTGCTTGAGGTTCTGATCGAGCGTCTGCATGCCGGCGCCCTGCCCGGTCTGGATCGCCGAGTACATCTGCGCGATCTTGTCCTCGCGGATCAGGTTACGGATGGCGGGCGTACCGAGCATGATCTCGTGCGCGGCCACGCGCCCGCCGCCGGCTTTCTTCAGCAGCGCCTGCGAGATCACCGCTCGCAGCGACTCCGACAGCATCGATCGCACCATGTCCTTCTCCGCTGCGGGGAACACGTCGACGATGCGGTCGATCGTTTTCGCAGCGGAGCTGGTGTGCAGCGTGCCGAAGACCAGGTGCCCCGTCTCCGCAGCGGTCAACGCCAGCCGGATCGTTTCCAGGTCGCGCAACTCGCCGACCAGGATGGTGTCCGGGTCCTCGCGCAGGGCCGATCGCAGGGCCTCGTTGAAGCCCAGCGTGTCGCGATGCACCTCGCGCTGGTTGACCAGGCATTTCTTCGACTCGTGCACGAACTCGATCGGGTCCTCGACCGTCAGGATATGGCCGTATTCGGACTCGTTCTTGTAGTTGACCATGCCCGCAAGCGTGGTCGATTTGCCCGAACCGGTCGGGCCCGTGACGAGCACGATGCCGCGCGGATACTCGGAGATGTCCTGGAAGATCTTGGGCGCGCCGAGCTGCTCGAGCGTGAGGATCTCCGACGGAATGGTACGAAAGACCGCGCCCGCGCCGCGGTTGTGATTGAATGCGTTGACGCGAAAGCGGGCGAGATTGGGGATCTCGAACGAGAAATCGGTCTCGAGGAATTCTTCGAACGACTTGCGCTGGCTGTCGTTCATGATGTCGTAGACCATGCTATGCACTTCCTTGTGCTCCATCGCCGGCACGTTGATGCGGCGCACGTCGCCGTCCACGCGAATCATCGGCGGCAAGCCCGCGGACAAGTGCAGGTCCGATGCGCCGTTCTTCACGCCGAATGCGAGCAGCTGGGAAATGTCCATGCGTCCTCCAGAAATCCCGGCCCGAGCACGGCCGGCCACCACCGAGTATACGGGCACTGCGTCGGCGGCTTAACAGCTTGCTGAACGGCAGCTCGTTCGCGCAGCACCGGCATACGCCGCCGCCCATCGGAGGCGGCAAGCGCCGGCGGCGCCGCGGCGCATTGGGCGCAAGGCCCCTGTTCAATCCCGTGGGTCAAGCCGCGCTCGAAAGCGCTTGCCCCGTGGGGCACGACGGTGCAGCGCCCCTGCAGCTTGCCCGACCGCGCCGCCGCTGAAAAGGCCGGATGCGGGAAGCGGGCCGGCTCGTATATCCTTGCGGCACATTCGGCACGGAGCGGCCCGATGGATCGGCAACGCATCGTCTTCATCGGTGGCGGGAACATGGCGCGCAGCCTCATCGGCGGCCTGATCGCCGACGGCTATCCGGCGGATGCCATCGCCGTCACCGACCCGGACCCGCAATGCCGTACGACGGTGAATGAGCGTTTCGGCGTCGCGGTCACCGAGGACAACCGCGCGGCGGTCTCCGACGCTGACGTCGTCGTCGTCGCGGTCAAGCCGCAAGCGGTGCGCGAGGTCATCGGCGGCGTTGCCGAGGTGCTCGCGCCGCGCCAGCCCCTGGTCGTGTCGGTCGCGGCAGGCGTGCGCCAGTCGGATATCGGCCACTGGCTCGGCTACACGGGGCCGATCGTGCGCTGTATGCCCAACACCCCGGCATTGCTGCAGAACGGCATAACCGCCTTGTACGCCAACCCCCAGGTTTCCGAGGCGCAGCACAATGCCGCGGAGTCGCTGCTGCGCGCAGTAGGCACGGTCATCTGGCTCGACGACGAGGGGCTGATGGATACCGTGACCGCGATATCCGGCAGCGGCCCGGCCTATTTCTTCCTGCTCATGGAAGCACTGGAAAAGGCCGCGACCGCCCGCGGCCTGGCATCGGAACAAGCGCGGCTGCTGGCGATCGAGACCGCGCTCGGCGCCGCGCGCATGGCGCTCGAATCGGACGACGCCCCGGCGACGTTGCGCGCCAACGTCACATCGAAGGGCGGAACCACGGCCGCGGCACTGGAGGCCTTCGAGCGAGGCGGGTTCGCCGATCTGGTCGATCAGGCGGTGGGCGCCGCATCCGACCGCGCCGGCGAACTCGGCCGCATGCTAGGGTCTGCCGACTCATGATTCGCGTGAGGAGCGCGGTTGGCAGCGCACTCCCTCGCCGAGAAAATCGACGACCGCGGGAAGCATTACCACGCCCTGGGAGCCGAATGAATGGATGGTTACGGAGTCAACGCGCTGCGCTTTCTGATCAGCACCCTGATCGATCTATATGCGCTCGTGGTCGTGCTGCGCTTCTTCATGCAGGCGGTCAACGCGGAGTACTTCAATCCGCTGACACAGTTCGTAGTGAAGGTGACGCGCCCGGTGCTCGGACCGCTGCGGCGGATCCTGCCGACCGTGGCCGGACGCTACGACCTGGCCGCGGTCGTCGTCGCCGCGGTGCTCATGCTGCTCAAGGTCGGCATCTACCAGGCGCTGTCGATCCCGACGGTGATCGTCGGCGGATACGCGGTCGGCATTGCCCATGTGGGGGTGGTCAGCCTGATCTGGCTCGCCTTGATCGACCTGATCACGCTATTCATCAACATCTGGTTCTTCGCCGTCCTGATCCAGGCGATTCTCTCCTGGATCGCGCCCGCCGGTCCGAACCCCCTGGTCGAGCTGCTCCACCGTATTACCGACCCCCTGCTTCGCCCGGTGCGCAACACCATCCCGCTCGTCGGCGGAATCGACCTGTCCCCGCTGGTGGTGCTGATCGGGCTGCATCTGCTGAAGATGCTGCTGATCCCGCCGCTGCTGCAGCTGGCATGAGCGCCGCATGGCCCACGACGATTTCTGCCGCTGGGACGGCCCCGACCTGCTGCTGGAGGTCCGCGTGATCCCGCGGGCGCGCGCCGATGCGATCGCCGGCCTCCGCGCCGGTCGCCTGCTCGTCCGCCTGCAGGCGCCGCCGGCCGACGGCAAGGCCAACGCCGCGCTCGAGCGCTACCTGGCGCGCCTGTGCGGCGTCGGCCGCGGCGCGGTCACGATCGAGGCCGGCGAGACCGCCCGCGACAAGCGGGTGCGCATCAGCCGCCCCGGCACGCTGCCGGTCATACCGGGCTTGTAGCGCAGCTACGAACAGCTCATTCGTCGTTCGATGACGCGCTCCCGCGGGCGTTCTGCGAGCCGATTGCCCGCTGTTGTATACTTGCCGGTTCCGGCTTGATTCCCGCGTGGCGCACCCCTGAATGCCCGAGACGATCCCGTCTGACTCGGTCGGCGTAGTCGCTCCGCAGCAGCTTGCGTTCGATGAGGAGCTGCCGCTCGACTGCGGGCGCTCGCTCGACCAGTACGAGATCGTGTACGAGACCTATGGCGAGCTCAACGCCGAGCGCAGCAACGCGGTCCTGGTGTGCCATGCGCTCTCGGGCGACCATCACGCGGCCGGCTACCACGAGAGCAGCGACCAGAAGCCCGGCTGGTGGGAGACCTGCATCGGGCCGGGCAAGCCCATCGACACCCGCCGTTTCTTCGTGGTCTCGCCCAACAACATCGGCAGCTGCCAGGGCTCGACCGGTCCGAACTCGATCAACCCCCAGACCGGCAGCCACTACGGCCTCGATTTCCCGATCGTGACTTGCGGGGACTGGGCGCGCGCGCAGCGGCGCTTGATGCAGGCGCTGGGCATCGAGCGCTGGGCCGCCGTGGTCGGGCCGAGCCTGGGCGGAATGCAGGTGATGCAGTGGGCGATCGACTACCCCGACCAGATGCGCCACGCCATCATCATAGCGGCTGCCCCCAAGCTGACGGCGCAGAACATCGCCTTCAACGAGATCGCGCGTCAGGCAATCATCTCCGACCCGGAGTTCTACGAGGGCCGCTTCTACGAGCACGACACCGTCCCGCGACGCGGGCTCATGCTCGCGCGCATGCTCGGCCATATCACGTATTTGTCCGACGACGCCATGCGCGACAAGTTCGGCCGCGAGCTCAACGGCGGGCGGCTGGGCTACAGCTTCGATTCGGAGTTCCAGGTCGAGAGCTACCTGCATCACCAAGGCCAGCAGTTCGTCGACCGCTTCGACGCCAACTCGTATCTGCTGATGACGAAGTCGCTGGATTACTTCGACCCGGCGGCGAGGACCGACGGTGATCTCACGCGCGCGCTGGCGCCGGCCACCTGCCGGTTCCTGGTCCTCTCGTTCACCTCGGACTGGCGGTTCTCTCCGGCGCGCTCGCTCGAGATCGTCCAGGCGCTGCTGGATAACCACAAGCGCGTGACCTACGCCGAGATCGAGTCCGACTACGGCCACGACGCGTTTCTGCTGCCGATCCCGCAGTACCTGTCGGCGTTCGGTGCCTACATGGAGCGCGTCGCCGCGGAGCTCGGCGGGCCGGAGCGCGCAGCATGAATCTGCGCCGCGATCTCGAGCTGATCGCGGACTGGATCCGCCCCGGCGCCCATGTGCTCGATCTCGGCTGCGGCGACGGCACGCTGCTGTCGTATCTGGGCGAGGTCCGGGGGACGACTGGCTATGGCCTGGAGATCGACCCCGACAACATTACCCGCTGTATCACCCGGGGCGTGGACGTCATCCAGGCCGACCTCGACGAGTACCTGCCCGAGTTCAACAGTGGCGGCTTCGACTACGTGATCATGACGCAGTCGCTGCAGGCGCTGCATTTCCCCGTGCGCATCCTCGACGAGATGCTGCGCATCGGACGCGAGGCGATCACCTCGTTCCCCAACATGGGGCATTGGAAATGCCGCATGGAACTCGGCCTGCTGGGCCACATGCCGGTCACGCGCACGCTGTCGCATCGCTGGTACGACACGCCCAACATCCATCTTTGCACGGTCTACGACTTCGAGTGCCTGTGCGCCGAGCGCGGCTACGAGATCATCGAGCGCGCCGCCGTCGACCGCCACCACCGCACCACGCCCCTGGCCCGCCTAGCGCCCAACGTCTTCGGCGAGAGCGCCCTCTTCCGCTTCCGCAAGCAGCACGCGGAGTAACAGCGCCAAGAGAACCACGGATGAACACGGATGCCGCCCGCGATATCCGGTAGGGCAGGAGCTTCGCTGAGAGCGGCTTGCCAGCCGAGTCGTGTAACAAGTGATCACTGCAGATTTACGCAGGTAATGATCGAACCGGCACCTCGTAGACGAGCGCCAAAGTTTCAGCGATGCCCGGACACAGCCCCCGCTGGCGGGCGGCAGCATCCGTATTAAGCCGTGTTCATCTGTGGCGTCCCGATAGACACCTGCGCGGGCCGGCCCTGTCAGCGAAGCTCCGACACCCCACGCCCGCCTACGCGGCAGCATCCGTGTCGATCCGTGTTCATCCGTGGTTCTTACGAACCGGGTGTCACTCCGGCTCGGCGGCGTGCTTGGCTTGTATGAACTCGGGGTGGCGCAGATGCAACAGATCCGCGATGCGGCGCAGCAGCTGCTCCTCGTACTTGTCGATGCGGCCATCGGCGTAGGCGACCTGCCATAACGCCGTCATCAGGCGCTTCTTCTCGTCCAGCGAATGGGTGTCGTGGATCAGGCGGGTGAACTGGTGCAGCGAGGTCGCGTCGCGGCTCTCCTCCTGCGCCAGCTGGACGACCTCCTCGATCTCGCTCGCTTCGAGTTCGAGCGTGCCGACGAGGACATCGGCGATCGCGTTATGCTCGGTCTCGTCGTACTCGAAGTCGGCGCGGGCGATCTCGATCAGCAGCGCCGCCGCCGCGAGATTACGGCGGTGGGCTGGATCGTCACCGTTGTCCGGCGCGAGCCGATCCTGGAAGAATGTCTGCAGGCGACTAAGCATGGGGGCGTTCGCGCATTCCCGCCGGCCGTCCGCTTGGTGGGACGGGCCGGACCGACTGGGTCGGTCCGACCACGGGATAGCTACCGGACGGCGCCGGCGCGTGCGTCAGTTGGAGAGCTGGCGCGGGACGTAGACACCGTCGCGGAAATCCAGAAACAGGTCGTCGAGTTCGGGATGCCACACGGGCTCGCCGCTCTCGTCCGGCTCGAGATTCTGCTCGGGGACGTAGGTCTCCGCGTCTTCCTCGTCCACGATAACGTAATACCACGGCGTTTCCTTGCTGGGCGGGCGATTGCCCGTGTTCCGATGAAACCACTCCTCGCTGCCCTGGTACGCGGGGTCGACGTCGTACACGACACCGCGATAGCCGTGCTCCTTGTGGCGCACGACCTGGCCCAGACGAAAGCTGGCGGTGGCTGAGGCTGTGTACATGTGGACCTCTCGGTGGAAGCCGTAGACCTCATCGTAACAGACCCATGCAGGTGTGCGTGCCAACGACGCCCCGTGGCGGAGCACGCGCCACGGGGGATCGGGGCCACCCGCAGGCGCTCGCCCCCGGCCGGCCGGCGGGAACTCCGGCGGCGATCCCGCATCTAACGCGTATGCTCTAGGGAGCCCCACTAGGGCTGTTAACCCTTCCCGCGATCGCCGCGGCGGGAGCCTGTGTGGCGCAACGCCGCA
>CAZVBX010000027.1:0-31654 GCA_964625925.1 uncultured Ectothiorhodospiraceae bacterium | reverse complement strand
GCCAAGGCCTTAGCCTCGACGCTGGGTCGCCGCGTCGCCTGTCGGCTCCTCGCGACGACTCGTCGCGTGGGATGCGCGGACTCGATACGTTCTGCCATTCCGCGCGACACGCCCACCCGAACGCACGTGCCGGCGTGCGGCTACCACGCCGCTGCCGGCGCCCCACCGAAAGTGACGCAGGGCCGCAAAGCTGGGGGCTCCTATGGCACTAACCGGCTCGCTACCCAATGAAGCCCGCCTGGGGCGTTGCCGGGGGTCAGGCCGCCCCGCCGGTCTGCACCTGCCACTGCGACCAGTAGGCCGCCTGGCGCTCGATCAGGGCGTCGTGCGTGCCGCGCTCGGTCACCCGGCCATGTTCGAGCACGACGATCTGATCGGCGTGAACGATGGTCGACAGGCGGTGCGCAATCATGATGACGGTGCGGCCGTGGGCGATACGCTTCAGCGAACGCTGAATGGCCGCCTCGGTCTCGTTGTCGACCGCGCTGGTGGCCTCGTCGAGCACCAGGATGGCCGGGTCCTTGAGCAGCGCCCGGGCCAGCGACAGCCGCTGGCGCTGGCCGCCGGACAGGCGCACGCCACGCTCGCCCACGGTCGTGTCCAGACCGTCGGGCAGGCGCTGAATGAACTCCCAGGCCTCGGCCGTGCGTGCCGCCTCGGTCACCTCGACCTCGCTGGCCCCGGGCCGGCCATAGGCGATGTTGTCGCGAATGCTGCCCTCGAACAGGAAGACATCCTGACTGACCAGGCCGATGGCCGAACGCAGGCTGCGCAGCGTCACCGACTCGATGGGCGCGCCGTCCACCCGGATGCTGCCGCTGTCCGGCTCGTGAAAGCGCAGCAGCAGCTTGATCAGCGTCGACTTGCCGGAGCCGGTGGCACCGACGAGGGCCAGCGTCGTGCCGGCGGCGACATCCAGGTCAATCGCCTGGATGCCGGCGCCACTGCTCGGGTAGGTGTAATACACGCCCTCGAGGGTCACCCGCCCACGCACCGGCTCGGCCAGCGTGGCCTCGCCCTGGTCCGGAATCTGGATGGGTGTCTCGATCAGCCCGAGGATGCGGCGCACGCTGGCCATGGCTCGTTCGTAGAGATCGATCGTCTGGGCCAGGGCGGTCAGCGGCCAGAGCAGGCGCTGGGTCAGGAACACCAGCACGCCGTAGGCGCCGACGCTGAGGCTGCCCTGGAGCGTCTGCAACCCGCCGACGACGAAGGTGAATAGAAACCCGGTCAGGATGGCCATGCGGATAATGGGAATGAAGGCCGAGCTGACGGCGATGGCCCGGCGGTTGGCCTCGGCGTAGGCCTCGCTGTCGGCGCGCACCCGGGCGGCCTCGGTATCTTCGGCGGTGAAGGCCTTGATGGTGGTCATGCCGCCGATGTTGTTGGCCAAGCGGGTGGCCAGCACGCCGACCCGGTCGCGCACCCGGGCGTAGAGCGGCGTGGCCCGCTTCTGGAAGAAGAACGAGCCCCAGACGACCAGCGGGACCGGGGTGAAGGCGAGCATGGCGATCAACGGCGACACCACGAAGAAGACAGCACCGACGGCGACGACCGTGACGAAGACCTGCACCAATTGATTGGCGCCGCCATCGAGGAAGCGTTCCAACTGATTGACGTCGTCGTTGAGCACGCTGATCAACTGGCCACTCGAGCGCGCCTCGAAAAAGCCGAGGTCCTGCTTCTGGATGTGCTCGTAGGCGTCCTGACGGAAATCGGCCTGCAGCCGCTGGGCGAGGTTGCGCCATAGGGTCATGTAGAGGTATTCGAACAGCGACTCCCCGCCCCAGATCAGGAAGGTGAGCACGGCCAGGGCAGTGATCTGGGATTCGGGGGTATCCAGGCCCAGGCTGGCGACGAAGCTATCCTCCTGGTTGACGACGACATCGATGGCAATGCCAATGAGGATTTCCGGGGCGATGTCGAACAGCTTGTTGATCACCGAGCAGGCGGTGGCGGCGATCAGCCGACGGCGATAGCCGCGGGCGTAACGCAACAGACGAACCAGGGAACGGAAACTGGATTGCTCCGCCTGGGCGGACATGGGCTTCACTTGGCATCGGCGGAACGCGGGGATGCGCGATGATAATGAATCCCATTGGCGAAGTCGAACCAGGGTTGGTGAGTACCCGGCGCTCGGGTTGGGTATCCAGATGCCGTCGGAACTAGCGAAATGTGCGTACAGCCAGCGGTCCAGCAGAGTCAGGCCACGATGCTAGACCTGATCCCGCTTGCTCGACCATCCGGTCAATCCAAACGGTCAATGCGAGTAACGCGGCCGCCGCTGAAAATGACTTTGCGGTCGGCCTTGCCGTAGCCGCCATGGTAGTAAAAGGCCGTACCGACCCGGCCTCCATGGTCGTTGACGAGGGCAACCTCTCGTGCCGGATCGCCGCAGGATTCTTGAACGTCAAGGACGGAGTCGCCCTCCTGCACCAAGTCGCCGCCACATCGTAACGAGGCGCCGTGGGCCGCGCTTGCGGCGGCAACGGCCATGAGGGTGATCGATCGCGTGAGCGCCCCGACCGCTTGGCTTACGCAAGTGCCCGCCATCGATGTTGGCCCGGTTTTCCGAAGCTTGAGCGTACACGCCCACGGCGGAAGCCGGCAAATCTGCCTCTCTTGACATTTCAGCCTCTTCTGCTCTTTCGGTGGGTCGCCGGTAGCGGCGCGGTAACGGCACACCTGCACGTGCGTTCGGGTAGGCATGTCGCGCGAAATGGCAGAACGCTGCGTAGTCGAGTCCGCGCATCCCACGCAACGAGTCGTCGCGAGTAGCCGATAGGAACATCATTGCGAGCGCAGCGAAGCAACGGCGCGGCGAACCACCGAAAGTTCAGGAGAGCCTGAAAGACGCGATCCTATGACGCCCTTTTTTGGTCCCGGCCGTGACGACTCATCCCTCGCCTGAGACGTTGAGAAACAGCTCCACGAGTTCCGTATTGATGTAGTAGTTGCTTCGTCCTGCACGATGTTTCTCGACGAACCCGCTATCCGCCAGGCTATCGAGGTACTTGGCGGCAGTCTGTCGCGCGACGCCAAGATCCTTCACGACGAATTCGATCCGTGTATAAGGATGTCGAAAGAGATTGTTGAGCAGGTCCTGCGAATAGATCCTCGGTAGGCCTTCGCGCATCTTGTGCTTGACGGACTGCATCTGGTTTCGGATGCCTTCGACGAGTTCCAGGGTCGTCTCCGCGGTCTGGGCCACGGCCTCTAGCATGTACAGGATCCAGGCATGCCAATCCCCATCTTCCCGAACCGCCTGCAAGCGTCGGTAATACTCGACCTTGGTCCGAGTAATGTGCCGGCTCAGATAGAGAATGGGGATATCGAGCAGTCCGGAACGAGTGAGATATAGAACGTTGAGAATCCGCCCGATGCGCCCGTTTCCATCAGGGAATGGATGGATACTTTCGAACTGATGGTGAATCAGAGCCATCTTGATGAGCGGATCGAACGAACAGACGCTATCGTCGTTAATGAAGCGCTCCAGATCCACCATATGGCGATCGATGTCTCTCCTGTCCTGTGGCGGTACGTACACGACCTGACCGCTAGTCTCATTCTTTAGTGCGGTTCCGGGAGTCGAGCGAAAGCCGCCGCTACGCCCCTTCAGAAGGCGAAACATATCGACCAGGGTATTGGTCGAGATCAACCCACCAGTGTCGACCAAGCGGTCATGGCCGAGCTTTAGAGCGTCGCGGTACAGCGCCACTTCCTTGGCGGCTGCAGGACCGGGACCGCCGGGAAAGATGTCCGCCTGGAACAATTGATCCTGCGTGGTGACGATGTTTTCGATCTCGGAACTGGCTTTGGCCTCCTGTAGCACGAGCGTGTCGATCAGCATCCCCTGATTGGGTATTACGCCCGCACGCCCCTTGAGTTCGGCGAGCGCGCGGTTTGCGTCGGCGAGTGCCCGCAGCACCTCCACCGTTTCGAGGTCGCCAGCGGGAGGCAGGGGCTGGATCTCGTAGCTCTGCGTTAACATCTTCCGGATTTATGTTAATAACTATCCATAATTGTAACATATTGGGAAGAACATGTTAAAGCGCCGCTCGGCCACTGACCGCTCATCGCGGTAGATGGAGGCGGTCTGGAAAGGCGGCCTGGCAAGGGGTCGGATGCCGTCTGGCGTCGCAACCCGCTTGAGCGGGATTTCGGGCGTCAATGGGCGAACCGACATCACCACTCCGTAGCCCATGTGGCCAAGCTTACGCATGCTCGCGCCGACGTGCTTGTTCTAGGAGGCTGTCCGGGAAATCTGCGCCGTAGCGAGCGCGTGGCACAGCGAGCGGACTTGCGTGATCGTGAAACGAGCATGGTGGTTCCCATGCGAGTTGAGGGATCGCGCACAAAATCGCCGGGAGCGATTTTGCGCGCCAGCCGCGCAGCGGCCGGGCGCAGGGATGCGCCCGGCAAAGCCGCCGCTGTGGGACGCGCGCGAGGCGCCGGGTTTCTCGGACAGCCTCCTAAGCCTCGGCCGCTTCCTCCGGGTCGGGCGCCTGGGTCAGGACGTGCTCGAGCCACATGGCCGTGAGGCGGTCCGGTAGCCGGTTCTGCTGCTGGCGCGCCGCCAGGTTGTCCAGGTCGATCCACGCCAGCGGCTGGTCCTGCTCGGCGCAGGAGAATACGGCGCGCGTGCGCTTGCCGGTCTCCGGATCCTTTTGCCACTGCAGGCACTGGGCGCACACGCCCTTGAGCATGCACTGCATGGGGCTACCGGCGGTGCCGAGGGCGCGCACATCCGAGCGGAACTGCCCCTCCAGCGGGCCGTCGACCAGCGCCTCCTGGAAGCCGCGCAACAAGCCGGTGCCCCCCATGACCAGGATGCGGTCGACGTCGGCCAGGCGGATGCCGCCCTGGGCGATCTCGCCGGTGCCATAGCGGCGCACCAGATCGACCATGTCGGTGGCCGCCACGGCCGCATCGCCCGGGCGCCGCGCTTCCACCAGCGGCTCCGACGCGGTCGCCCACACGATCTGGTCGGCCGCCGACTCCAGCTCGCCCTGGTGATCGACGTCGGCGGCGCTGCCGAAGGCGGCCACGTAGAGCACCCGGTTGCCCGCCGCCCGCAGCGCAGCGCCGATGTCGAGCATCGCCGCCGCTCCCCAGCGGCCGGCCACGACCAGCACCGTCTCGCGCTGCGGGATCTCGGTCGGCTTGCCGGTCGGGCCCATCAGCACGACTGGATCGCCCGCCTGCAGGCGCGAGATCAGGCGCGGACCGGCACCCCATTGCAGCACCATCAGGCGCACCATGTCGCCTTCGGTACCGGCGCCGGATACGGTCAGCAGCGGCACCTGCAGGCGCGTGCCGGCGACGACCGGCGCCAGTGATTCGTAGGTCTGCATGCGGTAGAACTGTCCCGGCCGGAAGTTGCGCACGGCCATGGGCGCACGCACCCAGACCTCGGCGACCCCGGGGTTGCTGGTATCGACCGAGACCACTTCGGCCTGCAGGCGATCGCGCATCTGCCCGAGGAACCGCTCACAGTCCGTGTCGGTGGCCTGATGGGCCGCCGGGCGCTCCGCCAGCGCATCGAGGATCTGCGGATACGACCGCGCCGCCGACGCGATCGCCTTGACCACGCTGCCGTGGAACGCCGGGTGGGTATCGCCGATGAAGCTGACCACACGGCCGAATTGCTGGTACGAGGTGAACGGGCCGAACTCGGGTGACTTGGCGTGCGGCGCCGTCTCGACCGGCTGCAGGCCGTCGCGGTGCTCGACGTGCGGCAGGAAGTGATCGCCATCGAGCGCGAACGTGCCGGGATGCTCGCGTTCGTAGATGGTGTTGGGCACTGTGCCGGCGGCCACGAACACCGCCCGCGCCGGCAACCGGACCTCCTCGCGGCTGGCCAGCCAGCGCCCGTTCTGCAGCTGCATGCGGCGGCACACCAGGGCGCGCACGTGGTCGTAGCCGTCGAGCTCGCAGTGGATCGGATCGAGGCCCTCGGCGTAGTAGATGCCCTCTTCGGTCGCCTTGGTGACCTCCTCGTGGTTACGCGTGTAGGCGGGCGAGTCGTTGAGCCCTTTGCGATAGGCGATGGTGACGCCGCCCCAGGCGCGCAACAGCGGCGCGAAGTCGGGCTGTTCACCGACAGCAGCCGCACGCGCGCGCTCAGCGCGTACGGCGCGGCCGTGCTCGAGGAACTCGTCGAGGATTTCGGTATCCTCCTCGCCGAGGACCCCGCGCACAGCGGCCTCGCCCTGCTCCGCCGTCAGCGCCTCGTAGCGCATCAGGGTCTTTTCGACCTGCTTGATGTAATAGGCCTGCGCCTCGGTCGCGGTATCGACGCCCGTCAGACCGCCGCCGATGACCACGGCCGGCAGGCGCACCTGCAGGTTGGCGAGGCTGGTCTCCTTGCCGGCGCCGGTGAGCTGCAGCGCCATGAGGAAATCGCTGGCCTGGCGCATGCCGCGCGCAAGCGAGTTGCCCATGCTGATCACGCGCGGCAGGCCGGTGCCGGTGGCCACGCAGACATGATCGAAGCCCAGCTCCCAGGCGTCCTCCAGACGCAGTGTGCCGCCCAGGCGCACGCCGCCGTGCACGGAGAAGTTGGCGCGCCGCGCGAGTGTCAGGTAGATCAGCTTGAGGAAGTTCTTGTCCCAGCGGACCGTGATGCCGTACTCGGCGACCCCACCGAAACCGAGCACGATGCGCTCGTCGAGCGGCTCTTCGAGCATGTCCCAGTCGCGCACTGGCTGATCGATCAGCTCGCGCGGCAGCGGCTCGATCTTGAGGCCGTCGACGCCGACGACGGCGCAGCCGGCCATGGTCAGATGATGCGCCATGGTGAAACCGGCCGGCCCCATGCCGGTCACCAGCACCCGGCGGCCGTTGTAGGGCTGTTGCACGTACTGCTCGCGGCGCAGCGGATTCCAGCGCGCCAGCAGGTCGTAGACCTCGACGCCGTATGGCAGGCGCAGCACGTCCGTCAGCGTGCCGGTCTCCACCTGCGGGATATCGACCGGATCCTGCTTCTGGTAGATGCAGGCCTTCATGCAGTCGTTGCAGATCCGGTGGCCGGTGGCCGGCACCATCGGGTTGTCCACCATGGCCACCGCCAGCGCGGCGACCGGGTGGCCATCGCGCCGGAACACGTGCATCTCGGAGATCTTCTCTTCCAGCGGGCAGCCGGTGAGCGTGTTGCCCAGTGGATCGACCTTGAGGCCGAGCTCGGGCTGCTTCTTCTTCTCCGGAAAGCCCTTGGAACAGAAGTCGCCGTTGTGCTCGTGGCAGTAGATGCAGTAGTTGACCTCGCCCTGGACCTGGCGCTGATTCATGCGCGCGTCGGTCAGCTCGAAGCCGTCGCGGCGGCGCTGCTGCAGCGGGTCGCCCTCCAGACGGCCCACACGCGTGTCGCCCACGCCCACCAGCGGCACCAGCATCGAATGATCGACCTTGCTGGGGAGATTGAACGCGGTCCAGCCGGCCACCGCGGCCTGCCCGGCTTCGGTGCGCTGGGCGGCCACGCACCACAGCGTCGCGCGCTCGATGGCCTCGGCGTTGGCCTCGGGGTCGACAAGCAGGCGGGTAGCCCAGCGGGCGATGGCCGCCTCGCGGTCGGTCTGCCAGGCGTCGATCTGCGCCTCCACCCAGGCATCGAGCGCGTCGAAGCCTTCCGCCGGCAGTTCCCGCACCTTGCGCGAGCGCTTGAGCACGAACTCGTTCTTGAAGCGCAGCACGGGGTCGTGCCCCGCGATCTCGGCGGCAAGCGCCTCGACGCTGTCGCCCACGCCGAACAGCTCACCGACGAACGCCTCCAGGTGCGGCCCCAGCTCCATCAACAGCGACGACAGCTCCATGGGCCCGAGGTCGGCTCCGGCCCGGTAGGCCTGCAAGCGCTGGGCCAGCTCGGCGTCACGGGCGCGCAGCGTCTCGCGGAAGCGGTCGTCCACGGCGGCGAGCCCGTCGGCGGACTGGAGGTCGGCGAAGCTGAAGCCGTTGAAGGTCGCACTAGCGTCGGATGCGGTCATCGTCGTACCGGATAATCGGGGGAATCCCGGCGGCAGCCGGGCCTGCCATTATCGCCGAGGCGGCGCGTGGGCGTCGAACCGGGCCGGCGCAGGGCGTGTAAGTGGTTGTCCGCTCAAGGGAAATCACTTATCCCCAGAACCTGTGGATAACTTTGTGGACAGCGTGTTGGATTTCGCCGCTGCGCGGCCGCTCGCCGCAGCCTTCTCCAGATTGGTTACTTTCTCACCAGAATCCAAAATTCCTCGATTTGTCATATAGTTACGAAACACCGTCGACACGGTGGGATAACAGGAATCGGTTTCACGGCCGCGCAGCCAATGCTTGTGCATAAGTGCGGCCCTGCGACGCGACTGAGGCGCTGCTGTCAAGGAGGTGATGCACGGGATTAGGGCCTGGAAAACCCTTCCCGATGTCCTCGCGGCGATCGCGGGAAGGGTCAACAGGCCCTAGGCGCAACGCCGCTCAGGGATCGGCCAGCAGGCGGATCAGGCTGGAGGTATCCTCGCGCGCGTAGCCGCGCCGCTCGAGCTGGCCGTAGAATTGATCCACCAGCGCCGTCACGGGCAGGCTCGCACCCGTGCGGCGGGCCTCGTCGAGCACGATCTCCAGATCCTTGCGCATCCACTCCACCGCAAAACCGAAGTCGAAGCGGCCTTCGGCCATGGTCTGAGCGCGGTTGTCCATCTGCCACGACTGGGCGGCGCCGCCACCGACGACCTCGAGCACGCGATCGAGGTCGAGTCCGGCCCGCTGGGCGAAATCGACGCCCTCGGCCAGTCCCTGGATCAATCCGCCTATGCAGATCTGATTGACCATCTTGGTGAGCTGGCCCGCACCGGCGCCGCCCACATGCACCAGCCGCGCCGCATAGGTCTGCAAGACCGGTTCGACGCGGGCGAAATCCGCCTCCGTGCCGCCGGCCATGATGGCCAAGCGGGCCTGCTCGGCGCCGGCCTGCCCGCCCGAGACGGGCGCGTCGACGAAGCCCGCCTCACGCTCGGCCGCGGCCTGGGCGAGCTCACGCGCGATCGCCGCCGAGACCGTAGTGTGATCGACGAACACGGCCCCGCGCTCCAGTGCCTCGAAGGCACCATCCGGCTCCAGCGTCACCGCGCGCAGATCGGCATCGCGCCCCACGCAGGCGAACACCGCCTGGGCACCGGCGGCCGCCTGCGCCGGCGTCTCCGCGACCGTGCCTCCGTACGTCCGGGTCCACTCGGTGGCCTTGGCCGGCGTGCGGTTGTACACCGCGACCTCGTAGCCGGCGCGGGCCAGGTGACCGGCCATCGGTCCGCCCATGACGCCCAGGCCGAGAAACGCCACGCGCTGGATGGGTGTGTCGGCGCCCATTGCTGTCTCCCCCTTCTCGTCTACTCGATTGCCGGTGGGCGATTGCGCCCGCCCGCGGCCCATGCACGGCCGCCCGTTACGCTGCCATTTTGCTAGGCTGGCCCGGTACGCACCGGGCGCGCCCCGCCGGCGCGCCGTCAGCCGATACCAGGTGCTTGGATGACCCTGACCGAATTCCGCTACATCGTGGCCGTCGCCCGCGAGCGCCACTTCGGTCGCGCGGCCACCGCCTGCCACGTTAGCCAGCCGACGCTGTCGGTGGCGGTGCGCAAGCTCGAGGAAGAGCTCGGGGTCACGCTGTTCGAGCGCGGCGGCAACGAGATCGCGGTGACGCCGATCGGCGAGCGCGTGGTGGCACAGGCCCAACGGGTGCTGGCCGAGACCGACGCCCTGCGGCGCGTCGCCGATCAGGCGCAGGATCCGCTCGCCGGGCCGCTGCGCGTCGGCGCGATCTACACCGTCGGGCCCTACCTGTTCCCGCACCTGCTACCGATCCTGCAGGAGACGGTACCGCAGATGCCGCTGATCGTGGAGGAGAATTTCACTGCGCGGCTGGGCGAGCGTCTGCGCCAGGGCTATCTCGATGCGATCCTGATCGCGCTGCCGTTCTCCCAGCCGGGCACCCAGGCGCGGCCGCTGTACGAGGAGCCCTTCCGGGTCGTTGTGCCGGCCCACCATGCCTGGACCGGGCGCAGCGAACTGGAGCCCAGCGAGCTGCGCGACCAGCAGGTGCTGCTGCTCGGCTCCGGGCACTGCTTCCGCGAGCAGGTGCTGACCGCCTGCCCCGACTGCGGCGGTGCCGATCTCGCTGACACCCCCGGCACGGAGCCGGCGGTCGAAGGCTCCTCGCTGGAAACCATCCGCCACATGGTCGCCAGCGGCATGGGCATCACCGTGCTCCCCTGCACGGCCGTAACGCAGGACCACTATGCCGCGCCCTTGCTGGCAGCGCGCCCGTTCACCGAGCCGGCGCCGCGACGGCGGGTCGCCCTGGTCTGGCGGCGCGGATTCGCCCGACCCGAGGCCGTGGCGGCGCTGGAGGCCGCCATCCGCCGCTGCGACCTCGGCTGCGTCACGCCGATCGCCGCGGACGCAATCTAGGCCCCCCGCGTCGGGTTTCGCGGATAGGCGGCTAGCCCGGCGCCGGCATCTGCAACGCCCAGCTCGCTAGCGAGAAGTAGATCAGCACGCCGGAGATGTCGGCCAGTGAGGTCACCAGCGGCACGCTGGCGGTCGCGGGGTCGAGGCGCGCGCGCTCCAGCACGAACGGCAGCGACATGCCCAGCAGGCTACCGACCACGACCACCAGCACCATGGTCAGCGCGACCACGAGCGCAACGCCGGTGCCGCCACGCACGATTCCCAGCATGGAGACGATCAGGCCCATGGTGGCGCCGAGCAGCACCGCCACCATCAACTCGCGCCCGAGCATGCGGGTCCAATCCTTCGGCCGGATGTCGCCGGTGGCGAGCGCGCGCACCGTGAGCGTGGCGGACTGGGCGCCCGCATTGCCGCTGGACGCGATCAATAGCGGCAGGAAGAACACCAGCACCACGTGCGCGGCGATGGTCTCCTCGTACAGCGAGATGCCGGCGCCGGAGAACGCGTTGGCGAAAATCAGCACGACCAGCCAGCCGACACGCTTGCGGTACAGCAACGGGACCCCGGCCTCGCGCACGCTCGAGTCGAGCGTGGCGACCGTGCCCACCCGGTGGAAGTCCTCGGTCGCCTCCTCCTCGGCCACGTCCATGGCGTCGTCGTAGGTGACGATGCCGACCAGGTGGCCCGCCTCGTTCAGCACGGGTAGTGAAAGCAGGTCGTACTTGGCGATCAGCGAGGCCACGTCTTCCTGCGGATCGCTGGCCTGACGTGCGACCACATCGGTCGTCATCAGGTCGGCCACGCGCTCGTGCGCGCGCGCCGTGACCAGCTCGCGCAGCGAGACGGTGCCGAGCAGGCGGCGTTCGTCGTCGATCACGTAGGCCTGGTAGATCGTCTCCTTGTCCGGGGCCTCCAGGCGCAGCCGCGAGATCGCCTGGGCCGCGCGCAGATCGGGCGACAGCGTCGCGTACTCGGAGGTCATCAGCGCGCCGGCGGTGCCCTCCTCGTAGCCGGCGAGCTGACGGATATCCTCGCGTTCCGCCTGGGCCAGACTGGGCAGCAGCTCCTCCTGCTGCTCCGGTTCCAGGCGGTTGAACAGATCGGCCCGATCGTCCGCCGACATGTGGCGGAACAGATGCGCCAGCTGGCGGCGATCGAGGGTGCGCGCCAGCGCGAGCTGGCGCTCGGGCACGAGATAGCCGAATGCCTCGGCGCGATCCTCGGTCGGCAGGGCCGTCAGGGCGCGCCAGATGGCGGGCGGCTCCTGCTCCGCCAGGGCATCGGCGACGTCCGCGGGGCGCACGCCGTCGAGCAGCTCGCGCAGCGCGTCCGGTTCGTCCTCGGTCAATGCTGCCGCGAGTTGCTCGACCCAGTCGGGTCGGTCCATGGCGCGCCCCATAAGGTTGCGGACAAAGGGCTGGTTACGTTTGTTCGAAGCCGCTATTGCCGCGGCACACGGACGCGGCGACACGCTCGCGGCGTGTGATCCGTCGAGCATGAACGGATCCGGGAATCGCAGTCCGGATCCCGTGTCCGATCGCGGGCCGCGAGGACCGCGATCAGCGCTTCCTCAGGGCGGGACGCATCCGCTTCCCGGCAGGGTGCATCGTATGCGGACTGAGCCGACCGCGCCCGCCGCGAGACCCGGGCAGCGCGCCAAAGTAATCGGGCCCCACGCGACGGTCAACCGAAACCCTGGGCGCCCGCGATTGCACCCCCCGCCATGCACCAGTAGAGTCCGGTGCTCGCGGCCAGCGCCGCGGCCGGGTGCCGACGCCGGAACGGCCGCGCGTGCCCGCGCAACTTCCACCCATGCCGTGCGCGCGCAACCGCCAGCACGCTTCCGGGCCCGTCCGCCGAGCACCTCCGGGCTGGACGCTTGCAGGAATGACACACTCGACCAACTTCTGCCGCCGCTGCGGCTCGGCCGACATGGCCTGGCGCATCCCCACGGGCGACGACCGCCAGCGCCGGGTATGCACCCACTGCGGCGAGATCCACTATAGTAACCCGCGCAATATCGCCGGCTGCATCGCCGAGCACGCGGGCCGCCTGCTGCTGTGCCGGCGGGCCATTGAGCCCCGCCATGGCTACTGGACCGTGCCGGCCGGCTTCATGGAGGACGGCGAGACCCTGCCGGAGGCAGCCGCACGCGAGACCCTCGAGGAGGCCCGGGCTCAGACCACGGCGCTCTCGCTCTATGCGCTGTTCAGCCTGCCGCACATCAGCCAGGTGTACGTCATGTTCCGGGCCCGCGTGCCCGATGGCGCCGCCGAGGCGGGACCGGAGAGCCTGGAGGTGGGGTGGTTCGGCGCGGACGAGATTCCCTGGGACGAGCTGGCCTTCCCCGTCATCGAGCAAAGCCTGCGGCTGTACCTCGCCGATCGCGAGCGCGGCCAGTTCCCCGTTTACACCGGCGCCATCTGGCGCCGCGACGACGGGGGCATCGAGGTGCGATACGAAACCTGAGCAATACCGGGCCGCACGCCAGGGGCTCGTCCAATGCGCCCCCCGGCGGGGCCCGGTGCCTGGCTCAACCGGCGGGGCGTAGCCCGACGGAAGCGGGCCGCGGGCCGGGCTCGACGCCCGGATCGGCGTCGACGTAGCGCAGGCAGTCGCGCCCGCACTCCTTGGCGGCGTAGAGCCCGCGATCGACCCGCGCGAGGACCGAGTCCACGTGCGCGTCGCAGTGCGCGAGCGTGGTCGCACCAACGCTGACGCTGACCCGCCCGCGACCGCCGGCGCGAATCTCGCGCATGAGCCGTTCGGCGATATCGCAACAGCCCTCGCGACCGGTCTCCGGCAGGATCATCAGGAATTCGTCACCACCGAGCCGGGCCGCGGTATCGGGCGTCCGGCAACGCCGGCTCAGCACGCCCGCCAGGTCACACAGCGTGCGGTCGCCCCGCGCGTGACCCTGCAGATCGTTGATCTGCTTGAAGCCGTCGAGGTCGAGCATCAGCACCGAGGCCACGCGCCCGCCGCGGCGGAAGCGCGCGATCTCCCGGCCGAGTTCCTCCAGCACGTAGCGGCGATTGGGCAAGCCGGTCAGCTCGTCGGTCTGAGCGAGCGCCCGCAGCCGCTGCTCGGACCGGCGCTGCTCGGTCACGTCCTGGCACTGCCAGATGCGGGCGAGTTCGCCCTGCGCGACCGGCGTGTGCGCGAGGGTGATCACCCGCCCGTCGCGGCACTCGAACTCCTGCCCGGTCACCGCGGACTGGCGCCGCGCCACGCCGCTGATCCAGGCGAAGAACGCGGCCGGCTCGCGGAGCCGGCGTGCCGCCGCGCGCGCGGCCCGCCGTGCCGGCTGATTCACCAGCGCTTGCGGCGACACCTCCGGGGCGCACAGCAGCTCGCAGAATAGGCGGTTCGCGAGCCGCACGCGGCCGTCCCGATCCTCGGCGAGGACACCGGTCTGGAGATGCTCGGCTAGGATCCATAGCTCCTCGCCGGGGCCATTCGCGGCGCGGGTGCCGGCGGGTGCGGGACCGCGCCAGTCGAGCGCGGCGGTGGAACGCGCGGAGGGGGTTTCGAACGACTCGTCCATGTCGATGATTCCGTATTTGTTGCGCCAAGGGTCTCCTACCCTCGCGGGGCACGCGGCCTGGCTATCCGGAGCCGCGCGATGTTCCAGGGAATCCCGGATCCGTTCGGAGATTCCACAGCCTGCCGGCACGCTCTATCGCTGCAAGCCGTTGAGAACGGAGCCAGCGAATATCGCCTTGTCCTGCCGTGTCCGATCGAGGGACCGGACGGCCCTCCCTCAGACTGTGGTGAGTCTGGACGGTTCAGGCGGCAAGCGCCAGATCGATCGCCAGCTCTGCCAACTGGTTCTGGGCGCCTCGTGCCTTGTGACGCCGCCGGGGCGCCGCCCCTCGATCTAGGGCCTGTTAACCCTTCCCGCAACGATACGGTTGCGCATGGCCGGCGCCTGTGCAATAGTCAATTGCAACCAGGAGGTTGCGCTTATGACTGACCGCATCGAAAAGACCATCGACCTGCAGGCGCCCGTCGCGCGCGTCTGGCGCGCGCTCACCGACCACCGGGAGTTCGGCCAATGGTTCCGCGTCGAACTGGACGGCCCGTTCGTGCCCGGCGAGGTCACCAGCGGCCGCCTCACCATCCCCGGCCTCGAACACGTGCAGTGGGAGGTGACGGTTCAGGCGATCGAGCCCGAGACGCTGTTCTCGTTCACCTGGCACCCGTATGCGGTCGATCCCGACGCCGATTATTCGAGCGAACCGCCGACGCTGGTCGAGTTCAGGCTCGAGCCGACCGTCGACGGGACCCGTTTGACCGTCATCGAATCCGGGTTCAGCGCCCTGCCGGAAGGCCGGCGCATGGAGGCGCTACGCATGAATGAATCCGGCTGGGCCCATCAGGTAACCAACATTCAGGCGCATGTCGAGTCCTGACGCGACGGCGGCACGGCACGACCCCGCGCAGGTCTTCGCTGCGCTGGGCGATCCGAGCCGCCTGCTGCTGGTGCGGAAACTGGCCGATGGCGAACCCCGGTCGATCATCGGGCTCGCTGCGGACTTCCCGCTCACGCGCCAGGCCATCACCAAGCACCTGCGCGTGCTCGAGGAGGCGGGCATTGTCCGCTCCGATCGCGTCGGCCGGGAAAGCCGTTTCTCCTACGTGCCGGAAGCGATCAACGACGCGCGCTCGTACCTCGACGTCGTCAACGAGCAATGGGATGACGCCCTTTCCCGCTTGAAGAGCTTCGTCGAACGCTAGCGTCCACTCAAGGAGTCAACCATGAAGCACCAAGGTAGTTGCCACTGTGGGCAGATCGCATTCGAGGCCGAGGGAGATATCGACCAGGTCGTGGCCTGCAATTGCTCGATTTGCCAGCGCAAGGGGTCCCTGCTCTGGTTCATTCCGCGCCAGAGCCTGCGCCTCCTGACCGAACCCGAAGCCATGAGCACATACACCTTCAACCAGCACGTGATCCAACATCACTTCTGCCCTGTCTGCGGCATGCATCCGTTCGGGGAAGGTGTCGGTCCCGACGGACAGGCGATGGCAGCCGTGAATGTGCGTTGCGTTGAAGCGATCGAGCCGGAGTCGTTGCCGGTCCAGCACTTCGATGGGCGGGCTGTCTAATAGTGTTGAAAATGGGCAGTCCTGCCAATCTCAACGCGCCGGGTCCGGCGCATGTCCGGACCCGGCTACGCGAATCAGGCACTTACAGTGCCCGATTCGTGGCGGGACATCCCTGTCCCGCGAGCAGGCTGTTCTTCAACAGCCTGCTAAACGACCGGGGATCAAGCGCGCGGATTCGTTCAGATTCGAAGCGCGTGAACGGGTGCTCCTTCGCCGGGACGCCCGACCCCATTCGTGACAGCAGCGAGTCGAACATGCCGAAGCTCTATTCCCATCCCTTCTCATCGTATTGCCAGAAGGTGCTGATTGCCCTCTACGAGAGCGAGACGCCGTTCGAATACCGCATGCTGGCGTCGAACGACGCGCAGGCCATGGCCGAATTGGAGGCACTATGGCGTTCAAGTACTTCCCCGCGATCGTGGACGATGGCCGCACGGTGACGGAGTCGAGCGTCATCATCGAGCACCGCGGTTTGCGGTATCCGGGGCCGGTGCAACTGATCCCAGAGGACCCGGCCACCGCGCTCGAGGTGCGGTTCATGGACCGGTTCGTGTCGACACCACAGCAGAAGGTCGTCTTAGACAGCATGCGCGCGCCGGAGCAGCGCGATCCTCAAGGCGTCGCCGAAGCGAAGCGCATGCTGGAGACGGGCTATCGCTGGCTGGACGAGCACATGGCGGCTGCGGGCGACGATTCAGCTCTCGCCGACTGCGCCGCCGCACCCGCGCTGTTCTATGCCGACTGGACCCATCGCATCGGCAAAGAATTCACCGACGCCGACGCCGACGCTTACCGGCAGCGCCTGCTCGCCCGCCCATCGTTCGCGCGGGCCGTGGACAAGGCCCGGCCCTATCGCCTCTGTTCCCGCTCGGCGCCCCGGACCGCGACCGACCGGAAGCCCGTCTTCCCGGCTCACGCGATACCGAGGAAAAGCGCCAGAGAACGATCGACCTGTAGCAGAGTTTCTCGCTCGAGCGCGCCGATGTGCCGGCCGAGGTTGGCCCGAGGCACGGCGACGAGTTTATCGATCTTGGCTTGGCAGGTTTGCGCGAGGCCGTTCGCCTGCGTCGGCTCGATCGATAGCCGGAATAGCGGAGCATCGATACTGGTTGTGGACAGCAGACAAACCACGACGCTGTCGATCTCGTCGAACTCGTCCGCCTGGACAATCAATGCTGGACGTGGCTTCCCGCTGTAGCGACCACGCGCTGCGACGGTCACCAGGTCGCCCCGCTTCACTCCGTGGCCTCGGTGTCATCGCCCCAATCGGCGACCTCCTCGATGAAATCGAGCGCATCGCCCTCGACTTCGGCCGCTGCATTGGCCACGCGCGCCTGACGGCGGCACTCCTCGGCGAATCCCGGCACCCGCCGATCGGGTATCCATATCTGCACCGGCCGCAGCCCGGCGGCACGCAGCCGCTGGCGGTGTCGCTGTTGCTTTGTGAGCTGAGGGTGCATCGCGGCCCTCATCCGATGATGGAGTTCTTTCGATAATATAAGGTCGCATGCGACCCATCAACCCTACCAGGGTGTTGAAAATGGGCAATCCTGCCCATTTTCAACGCGCCGGGGCCGGCGCATGTCCGTCCCCGGCTACGCGAATCAGGCACTTGCAGTGCCTGATTCGCGGCGGGACATCCCTGTCCCGCCTTAGCAGGCTGTTTTTCAACAGCCTGCTAAGGGCCGCATCCGGCCGGTCCCCCGATTCACAGCGCCAGGGCCAGGTAGATCGAGACCTCCGCAAGCTGATTGGCGGCGCCGACGCTGTCGCCGGTTATGCCGCCGAGGCGGCGCCGTGACCAGGCCGCGATCAGGAGCGTGGCGAGCGCGCAGGCAAGCCATGCGGCCGGGGCGGCGGCGCCCCATAGTGCGGTAGTGGCGATCAACGTGAACGCCGTCGCCGCCAGCAGGCCGGTCCGCGAGAGCCCGCCGACGAACGGGCGGGCCGTGCCCGAGTCCTCGTCCGCGCGCGCATAGGGCAGCGCACGGATCAGCGGCAGGCTGGAGAAGCGGGCGAGCGCGTGCGCGCCGATGAGGGCGGCGGGCGCCGCCGCGCCGAGGGTGATCAGGGCCGTGACGCGGGCGAGGACGACCGTCATCAGCGCCAGGGCGCCGTAGGTGCCCAGGCGGCTGTCCTTCATGATCTCGAGCGCGCGGGCGCGCTCGGGACTGCCGCCGAGACCGTCGAAGGTATCGGCGAGCCCGTCTTCGTGGAATGCGCCGGTGAGTAGGGCCGTGGCGGCGACGGCGAGGACGGCGCCGATGAGCGGATTCCAGAATGCCGCGCCGCACCACCAGGCGAGCGCACCGGCGCCGCCGATGGCGAGGCCGACCACGGGGAACCACGGCGCCGAGCGCCCGAGGCGCTGCTCGACACCGGGGACGCGCCAGGGCACGGGCACGCGGGTCAGGAACAGCATCGCGGTCGCGCCGTCGTGCGCCGCCTCGATCAGCCGCTCACGCATGCACGGGCCCGGCGGTGGCGGGCAAATCGGCGGTCAATTCCTCGGCCCAGCCCTCGAGTTCGCTCGCCAGCTCCGCGCCGAGCTGCCCGGCCTCGCGCGCCTCGGCCAAGGCAGTGCGGAACTCGGCCAGCGAACGCGGGCTGCCGCAGGCACCGTCGAGCAGGCGCCGGCGGCGCAGCTCGTCCCAGCGCGCCCGTTCGCCCTCGTCGAGCGTGCCGGGCCAGTTGCGCGCGCGGTAGCGGAAATACAGCTCGGCCAGGCGCGCATCGACGAAGCCGGGATCGAACCCGGCGAGATCGTCCGGCGCGCAGCGATGCACGGTGTCCATGCGCCCGCGGTCAGCATCCGGCACGAACCCGTCGTATAGCGCGACATCGACGTCCGCCTCCACCGGCGTCGGCGGATCGAATACCGCGCGCAGGCGGTCGGCCAGCCCCGGCGCGGCGCGCAAGCGGGCGAGGTTCGCCCGCGCGGCCTCCGGGTCGATGGCCAAGCGGGAAGCCGCCTCCGGCGTCAGGGTCGACATCGGTGCGATCACGGGCGCGGCATTGAGCCGGACTACCTTCAGCGGCACCAGCGGGGCCGCGGGGTCGCGCTCGGCCGCCGGTGTGAACAGCGCCGCCGCGAGGTCATTGGGTTCGCCGTCGAGCAAGGGCGCCGGATCGGCCGCGAGGTCGGCCACGATCATGCCGTTGCGATTGACCGGGTGCGGCGCGAGCGCGGCCACCGGCGCGATGCAGCCGCGCGCCGCCGCATACTTGCTCGAGACATGCAGCACCGGTTCCGCGGCATCCAGGCGCAGGAGCTCACCAGCGCTGGCGCGGTCGCGATGGCCCAAGGCGAATTCGTACAAGCGCGGCTGGGCGGCCCGCAGCCGCCGTGCCAGCTCGATGGTCGCGCGCACGTCCGCGAGGGCATCGTGCGCGTCGTGCTCGATCCCGTTCGCCGCCGCCAGGTCCTCGAGCCGAAACGACGGACAGCCGTCCTCCCGCTCGGGCCAGACGAGCCCCTCGGGCCGCAGCGCCCGGGCCAGGCGCAGCGTGTCGATCAGGTCCCAGCGCGAGTTGCCATTGCGCCACTCGCGGCCGTAGGGCTCGTATAGGTTGCGCCACAACAGGTGGCGTGTGACCTCGTCGTCGAAGCGCAGCGAGTTATAACCCACGGCGCAGGTACCGGGCCGGCCCAGCTCCTCGAGCACGGCCGCGGCGAACTCGGCCTCGGATAGGCCCAGCGCCTGCGCCCGCCGCGGGCCCAGACCGGTGACGGCGCAAGCCATCGGCGCCGGCAGCGTGTCGGCCGGCGGCCGGCAGTAGAACACGCACGGCTCCTCGACCGGCTCGAGGTCCAGGTCGGTGCGGATGCCGGCGAACTGCAGCGGGCGGTCGCGCCGCGGGTCCGCGCCGGTGGTCTCGTAGTCGTGCCAGAACAGGGTGGCGGGGGCTGCAGCAGACATGCCGCGATCATATCAGGGCGCTCCCCCGCACCCGGAACGGGCATCCGTCTCCGCAATGCTATCCTCTAACGCCATGTCCGAGACGCCACCACTAATCACAACGCCCGAGGCGCTGGCCGACACGGTCGCACGCCTGCGCGAGCGCGACTGGTTCGCGCTCGACACCGAGTTCATCCGCGAGGACACCTACTGGCCGCAGCTCTGCCTGATCCAGGTCGCCACCGACGCCCACCTCGCCTGCATCGATCCGCTGACGCTCGACGACCTCGAGCCGCTGTTCGAGCTGCTCGCCGATTCGGCGGTGACCAAGGTGCTGCATGCCGCCGACCAGGATCTGGAGGTGTTCTATCAGGCCACGGGGCGGCTGCCCGCGCCGGTGTTCGACACGCAGCTGGCCGCGCCCTTGCTGGGTTTCCCGGAGCAGGCCGGCTACGGCCGTCTGGTGGAGGCCTTGCTCGACGTGCGCCTCACCAAGGGCCACGCTCGCACGAATTGGCGCGAGCGGCCGCTGCCGACGGCGGCGCTGCGCTACGCAGCCGACGACGTGCGCTATCTCGTGCCGCTGTATCAAGCCCTGGAGCAGGGGCTGGTGGCGCGCCAGCGCCTGGCGTGGGTCGAGGAGGAGTTCGCGCGCCTGCGCGACGCGATGCGCTACGAACGTGCGCCGGAGGACGCCTGGCGCCGGCTCAAGGGCGTGGACCGGCTATCCGGCGCGGGCCGTTCGGTCGCGCGCGCGCTGGCGCGCTGGCGCGAACACCAGGCCCGCAGCGACAACGTGCCGCGTGGACGCATCGTGCGCGACGAGGCGCTGGTGGACCTGGCGCGCGCCCTGCCGGCCGATCGCAAGCAGATCGGACGTCTGCGCAGCCTGCGCGGACGTCCGCTGGAGCGTTACGGGGCGGACCTGCTGGCGCTGATCGCGGACGCCCGCGAACAATCGCCGCCGGCCCTGCCAACTCCGGTCGCCTCCGCGTCCGAACTCGACGGCCAGGGCCTCGCGCTGGTGGAGGCATTGCAGGCGGTCACGCATCTGCGCTGCGCCGAGCACGAGGTCAATCCCGCCGTCGTGGTCTCGCGCCGCGAGCTGGGCCGAATCGCGGCGGGCGAGCCGGCCGGTGCGATCCTGAGCGGCTGGCGCGCTGAGTTGGTCTCCGACGCGCTCGAGGCGTTCATGGACGGGACATTGGCGCTACGTCACGGCGCGGCGGGCCTGGCGCTCGCCTGAGCACGTTTCGGCGCGCCCGCCCGCGGTTGCTACCATTCGGCGGATCGGCCCGGGAACCATTCTGCGGGCATCATCGCAGGCTACGCGAGGATCACGACCATGACGCAAAAGAATGTCGAACCCGCTGCCCAGGTGCGGGTGTTCGAGGGCTGGCAGCAGCACATCGACCACCGCAGCGACGCCTGCGACTGCTCGATGCGCTTCGCGATCTATTTGCCGCCACAGGCCGAGCATCACGAAGTGCCGGCGCTGTATTGGCTCTCCGGTCTGACCTGCACCGAGAACAACTTCGTCGAGAAGGCCGGAGCCCAGCGCTATGCCGCCGAATGCGGCATCGCGCTGGTGGTACCGGACACCAGCCCGCGCGGGTTGGACCTGCCGGGGGAGGACGATAGCTTCGATTTCGGCACCGGGGCGGGCTTCTACCTGAATGCCACGGCCGAGCCCTGGTCACGCCACTATCACATGTACGACTACGTCACCCGCGAGCTGCCCGAGTTCGTCGAGGCGCATTTCCCGGTGATCGCGGGCTCCCGCTCGATCAGCGGGCATTCGATGGGCGGCCACGGCGCGCTGATCGCCGCGCTGCGCGAGCCGGAGCGCTACCGGTCGGTGTCGGCGTTCGCCCCGATCGTCAATCCCACCGAGGTCCCCTGGGGCGAGAAGGCCTTCGGCGGCTATCTCGGGCCCGACCGCGAGCGCTGGCGCGAATGGGACGCCTGCGAGCTGGTCGCAGGCGCCGAGCGCCAGATCCCGCTGCTGGTGGATCAGGGCGAGGCGGACCAGTTCCTCGGCGTGCAGCTGCAGCCCGAACGCCTCGAGCAGGCCTGCGAGGCGCGCCAGCACCCGCTCAAGCTGCGCATGCAGCCGGGTTACGATCACAGCTACTACTTCATCGCCAGCTTCATCGGCGATCACATCTACTACCACGCCGAGAAACTACGCGCGGCCTAGTGTCCCTGTCTCGTAAGTTCGTCGGATTGTTCGGCGAGGGATTGGGGCGATTGGCAAGGCGTGCCGACGAGTCATAGCGCGCCCTAGGGTGAGGAGGCGCAACGCCGCCAGGCGCCTCAAGACCCGGCGAAAACCGAACGGATTTGCGAGACAGCTAGGGCCCATCCGAGCAACCTGCGCCGTCGCGAGCACGTGGCACAGCGAGCCGATATGGCCGGGCGCATCCCTGCGCCCCGCCGCTTCGCGGCTGGCGCGCAAGGGGCGGCCCTACCCGCGTGCAGGGCGCAGCCCCGGCGGCCGCCGGCCCGCCCATCCATGGTGCAGCCGCGCCCCAGAACGCACCAGCATGGTGCATATCCCCTCCCCCGGATCTCACAACTCCCTGATTTAAAGGCCTATCCGGTAAGTGGCACGGGTCCTGCTCTCACAGGCGACCGGCGGCATAGCCGCGATTTCGAGCCCAAGGAGACAGCACCCGATGAAACTCATCGTCGCAGTCATCAAACCCTACAAGCTCGACGAGGTACGCGAAGCCCTGGCCGAGATCGGCATGCAGGGCATGACGGTCACCGAGACCAAGGGCTTCGGCCGCCAGCGCGGCCACACGGAGCTCTATCGGGGTGCCGAGTACGTCGTCGACTTCCTGCCCAAGATCCGCGTCGACGTGGTCGTCGACGACGAACTCGTCGACAGCGCGATCGAGGTCATCAGCAACGCGGCCCATACCGGCAAGATCGGCGACGGCAAGATTTTCGTCCAACCGATCGAGCAGGCCATCCGTATCCGCACCGGGGAAACCGGCTCGCCGGCCCTATAAAAAGGAGGTCGTACCGTGGACGCAATGAACGCAGCAACCGAACTCGCCTACGCGCTGGACACGTTCTACTTCCTTGTATGTGGCGCCCTGGTCATGTGGATGGCTGCCGGGTTCGCCATGCTGGAGTCGGGCCTCGTACGCTCGAAAAACACCGCCGAGATCCTGACGAAGAACGTGGCGCTCTACTCGATCGCCTGCGTGATGTACCTGATCGTGGGCTATCAGCTCATGTACGGCGGCGGCGTGACCAGCGTCATCCCGGCGCTGGACTTCCTGATCGGGGCGGATAACACGACCGCATCGGTGCTCGCCGGCGGCGATGACGCGCCGTATTACTCGAACTACTCCGACTTCTTCTTTCAGGTCGTGTTCGTGGCGGCGACGATGTCGATCATCTCCGGCGCGGTCGCCGAGCGCATGAAGCTCTGGTCGTTCCTGGCCTTCGCCGTGTTCATGACCGGCTTCATCTACCCGATCCAGGCGTACTGGTCCTGGGGCGGCGGCTTCCTGGCCGAAGCCGGCTATTCCGACTTCGCCGGCTCGGGCATCGTGCACATGACCGGCGCCGTCGGCGCGCTCGTCGGTGCTCTGATGGTCGGCGCGCGCGACGGCAAGTACGACGCCGAGGGCCGTCCGCGGGCCATCCCGGGCGCCAACATGCCGCTGGCGACGCTGGGCGTATTCGCCCTGTGGCTCGGCTGGTTCGGCTTCAACGGTGGCTCGCAGCTGATCGTGTCGAACGTCGCCGACGCCAACGCGGTGGCCAAGATCTTCTTGAACACCAATACCGCAGCCGCCGGCGGCCTGCTCGCGGCGCTCATCACGGCCAAGGTCAAATGGGGCAAGGCGGATCTGACGATGGCGCTCAACGGCGCGCTCGCCGGTCTCGTATCGATCACGGCCGAGCCACTGGCGCCGAGTCCGCTGGCGGCCACGCTGATCGGCGCGGTCGGTGGCATCATCGTGGTGTTCTCGGTGCTCGCCCTGGACCGCATGAAGGTCGACGATCCGGTTGGCGCCATCTCGGTCCACGGCACGGCCGGTATCTGGGGTGTGCTGATCGTGCCGGCGTCGAACGCCGACGCCTCGATCGGCCCGCAGATCCTGGGCATCGTGTCCATCTTCGCCTTCGTGGCGATCGCCAGCGCCCTCGTGTTCGCCATCCTCAAGGCGGTCATGGGCCTGCGGGTGAGCCACCAGGAGGAGTACGAGGGTGTCGACCTGGCCGAGTGCGGACTCGAGGCCTATCCCGAGTTCACCAGCGCCCGCTCGCCCGGCGACCCGGCCGGCGGCCCCATGGGCGACGCGCGTCCGGGCATGGCGCAGCAACCCAGCCAAGCGTAACCCGCAGTAACGGAAGGCTCCCGTTCGTCCTGAACGGGAGCCAACCGTGTGTCAAAATCCCGGGCACGTTCAGGCAGAGAGCTTTCGTGCCCGGGATTTCCACGCCTCTCATCACCGGTTGCGGCTACGTCGGCCAACGCCTCGCCCGCGCGCTGATCGGCGCCGGGACCCGGCCCGTCGCGCTCGTGCGTAGCGCCCAATCGGCGGCGCATCTCGGGCGCCGCGGCATCGCCGCCGCCGCAATCGATCTGGATCAGCCTATCGAGGAGCCGCCCGCCGCTGCGGCGGATAGCGCGGTGTTCTACCTGGTCCCACCCGCCCCCGATAGCGACGAGGACGATCCCCGCTTGCGCCATTTCCTGGCCGCATGCACCGAGGCCGTCCCGCGGCGCTTGGTTTATCTGAGCACCTCCGGCGTCTATGGCGACTGCGGCGGCGCCTGGACCGACGAGTTGCGAACGCCGGCCCCGAGCACGAAGCGGGCGCGACGGCGTCTGGCAGCCGAGCAGATTGCGCACGCCTGGTGCGAGACATACGGGACCGAGCTGGTCATTCTCCGGGTGGGCGGGATCTACGGGCCGGCCCGCTTGCCAACCGATCGGCTCGCCACGACGACCGTGGTCTGTCCCGATGACGCGCCCTGGAGCAATCGCATCCACGTGGATGACCTGGTGGCGGCACTGCAAGCGGCGGCACGACGCGGTGTCCCAGGGCAGGTCTACAACGTGGCCGACGGCCATCCGACCACCATGACGGACTACCTCTACCGCGTGGCCGACGCGGTCCGTCTGCCGCGCCCGCCCTGCGTACCGCTGGCCGAGGCGGACGACAAGCTATCACCGGGCATGCTCGCGTTCGTGCGCGAGTCGCGCCGGCTCGACACCCGCCGCATGCGCGACGAGCTCGGCGTCATTCCGCGCTACCCTACCCTGACCGAAGGCCTCGCCAACGCCCTCGCAAACCGAAGCCGTATTTCGCAGAACCACGGATGAGCACGGATTCGCACGGATAAAGATGCGGCACCGCTTTTCGCCTCCGCCGCCGCGTCGTTGAAGAGGAAGGGCTCCGATAATCGCATTCGCGGACTGGGTCTCGAATCCCGACCGGGATGCCCATGGGTCACGAATTGGCTAGCGAGCGCTGAAGCCGTTTGCGGCTACACGCCCATGATCTCGCCGCTCGTGAGTCACAGCGAGAACGCTGCGGGCTGGGCGCCGCCCGATAAAAGCGCTTCATCCGTGTGAATCCGTGCTCATCCGGTTTCTTTCGACCGAACTCACCGGTTAGCCGCCATCGCCGTCGTTGCCGCCCTCACCCATCTCGTCGGGGGCGCCCGCTTGGCCCGAGCGCTGGGCGTCGGCATCGCGCCTTTGCTGCCACGGATCGTCGGTGCGGTCGATGCGGATGTCGCGACGCGGATAGGGCACGCGGATGCCGCGCTCGCGGAACGCGCGGTCGATGCCGAAATTGATCTCGCTTTGCACGTTCAGCACATAGTCGATGTCGCGGATGAACGCACGCAGCTCAAAGTAGTATCCCTCGTCGCCAAAGCTGCGCAGCAAGACTTCGGGCGGCGGCGCCAGAACCGCGTCGGAGATCACCCGCGGATGGTCGTGGGCCAACTGCAACAGCACATCGCGCACGACTTCCGGATCGCAGCCGTAGGCCACCCGGATGGGCACGGTGACGCGCCCGAACGGGTCGCGCAGCATCCAGTTGGTCACCTGTCCCTGGATTAGCTCGGAGTTGGGCACGATCACATCGGCGTGATCGAAGGTCTGGATCTGCGTCGAGCGGATGCTGATCTTCTTGATCAGGCCCTCGGTCGTGCCGACCACCACCCAGTCGTTCGTCTTCACGGGGCGCTCGATCAGCAGGATCAGCCCGGACACGAAGTTGTTGAAGATGGTCTGCAGGCCGAAGCCGATACCGACGGACAACGCGCCGGCGATCAGCGCCAGGTTGGTGAACTGCACCCCGGCGATGGCCAGCCCGACGAGGATGGCCACGATGACGCCGACGTAGCCGGTGACGGTGACGATGGCCTCGCGTGCGCCGCGCTCCATGCGCGTGCGCTCGAGCCAGCGGTGGCTCAGCCGCTGCTTGAGCCAGCCGGTGACCGTGATGACGACGACCAGACCGATGATGCCCCAGAGCACACGGATCGGGATGATCTCGACCCGCCCCAGATTGAAGCCCTCGTAGAGCACGCGGCCGAGCACCGCGAGGCCGGTGTCGGACAGGCCCCACAGCAGTAGCACCACCATGGCAAAGCCGCCCCAAACACCCAGCGCGGTCAGCACCCGCAGCCAGATCAAGCCCGGCATGTAGCGGTCGGGGCCCACACCGAGCGCCGCGCGCAAGCGCCGGTGCCAGCTCCGACGGCCCTCGTCGAGGCCGTCGTAGAGCTCGTCGAACAGGCGCCAGATCAGCCAGGCGACACCGAACGAGACCAGCGTGCCGACGAGGCCGGCGACGATGTACTCGGCGAGGTTGTGATATCCGGTCCATTCGGCGATCAGGGCGCCGATGAGCACCGCCACGAGCATGACCCGGGGCCCGCGGGTCTCGTGCCAGCGCAGCAGTCCACCCGTGAGCCAGATCACCCAGCTCAGGTCGACAATGAGCACGGTCGCGAAGACCAGCCGCAGCAGGTTGCGCACGGGCTCGGGAAAGCTCTCGACGACCAGCGTGGCCGACACCACGGCGACCAGCAGGATCAGCAGGCCCAGCGTGCGCATGCGCGCCGCGAGCGGGCGCAGGACGTCATCCGGTGCGGGCAGATAGGGCGTCGCCGGCGGCACGGGTGCCAGGAACGTGCGCACCAGGAACTGGAAACTGAAAAAGCCGGACAGCCCGTAGGACAGAATCGTGATGAAGGGCCACCCCGGCTGAACGACGGTGAGATAGACCGCGACGGTCAGGGAGGTCAGCAGCGCCGGCAGCATGCTGGCCGCACTGGTCACCACCGCCTGCGAGAAGCCCGCGGTCAGGGTCGGTCCGCCCTGCATTCGTTCAGCGAGCGCGAACAGCGCCTGGCGCGCGTACAGCGAACCGCCCACGCCGACCAGAATCAGCCCGACCAACGCGACCAGTTCGAGCCCTGACAGCGTGTCGAGTCCGCTGTCGCGCAGCAGGAAGAGCTTGGCGGTATTCCACCACTGTCCGGGCTGCTGCAGGTTCTCGGCGACGATCTCCCAAGCGGCCGGATCGCGCTGCGTCAGGCGCTCGGCCAGGCGTCGCTGCTGGAGGTCGGTGATGCGCTGCTCCAGCTCATTGGCCCGGAGCAGAATCACGCGGCATAGCTGCAGCTGGCGTTCGATGCTCGACTGGCGTTCCTGCAGGCTTTGGCGCTGCTGCTGCACGCCGATCGCTTCGTCGCGCCCTTCCTGCCCCAGGGTCTCGAGCTGATTGCGTACGCGCTGGAGTGCGGCCTGGTTGTCGCTCACGCACTGATTGGCGGCGCTGCGCGCATCGGGGATCTCACCGAGGAAGCCGCGCAAGCGGTCCATCTCGGGCTCGGCACGGGCGCGCATCGCCTCCTCGATGCCCCGGATGGTGGCATCCGCCTCACGCACTTCGGAGCGCGGCATCGCCGCGCCGTCGGCGTTGGCGGCCCAAGCACCGCCGACCGGCGCGAGCAGCGACAGCAATAGCAGAACGGCGAGGCGTGGGACCATGTTGTCGTCGTCCTCAGCCGGGGCGGTAACCCAGGTGGCGCGCGTTCAGTCGCCCACGCCCGTTCTCAGGCACCGACCTGCCCCAGGCGTTCGAGTGCCTGCTCGAGCCGCGCGCGAGGGCAGGCGAAGTTGAGCCGGAGAAAGCCCGGTGCGGCGAACTCGTGCCCGTCGGAGAGTCCCAAGCCGGCCGCCTCGAATGCACCGGCGGGATCGTCCGTATCCAGTGCACGGGCGTCGATCCAGGCGAGATAGGTCGCGGCCGGGCAGTGCATCTGCAAAGCCGGATGGGCATCGACCGCCTGCTGCAGCTGGTCGCGGTTGCCGCGCAAATAGCGGATCAGGGCCTGGTGCCAATCCGCCCCGTCGCGCCACGCGGCCAACGCAGCGGTGAATCCGAGCACATTGACGCCCGGCACGAAGCCGGCGCGCGCCGCCCGGAAGCGCCGGCGCAGCTCCGGATCGGGGATGATCGCCAGGGAGCAGCCGAGCCCGGCGATGTTGTAGGTCTTGCTGGGCGCCATCAGCGTGATCGTGCGCCGAGCGATATCCGAACCGAGCTGCGCGAACGGCACGTGCTCGGCGGCCTGATCCAGGATCAGGCCACAGTGGATCTCGTCGCTGCAGACGATCAGCTCATGCCGCCGGCATACCTCGGCCAGGCGCTCAAGCTCGTCGCGGGCGTATACGCGCCCGGTGGGGTTGTGCGGGTTGCACAGCATGAGCATGCGCGTGTGCGCAGTGAGCTCCGCCTCGAGGCGATCGAAGTCGATCGCGCCAGCAGCATCCGCCAGCGGGACGTCGACGCGTTCGCGACGGGCGCGCGCCGGCGCATCCAAGAACGGCGGATAGATCGGGGTGAACGTCGCGACCGCGTCGCCGTCCTCGCCGACAGTGGCGCTCGCGACGTGCAGGCCCGGCACCATACCGGGCAGCCACACCATCCACTCGGGCTCGACGCGCCAGCCGTGATGCTCGGCCAGCATGGCGCGCGTGACCTCGACCAGCTCGTCGGGGGCGTTGGTGTAGCCGAAGATGCCGTGATCGACGCGCGCGTGCAGCGCCTCGAGCACGGCCGGCGGCGCGCGCAAGTCCATGTCGGCCAGCCACATCGGCAGGATGTCGCGGCCGGCGTATTTGTCCCACTTGTCGCTCGCCGTCCCCCGCCGGTCGACTGCCAGATCGAAGTCGTAATCCATCGAGTGCCCTGTGCGCTTCGCCCGCGCGTTCGCTGAGCGGCTGTTGTCCGTGGCCGTGCGAGCCTACCAGAGCCCTGGCGCGTCTGTCCGCGCGCGTATCGCCGCCTTTGCGCCGGTTGGCCCGGCGCACCCGATTGCCACCTGCAACCGCGTTGTTTGCGACGGCCCATCCATGAAACCTACGTCGAGCACCTGGGACAGCGAGAAGTGATCGTGACGATCGCGAGACCACCAGTGGCGGGGTTCGGGCCGGGATCGCCAGAAGCGGCCGCCGGGGCGCGCGCGCAGTCGGTGCCGGGCTTCTCGTGCAAGCGTCTCGTTCCTGTCGCGTCGAGCAAGTGTATTGCCCGGTTCCACCAGAAGGGCGGCTGCGGACCATCCCGGCCGAAGCGCCTGACCGTCAGCGCGACGGCCGGCCAGCCAGATAGATTTGGACTATCGGCATAGTTTCAATATTCAATTGGATCAATCCAGACGGGACGGGTTAGGGTCACCCCGCAGTCTGGCGCGCCGATCCCACGTAGGGATCGCCGCCGCCAGCGCGTGCCCGGATCCGCCCCCGGATCGCCGGCGACAGGCAGACGGCGGGCGCGCTGAGCGGCGAGCCGACATCGGCCTCGACCGCAGACATTGTCGATGGACCGCCTCCATCCGAGCAGCGCAATCGGAGATAGAAATGGCCGCAAATCCGAAGGACATCGACCCCGCCGGCAAGTGCCCGGTGATCCACGGGTCACTCACGAATACGTCGGGCAGGGGCCCGACCAATAGCAGCTGGTGGCCGAACCAGCTGAACTTGAAAATCCTCCACCAGCATTCCGCCCTGTCCAACCCGATGGGCGAGGACTTCAACTACAAGGAAGAGGTCCAGAAGCTGGACGTACAGGCCCTCAAGCAGGACCTGCGCGCCCTGATGAAGGACTCCAAGGACTGGTGGCCGGCCGACTTCGGGCACTACGGGCCGCTGTTCATCCGCATGTCCTGGCACGCCGCCGGCACCTACCGGCAGGGCGATGGCCGCGGAGGCGGCTCCACCGGCTCGCAGCGCTTCGCGCCGACCAACAGCTGGCCTGACAACGTCAACGTCGACAAGGCGCGCCGCCTGCTGTGGCCGATCAAGCAGAAGTACGGCAACCAGATCTCCTGGGCCGACCTGATCATCCTGGCCGGCAACGTCGCCATGGAGGACATGGGCTTCAAGACGTTCGGCTTCGGCTTCGGCCGCGAGGACATCTGGGAGCCCGAAGAGGACGTCTACTGGGGCGCCGAAGAGGAGTGGCTGGGCTCGGACAAGCGCATCACGGACGCGCAGCAGCGCGAGCTCGAGGATCCGCTCGCGGCCACGCACATGGGCCTGATCTACGTGAACCCCGAGGGCCCCGAAGGCCATCCGGATCCCGAGGCCGCCGCGCACGATATCCGCGAGACCTTCGGCCGCATGGGCATGAACGACGAAGAGACCGTTGCCCTGATCGCCGGCGGTCATACCTTCGGCAAGACCCACGGGGCCGGCGATCCGGAGCAGGTCGGCCCGGAGCCGGAAGCGGCCGGCATCACCGAGCAGGGCTTGGGCTGGCGCAGCAGCTACGGCTCGGGCATGGGCGACGACACCATGGGCGGCGGTCCGGAGGTGACCTGGACCGAGCAGCCCACCCAGTGGAGCAACAAGTTCTTCGAGAACCTGTTCGGCTACGAGTGGGAGCTGGAGAAGAGCCCGGCCGGCGCGTACCAGTGGGTCGCCAAAGAGGCCGAAGCGAAGATCCCCTATGCCCACGATTCGTCGAAGAAGCGCAAGCCGACCATGCTCACGACGGACCTCTCCCTCCGCTTCGATCCGTCCTACGGCGAGATCTCGCGCCGGTTCTACGAGAACCCGGACCAGCTCGCCGACGCGTTCGCCCGCGCCTGGTTCAAGCTGATCCACCGCGACATGGGCCCGAAGTCGCGCTATCTCGGCCCCGAGGTGCCCCAGGAGGATCTGCTCTGGCAGGATCCGGTGCCGGCCGTCGATCACGAGCTGATCGGTGACAAGGGCATCGCCGACCTGAAGCAGAAGATCCTCGGTTCCGGTCTGTCGACGGCCGAGCTGGTCTCGACCGCCTGGACCTCGGCCTCGACCTTCCGCGGCTCGGACAAGCGCGGCGGCGCGAACGGCGCCCGCATCCGCCTGGCGCCGCAGAAGGACTGGGCGGCCAACGAGCCCGAGAGGCTGGCCAAGGTCCTGAAGACCTACGAGGGCATCCAGCAGGCGTTCAACGACGCGCAGTCCGGCAACAAGCGGGTGTCACTGGCGGACCTGATCGTCCTCGGCGGCAACGCCGCCGTGGAGCAGGCGGCGAATAAGGCCGGCGTCGACATCGAGATTCCGTTCTATCCGGGCCGGACCGATGCATCACAGGAATGGACCGATACCGAGACCTTCGCCTACCTCGAGCCCCGGGCGGACGGGTTCCGCAACTACCTGGAGACCCGGTTCGCCGTACCGGCCGAGGAGATGCTGGTCGACCGCGCTCAGCTGCTGACGCTGACGGCGCCGGAGATGACGGTCCTGGTCGGCGGCATGCGCATGCTCGACGCCAACCACGGCGGCTCGAAGCGCGGCGTGTTCACCGAGCGGCCCGGCACGCTCAGCAACGACTTCTTCGTGAACCTGCTCGACATGGACTATAAGTGGGTCCCCACGTCGGAGACGGAGGAAGAGTTCGAGCTGCGCGACCGCAAGACCGACGCGGTGAAGTACACCGGCACCCGGGTGGACTTGGTGTTCGGCTCCAACTCGCAGCTGCGCGCCATCTCCGAGGTCTACGGCCAGAACGACGCGAAAGAGAAGTTCGTGCACGATTTCGCGGCCGCGTGGAACAAGGTGATGAACGCCGACCGCTTCGACCTGGCGTGATCCAGGCCCGCCGGAACCGGGTTACCCGTAACGCAAAGTTGGAAGCAAAACCGTTCCACTAAGGGCACCCCATTTAATT
>CAZVBX010000026.1:0-32056 GCA_964625925.1 uncultured Ectothiorhodospiraceae bacterium | reverse complement strand
GCGCCAGGCGTTTCCACAGGCAGGGGTAGGAGCGGCCATTGGCCGCGAACGAACCCGGCAACCACGCGAAACGTAGATGGTTCGCGGGCAGTGCCCGTCCCTGCCGTACGCGGTGGTCCTGTCGCCGGTTCTGCACTACTCGCGTCCTGTGAGCGCGAGCAATACCAATAACACTGCCCCGGAACTGATGGCCGCGTCGGCGACGTTGAACGCGGGCCAGTGCCATCCGGCGGCGTGGAAATCGAGGAAGTCGATCACGTGGCCGAAGCGCAGGCGGTCGATCAGATTGCCGATGGCGCCGCCGAGCACCAGCGCCAGGGCCAAGGGGGTGCCGCGGCTCGCGCCCGCGCTGCGTACCAGCCACACAGTGATGCCGGCGGCGATCGCCACGGTCAGGCCCACGAAGAACCAGCGCTGCCAGCCGCCGGCGTCGGCGAGGAACGAAAAGGCCGCCCCGGTGTTATGCACCAGGACCAGATTGAAGAAGGGCGTGACCGCGACCGCCTCGTGAGCGGACAGCGCGATCTGCGCCCAGATCTTGGTCGCCTGATCGACGATCACGACCGCGAGTGAGAGCGCCAGCCAGGGCGCGCTCGGGTGCACCGTCGAGCGCACGCCGCTCAGGTCCAACGGCGCGCCTCGCCGGCGCCGCCGACGTTCGCCACGCAGCGCCCGCAGAGGTCGGCGTGTTCCGCGTCCATGCCGACGTCGGGCCGGATGTGCCAGCAGCGCGCGCACTTGGTGCCCGTCGCGGGTGCGGCCGCCACCCAGATCCGGGTGCTCTCATCGCTCGATTCGCCGGCGGCCTCGTCCTCGACGGCGTCATCGCCGCGCGCTGCCGCGGGGCGCACGCGCGCCTGCGAAGTCAGCAGCGTGAAGCGCAGCTCGTCGCCCAGCTTGGCCAGCGAGTCGGCCAGCGGCGGCTCGCAGTACACGGTCGCATCGGCATCCAGCGAAGCGCCGATCTCGCCGGCGTTGCGCAGCGCTTCCAGCCGGCGCGAAACGGCCGCGCGCGCGTCCATCACACGGCCCCAGTCGGCGCGCGTCAGCGCCGCGTCCTCGCCCAGCGGGAACAAGCCGTCATACCACTCGGCCTCGAATGCGCTGCCGTCGCGCGTGCCGGGCATGTGCGTCCAGATCTCGTCGGCCGTATAGGACAGGATGGGCGTGAGCCAGCGCACCAGCGCCTCGAGAGTGTGCGCCATCGCGGTCTGCGCCGAGCGTCGCGCTTGGCTTCCGGCCGGTGTGGTGTAGAGCCGGTCCTTGAGCACGTCGAGATAGAACGAGCCCATGTCGATCGCGCAGAAGTTGTGCACCAGCTGGTACACGCGATGGAAGTTGTAGCCGTCGTAGGCCGCGCGCACCTCCTCTTGCGTCGCGAGTGCCCGGTCCACGGCCCACCGGTCGAGCGCGATCATCTCGCCCGGCGCCAGCGCGTCGCGGGCCGGGTCGAAGTCGTGCAGGTTGCCCAGCAGGAAGCGCGCGGTATTGCGCATGCGCCGGTAGGAATCGGTCATGCGTTTCAAGATCTCGTCGGAGACCGCCATCTCGCCGCGGTAATCGGCCGCGGCCACCCACAGGCGGATGATGTCGGCGCCGAGGGTGCGCATCACCTCTTGCGGCGCGATCACGTTGCCCAGCGACTTCGACATCTTGCGGCCGTCGCCGTCGACCGTGAAGCCGTGGGTGAGCACGCCCTCGTAGGGCGCGCCGCCGCGCAGCGCCACCGACGTCAGCAGCGACGACTGGAACCAGCCGCGGTGCTGGTCCGAGCCCTCCAGATACAGGTCCGCCGGTGCGCGCAGCTCGTTGCGCGACTCGAGCACGGCCGCGTGCGTCACGCCCGAGTCGAACCACACGTCGAGGATGTCGCTCACGCGCTCGTATTGCTCGGCTTCATCGCCGAGCAGCTCGGCCGGATCCAGATCGAACCAGGCGTCGATGCCGCCGGCCTCGACGCGCTCGGCGACCCGCTCGATCAGCTCATCGGTACGCGGGTGCAGCTCGCCCGTCTCGCGGTGCAGGAACAGGGCGATCGGCACGCCCCACATGCGCTGGCGCGAGATGCACCAGTCCGGGCGGTGCTCGACCATGCCGCGAATGCGCGCCTGGCCCCACGCGGGCGTGAACGACACGCGGCCGATGGCCGCCAATGCTTGGTCGCGCAGGCCGTCCCCGGCGCCGTCCATGCCGATGAACCACTGCGGCGTCGCCAGGAACAGCACCGGCGTCTTGTGGCGCCAGCAATGCGGATAGCTGTGGTCGATGGGCGCGCGCTGCACCAGCGCGCCCGCCTCGGTGAGCGCGGCGATGATCGCCTCGTCGGCCTCGCGCACGTGCAGCCCCGCGACATGCGGCGTGCCCTCGCGGAACACGCCATCGCCGCGGACGGGGTTGTCGATCGGCAGCTCGTACTTGAGGCCGACGACGTAGTCATCCTGGCCGTGGCCCGGCGCGGTATGCACGCAGCCGGTGCCTGCCTCCAGGGTTACGTGCCCGGCGGGCAACAGCGGCACCGTGCGGCCCTCGAGCGGATGGCGCAGCTGAAAGCCCTCGAGCCGGTCGCCTGGCGCGCGCCCCGCCACGCGACCCTCGACGCCATAGCGCTCGAGCGCGGCATCGACGAGCTCGGCCGCCAGCACCAGGTATTCGTCACCGGTCTCGACCAGGGCGTACTCGAACTCCGGATGGACGGCCACCGCCTGGTTGCCCGGCAGCGTCCACGGCGTGGTCGTCCAGATGACCGCCGAGACGGGCTTGCCGCCCGCGTCGACCCCGAAGACGTCTGCCAGCGCGGCCGGGTCGGTGGCCGCGAAGCGCGCGTCGATCTGGGGCGAGCGCTTGTCGTGGTACTCGATCTCCGCCTCGGCCAGGGCGGAGCCGCAATCGAGGCACCAGTGCACCGGCTTCAGGCCCTTGTACACGTGGCCGCCGGCGATGATGCGGCCGAGCGCGCGCAGGATGTCGGCCTCGGTGCGGTAGTTCATCGTCAGATAAGGCCGATCCCAGTCGCCCAGCACGCCCAGGCGCTTGAAGTCCTCGCGCTGATCGTCGAGCTGGCGCTCGGCATAGGCGCGGCACAGCCGGCGGAACTCGTTGTAGTCGAGGTCGCGCCCGGCCTTGCCCGCCTCCTGCTCAACGGCGTGCTCGATCGGCAGGCCATGGCAGTCCCAGCCGGGGACATAGGGCGCGTCGAAGCCGGACAGGGTCTTCGACTTGACGATGATGTCCTTGAGGATCTTGTTGACCGCGTGGCCGATGTGGATCGAGCCGTTCGCGTACGGCGGGCCGTCGTGCAGGATGAACTTCTGCCGGCCGGTGCGCGCCGCGCGAATGCGCCCGTAGAGATCCTCTTCCTGCCAGCGCGCCAGCCGCTCGGGCTCGCGCTGGGCCAGATTGGCCCGCATGGGGAAGTCCGTTCGGGGCAGGTTCAGCGTCGCCTTGTAATCGCTCACGGTATCTCGTCCGGATCAGATGCTATCGGCCGGCAGCAGGGCACGGGCCTCGCGCGCGTCCTCGTGCATGCGCTCGACCAGCGCCGCCGTCGATTCGAAGCGCTCCTCGGGCCGCAGACGCGCGCGCAGCTCGACCGCGAGATGCGCGCCATACAGGTCGCCGTCGAAATCGAAGGCGTGGACTTCGAGCAGGGGCTTCTCGCTCGCGAACATGGGCCGCCAGCCGAGGTTGGCGACGCCCGGCAAGCGCCGCCCGCGACCGTCGCATGCTAGCACGGCGAACACGCCGGAGGTCGGCAGCCGGTGGCCGTCCAGCGCGATGTTCGCGGTCGGGTAGCCGAGATCGCGGCCGCGCTTGTCGCCGTGCATGACGCGTCCGCGGAGCGTGAACGGCGCGCCGAGCAGTCGCGCCGCCTCCTCGAGCAGACCCACGGCAAGCGCCTCACGCACGCGGGTGCTGGAGACACGTTCGCCGTCGAGCAGGCGAGTCGCGGCCGCCTCGACGGTGAAACCGTGCTGCTCGCCGAGTTCCGCCAGCAGCGCGAAATCGCCCCGCCGCGCGCGTCCGAAGCGGAAGTCGTCGCCCACCACCACGTGGCGGGCGCCGAGCGCTCCGGCGATCACCTCCTGGGCGAAGACCTCCGGCTCCATCGACGTCAGCGCGCGATCGAAGCGCAGCACCACGAGCCGGTCGATCCCCAGGCGCGCCGCGCCGGCCGCCTTGTCGCGCAGCCGGCTCAGCCGTGCGGGCGCGTTCGCCGGATCGAAGTACTCGCGCGGATGCGGCTCGAAGGTGACCAGGCAGGACGGCAGCGCCAACTCGCGCGCACGTTCGGTCACCTGTGCGATCACGGCCCGGTGGCCCAGGTGCAGCCCGTCGAAGTTGCCGATCGTGGCAACGCAGCCGCGATGGCGCGGTTTCAGATTGCGCTGGCCACGAATCAGTTCCACGCGAGCTCCCGGTCATGCAGGCGCGAACCGCCCATTATACGGCAATGCACCGCTCACGCGGTTCGCGCGGCGGGGTCAACCGGCGTACGCCACCAGCGGTAATAGGGCGAACCAGAATAGATAGGTCAGCGACGCCACCATGAGGCCGTCGATCCGCCCAACCGGCGCGCCGTGGTGGCGGTAGCGTTGGAGCATCCACCAGAGGACCAGGCAATGCACGCCGATCAGCGCACCGGCCCTGCCGTATAACGGGCCCATGGCGGCCGCGACCGCGGCTGCGCCGAGCGCTGCTGCCAGCGCGGACCATTGGGCGGCGCGGGCCGCGGCTAGCGCGCCCCGGCGCACGGCGAAGGTGCGTTTGGTGACGGTCCGATCGGCGACCGAGTCCGGAATGCCCGCCAGCAGGATCGAAGGCAAAATCGCCAGAAGCAGCGGCAGGCTCAGCAACCAGGGCGCGGCGGCCGTTGGGGCCCCGCCCTGCAGCACGAAGCCGAGCAGGACCGGGCCGGTGCTGTGCGTGGCCGCCACCGTGATCTCGGCGGCGCCGCGGTAGGCGAGGCGAAGCGGCGCGACCGTATAGCCGAGCGCGAGCCCGCCGAAGACGCCGATCACCGCCGCCGCCGGCACTGCGCCCCCCGACGGCGCCCACGCCAGCGTCAGCAGCGTTGCCGCCGTGGCCAGCAGCAGGGTCACCCCGGTGCCCGTGCGTAACGCGGCCGCGGATAGGCGGCCCTCGACCAGCACGCGCGAGCCGCCGTTGAACGGGCCGGCGTGCGGATTGCGCCGGTCGGTCTGGTAATCAGCCAGCTCGTTGGTGAAGACCGTCGCCATCTCCAGCGCCACGAGCACGACCAGGCCGATGGCGTACACCCCCAAGCTCAGTGCGGTGTCGCCTGCCGCCACGGCCCCGAGCGAGTAGGCCAGCCACGTCATCGGATAGAACTGCAGGCGCAGCGCCCGCAGCCAGGCCGCGACGCGGGCCCCGTTCGCCTGTGGATGGATCGTGCTCATGCGGATCGATGCCGGGTAGTGGTGCGGCGTGTACGAGTGGCATGCGGGACGTTCGTACTCCCGCTGAATCGGCATGGCGGTTCAGCGCCGGGCGCGCCGACGACGCATGGCCGCATGCCCGCTCGCGCCAAGGTAGGCGACCAGGCGGGCGAACGCCTGTCACTCGCGGCTGCGGGACCCCAACAGATCGAGCCCTACGAGCGCAGTCGGTGCTCTCGGGCGTCGGAGATCGAGCCGACCATGAACCCCCTCGAAACGTCGCTAGCGCCGCCGGAACGGGTGCTGGCTTTCCCGGCCGGGCTCCGAGGCCGGCCTCAGGACACGCGAATATGCCGCGGCCGCATGCCGCAGGCGAGCAAGGCGACCAGGTAGATCGCCCCGCCGGCGCCGATCAGCCCCGCGAGCTGCGCGGCCTTGTCGTGCCAGGTGAGCGCGCCCCAGGTCGCGAGCGGCTCGGCCCAAGTCAATAGCACTGCGGCCATGGCGGCGACGGCCAGCACCACTCGGAGCAACAACGCGGCCCAGCCCTGGGCGCGGCGATAGACGCCGTCGCGCACCAGGCGCCGGTAGAGCAGGCCTGCGTGCAGCCACCCGGACAGTGCGGTCGCCAGCGCCAGGCCGGCGTGCGGCGCGACGAAGTCGACCCACACCAACGAGCCGACGACGATCACGTTCAGCCCCATATTGGCGATCAGCGCGATGATGCCGATGCGCACCGGGGTGCGCGTGTTCTGGCGCGAGAAGAAGCCCGGCTGCAGGATCTTGACCAGCAGAAATGCCGGCAGACCGGCGCCGTAGCCGAGCAGCGCGATCGTCGCCATGCGCGTATCGCGTTCGGCGAATTCGCCGTAGCCGAACAGGGTGGCGAGGATCGGGCCGGCAAGCAGTACCAATCCGGCCGTGGCGGGAATGCCGATGACCGTCACCAGCCGCAGCGCCTGTTCCAGTGTGCGGCCGAAGGCCGCCGGATCGGCGCGCGCATGATCCGAGGACAGGCGCGGCAGGATGGCCGTGCCCAGGGCCACACCGAACACGCCCAGCGGGAATTCCAGCAGCCGGTCGGCGTAGTACAGCCAACTCACGCTGCCCGCCATCAGCAGCGAGGCGATCAGCGTATCGAACAGCAGGTTGATCTGCGCCACCGAGGCCCCGAACAGGGTCGGCACGAGCAGCGCGATCACCTGCTGCACGCCGGGGTGGCGCCAGCCCCAGCGCAGCCGCGGCAACATGCCGATGCGCGCCAGAAAGGGCAGCTGGAAGGCGAGCTGGATCAGGCCCGCGACGAAGACCGCCCAGGCGAGCGCGTGGATGGGGACGTCGAACTGGGGCGCCGCCCACAGCGCGCCCGCGATCATGCTCAGGTTCAGAAAGACGGGCGTGAACGCCGGTACGGCAAAGCGCGAGAAGCTCTGCAGCATGCCGCCGGCGGTCGCGACCAGCGAGATGAACAATAAATAGGGGAAGGTCACCCGGAGCAGATCGGTGGCCAGCGCATAGCGCTCGGGATCGTCGTAGAAGCCCGGCGCGAAGATCATCACCAGCACGGGCGCGAAGGCCACGCCCACGGCCGTGACCGCCAGCAGCACGCCTGCGAGGGTGCCGACGACGTGGTCGGCCAAGTCACGCAGCGACTCGAAGCCGTGCTTTTCCTTGTACTCGGTGAACACGGGGACGAAGGCCTGGGTGAAGCCGCCTTCGCCGAACAGCCGCCGCAGGAAGTTCGGTATGCGGAACGCGACGAAGAAGGCGTCCGTGGCGCGGTCGGCGCCGAACACATGGGCGAGCACCATGTCGCGCACAAAACCGAGCACGCGCGAGATGAGCGTCATCGCGCTGATGGTCCCGCCGGTCCGCCACACGCCCGGCCGGCGCCGTTGTCGTTCCGCTCCGGCTTGCGCCTCGCTCATGCGATTGCCGCCACGGCCTCAGGAAAGGCGCGAGTGTATCAGCCGCCGAACGCGTCACGCGGTCGACGCGGACGCAAATCCTTGACCCACGCGGCCCGGCGGAGTAGGGATGCGATACCTACGGGCGTCCGCTGGCAAGGGCATGCCAGAGATTCTGCTGGTCCAGGTCGATCAGGTCCTCGTGCAGGACCTCGAAGGGGCGCCGTCCGCGGCCGTGCAGGCGTCGATCGCCGGCGCCGAAGAGGCGCTCGCCCGGCTGGCCGCCGCGCCCGAGCAAGTCGCTGCGGTCGTGGTCGCTGCCGCCATCGGCGATCCGGTCCGCTTCGCGCAGCGCGCGCGCCGGATCGCGCCGCAGCTGCCGATCGTGTTCGCCACTGATCGCGCCGACGCCGACGAGCTGGCGCGCGCGCTGCAGCTGGTGCCGGGCCTCGACGCGGATCTCGTTACCGCCGACGAGCGTGCGGCCTTGCGCGACGCGGCCTTGGCCGCGGCGCAACGGCATTGCGCAACCGAGCCGGTCGCCGAGCCCGGCGAACGGCCGGGATCCGGTGCCGCGGAGACCGTCGGTCCGACCCGGCTCACGGGCCGTTTCGGTCGCCTGCTCGATCGCGCGCCCATCGGCGTTATCACCGTGGATGCCCAGGGCGGTATCCGCAAGTGGAACCGCCACGCTCGGCGCTTGCTCGACCGGCCCGGGTGCGAGCCGCTGGGCTATCCCCTGCCCCTCATCTTCGCCGCATCGGAGCGGACGCGTCTGCGCGCCGAGCTGGAACGCGCCGTCCGGGGGGAAGCGCCGGAGGACGCGCCGGCATCGGCCACGCTCATGCGCCAACACGGCGATGGCACGCACCAGTTCCTCGAGCTGCGGGCGGCCACCCACGAGGTTGGGGCGGGTGCCGGGGCGATCGTGCTGGTGCAGGACGTCACCACACGCGAACGCGCGCGGGAACAGCGCGACCGCAATGAGGACGCCCTGCGCGCCAGCGAACGGCGCTTTCGTGCGGTGTTCGAGCAGGCCGCTTCCGGCATCGCGCTGGTCTCGCCGGACGGGCGTGTGGCCGAGGTCAACGAACGCTTTTGCGGTCTCGTCGGATACAGCCGCGACGAGCTGATGGCGATGATCGACCCAATAGCCCACCTGACGCATCCGGATGACTTGGAGGTCGATCGCGCATACACCGGGGCGCTCGCGGCCGACGAAGGCGAGCCGTTCCGTCTGGAGAAGCGCTACATCCACAAGCACGACCGCGAGGTGTGGGTGCGCCAGGGCGTCTCGGCCCTGCGCGACGACCAGGGGCGCATCCAGCAACTGATCGCCGTGGCCGAGAACATGGGCGAGCGCAAGCGCGCGGAAGGCGCGCTGCAGGCGAGCGAGGAGCGTCTGCGGCTGATCCTCGAGAGTCTGACCAATTACGCCGTGTTCACGACCGACCTCGAAGGCTATGTCACGGACTGGAATCCGGGTGCCGAGCGTCTGCTCGGCTATGCCGAGTCCGAGATCGTCGGCGAGTCGATGGAGCTCCTTTTCCCGGAGGAGGAGCGCCGCGCCGGCGCGCATCGGCGCGAGCTGCGCCAAGCGCTCGAGGATGGCCAGGCGTCCGACGACCGCTGGCACGTGCGTAAGGACGGCACCCGCTTCTGGGCCAGCGGGCTGACCAACACGCTCGGGCGCAACGGTGCGCCGCGCGGCTTCGTCAAGGTGCTGCGCGATCGAACCGAGGCCAAGCGCTCGCGCGATCAGCTCGAGGCGCGCGCGCGCCAGCAGGCGGCCGTCGCCCGCTTTGGTCAACGGGCGCTGGCGGACCTGCCGCTGCAGCAGCTCACTGAAGAAGTCGTCCAGATCACGGCCGAGACCTTGGAGGTCCCGCTGGGGGCGCTGCTGCGCCTCGAGCCCGAGGGGCAGCAGCTGCGTCTGGAAGCGGCCGTAGGCTGGCCGCGTGAGCGCGTCGGCCTCGCCTGTATCGACGCGGGGCGCGGATCGCATGCGGGCTACACGTTGATGGCGGACCAGCCGGTGGTGCTGGAGGACCTGGCGAGCGAGACGCGTTTCACGAACTCGCCGCTGCTGCGCGAGGCAGCCGCGATGAGCGGGATCTCCGTCGTCGTGGCGGGCAGCGACGACCAGTCCTGGGGCGCACTGCAGGCCTATGCGCGGGAACCGCGCCGGTTCAGCGAGGACGACATCAGCTTCATGCAGTCGATGGCGAACACGCTCGCCGCGGCGATCCGGCGCTATCAGACCGAGCGGCAGTTGCGTGAGCTCAACGAAACGCTCGAGGAGCGCGTCGCCCAGCGCACCGCCGAGACCGAGCAACGCGCGGCGCAACTGCGTGCATTGACGTCCGAGCTGACCCAGACCGAGCAGCGCGAGCGCCGCCGGCTGGCGCAAGTGCTGCACGACAATCTCCAGCAGATGCTGGTCGCGGGCAAGCTGCAGCTGGTCACGGCGCTGAACAACGTCTCCGACCCGCAGTGCAGCGATGCCCTGGAGCGAGTCAGCGCTCTGCTCGACGACTCCATTCGCGAATCGCGCTCGCTCACGGTCGAGCTGAGCCCGCCGGTCCTCTACGACGCCGGTCTCGCCGCCGGCCTCGAGTGGCTCGGGCGCTGGATGCGGGAGCATCACGGCCTCACGCTGGAGGTCGACGCGAGCGAGGAGGCCGACCCCGCGGGCGAGGACCTGCGCGTGCTGCTGTTCCAGGGCGCGCGCGAGCTGCTGTTCAACGTGGTCAAGCATGCGGGGGTGGACCGCGCCCGCGTGCGCATGCGGCGCGATGCGCAGCAGCACATCGAGATGCAGATCCAGGACCAGGGTGCCGGGTTCGAGCTGTCCGAGGCGGCGGGCGCCGAGCGCTCCGAAGGGGGCTTCGGCCTGTTCAGCATCCGCGAACGGCTACTGCGCCTGCGAGGTGAGGTGACGGTCGACTCGGCGCCGGGTGCCGGCACGACCGTGACGGTCCGGGTCCCCGAGCATGCCGAGGGCGACGCCGAAGGGCCGGCTATCCCGGGTGCCGGCGAGCCCCCGGCTATCGCCGAGGGCGAGGCCGGGCGCACGCCGGTGGAGGCGCAGGGCCTGATCCGGGTCATCCTCGCCGACGACCACGACGTAGTGCGCGAGGGCCTCGTCGGCGTGCTCAACGCGCAGGAGGACGTCGCGGTCATCGGCGAGGCCGGCGACGGGCGCACCGCGGTCGACCTGGTGCGCCGCGACCATCCGGACGTCGTCGTGCTCGACGTCACCATGCCGCGGATGAACGGTATCGAAGCCGCCCGTGTCATCGCCGAGGAGTTCCCGGAGATCCGGGTGATCGGCCTGTCGGTGCACGAGTCCGGCGACATGGCCGCCGCCATGCGCAAGGCGGGCGCGGCCGACTATCTCAACAAGGTGGGGCCGTCGCAACGCTTGCTCGCGGCCATCCGCGGCCAGCGTCATGAGCCCGGGCAGGCGCGCGGACGTTGACACCGCAGGCCACGCTCGGGGACAATTCGCGGCTTCCCGCGCGCCGGGACAGATCGGAACCTTACGGAGAGGAACACCGTGGCGAATACTCCCCAGGCCCGCAAGCGCGCGCGCCAGAACGACGGGCGCCGCCAGCACAATCACAGCCGTCGTTCGCAGATGCGTACGCAGGTCAAGAAGGTGCTCGGGGCCATTCGACGTGGTAATCGCGAGGCCGCCGAGGCCGCGTACAAGACCGCTGTGCCCGTGGTCGATCGTATCTCCGGCAAGGGCCTGATCCCGAAGAACCGCGCCGCGCGTTACAAAAGCCGCCTGAACAAGCGCATCCGCGAGCTCAACGCCTGAACTCGATTCCCCGGATACCGGCCCGGCGCTCGCTCGTGAGCGGCGACCGCCGGGTCGCTGTCTGACGCCTTCGTGCACCGGCCGGCCCGGGCGTCGGATCGCAGGTCCCACCGGCCCTGATCGAATACGGACCCCGAGTGCGCGCCGGGCGGATTCTCCCGGTCGCGCGTCGCGCCCCGTTGCGCCCGCCGGGGCATGCTCGGGTGTGTCGATCGTCGCAGCGGAGGCCGTCCGCCCCCATGGGCCATGCCGTCTACCAGCTCGCGGTCGTCGCCAACGACGCCCGCGCCCGGCGCGCATTCGCGTTACTGCTCGTGGGCGCGGCCTGCATCGCGCTCGCGCCCATTTTCGTGCGCCTGTCGGCGGTCGGCCCGGTGCCGACGGCCTTCTGGCGCGCCGTTCTGGCCGTGCCGTTCCTGGCGGCGATGCTGCCGCTGCTGCCGGACGAGCCCGGCCGCGCGCGCTGGCCGAGCCGGGCGCGCGACCTGGCCGCGTTCGCCGTGCCCGGCTTCATGTTCGCCGGCGATCTGGCAACGTGGCACTTCGCCATCCACTACACCTCAGTCGCCAACGCCACCTTGTTGCCGAACACGGCGCCCATCTTCGTTGCCCTGTTCGGGTTCCTGCTTTACGGCACGCGCTTCACCCCGCGCTTCCTGCTCGGGATGGCCCTGGCGCTCGGCGGCGTGATCCTGCTGATGGGCCAAAGCCTGCGAATCGGCCCGCAGCACTTGTTCGGCGATGCGCTCGGCGTGGTCACGGCCATGTTCTACGGGGGCTACTTCCTGGCGGTCGCGCGCCTGCGGGCCGAATTCGCTACCGCCGCGGTCATGACGTTCTCGATCGCCTTCACCGCCGTGTTCCTCGTGCCGGTCGCGCTGGTCGCGGGCGGGCCCTGGCTACCGCCCGGGCTCCAGGGCTGGGCGGTGCTAGCGGGACTGGCCGTGGTGTCGCAATCACTGGGCCAGGGTCTGATCGCCTACGCCTTCGCCTATCTGCCGCCCGCGTTCGGGGCCGTGTCGCTATTGCTGCAGCCGGTGCTGGCCGCGGTCTTCGCCTGGGCGTTGTTCCACGAGGCGATCGGGCCGATCCAGGCCGCCGGCATCGCCGTCGTGCTCGCCGGCGTGCTCCTCGCCCGCCAGGCAAGCCTGCGCGGCGATTCCGCGCCCGAGCGCTGACGCCGCCGGGTTGTGCGTCGGGCCATTGTCGGCCAGCCTGCCCCGGGCGCTGCAACTTTTCCCGCTCGCATCGGACGAATGGGGCAAGAGCGTCGAACGAATACGTCCGCCGAGACGTCCCCTCGGATAGATTGCGATTCCCCGGATTGTCTTTGCCAAAAACAACGGCCGCCGGATTCAGTTGCACACCGCGGCCGGGAGCGGAGCGCGATGGTTCGTCCGATCAATGATTCCGACCGCTTCCTCGGACCGATCGACGCCGCCGTAGAGCGTGTGATCGCGCCCGATGCGGAGCGCGTCGATCGCGAGGCCGTGTGGCCGCAAGCCGGCCTGGGTGCGCTCCAGGATGCAGGCGTGGGCGGGCTGATTGCGCCCAGGGCGGCCGGCGGTATGGGCCTCGGCATGCTCGCGGTGGCCCAGGCCTGCGAGAAGATCGGGCAGGCCTGTTCCTCGACCGCCATGTGCTTCGGTATGCACTGCGTGGGCACGGCGGCGCTCGGGATCCATTACACCGAAGCGGAGCGCCGCGATTTCCTCGAGCCCATTGCGCGCGGCGAGCACATCACCACCATCGCGCTGTCGGAGCCGGGCACGGGGGCGCATTTCTGGTTGGCCGAGACCGCGCTGGAGCGGGCCGCGGATGCGTATGTGGTGCGCGGTCGCAAGACCTTCGTCACCAACGGCGGGCACGCCGACTCCTACGTGGTAACGACCGTCGCGGCGGATGAGAGCGCGCCGCCCGGGACCTTTACGGGCGTGGTGCTGCCCGCCGATGCCGAAGGGCTGATCTGGGGAGAGCCGTGGAACGGGCTGGGCATGCGCGGCAACAGCTCGATCGCGCTCGACCTCGACAATGTCCGCGTGCCGCCCGCCTACCTGCTCGGCAGCGAGGGCGAGCAGGTCTGGTACATCTTCCACGTCATCGCGCCCTATTTTCTCGTCGCCATGGCCGGCACCTACCTGGGCATCGCGGCGGCCGCGCTCACGGATGCGCGCGACCACATGGTCGAGCGGCGCTATAGCCATAGCGGCCGGACCCTGGCCCAGCAGCCCGTGCTGCAGCACCGCCTCGGCGAGCTCTGGGGCGAGGTCGAGCGCACCCGGCGGCTGATCTATCACGCCGCCAGCGCCGGGGACCTCGCCGAGTCGGAGGCCCTGCCCGCGATCCTGTCGGCCAAGGCCGAGGTCGCCGACTGCGCGGTGCGCGTCGTCAACGAAGCGATGACCCTGGTCGGCGGGGCCGGCTACCGCGACAACGCCCGGCTCGGGCGCATGCTGCGCGACGCCCGTGCGGCCCATGTGATGGCGCCCACGACCGACGTCCTGCGCACCTGGGTCGGCCGCCAACTTCTGGACGAGCCCTTGCTGGGCTAGTGGGTCATGCGGGTATTTCGGTAATGCTCTGCGGCGCTGTGCGTGCACGCCGCAAGGCGCGAGGAACGCGTGTAGCGTCACTACACAAGTGACGAGCAACGCCGCGGCGGGTGCGCACAGCGCCGCCCTCCGGGAGCGGACCTGGCGCTCCATCACGGCGTTGCGCCTCGCTCACGTAGGACGCGCTACGCTCGTTCGGCGCGCCTTGTGCTGAAGCGCCATGTCCGCTCAGAGCGTTATCGAAATACCCGCATGGCCCACTAGGCCGCTGGACCCGACACCACTCGCTCCGGTCGCAACGATGCCGCAAATCCTGCTGGCACAAACCGGCAATGACGCCCCGCCCGGCCTGCGCGACGTCGTCGCGGCCGCGTCCGACTTGCCGGTGGCCGCGCCGGCGACTGCCGCACACACCCTCGAGCAGGTGGCGGCGCAGCCGGCCGAGATCGCCGCCGTGGTATTCGGCCCCGGCGTGCGCAATCCGCTCGAATGGGTGCAGCGCGTCCACGCGCACGACGCAGGCCTGTCCGTGGTGCTGCTGGTCCCGGCCGATGGCGTCGATGGACTGCGCAATGCCCTGAGCCTTACGCCGCAGATCGGTGAGGACGTCTCGTGCGTCGCCAGCGACGCCGCGGATCTCGGGCAGCGGGTGGCCGAGGCCGCGGAGCGCCGACGCCGGCGTCAGGCCCACGATCGGGTCACGTCGGCGATGAATCGGCGCATCTCGCAAGTCTCCGCACCGCCGCCGATCGCCGCGGACTTCGGGCGGCTGCTCGATTACGCGCCCATCGGCGTGGTGACGGTCGATCCCCAGGGCGCGATCGGCGGCTGCAATCGCCAAGCCGAATCGCTGCTCGGTCGCGCCGAGCGCGAGCTGCTGGGTGGGCCGCTGCCGGCGCTGTTCCCGCTCGACGACCGCGAGGGCCTGCACGCATTCCTGGCGCGTGCCGTGGAGGGGGCGGACGTGGCGTCGCCCGTTTATGACCGCTCGCCCGTCTGCAACGAGCGCCAGCATCTGGAGTTGTCCGCGGTTGCGGTCGAGATCGGCCCCAAGCAGGCCGGCGCCCTCGTCTTGCTGCAGGACGTGACCGCCCGTGAGCTGGCGCGGGAGGAGCGCGATCGCACCGAGGAAGCGCTGCGTCAGCAGCGGCGCTGGTACGAAGCTACGATCCTCGGCATCGGCGACGCGGTGATCGCAACCAACGCGGGCGGCCACGTCACGTTAATGAACGCCGTGGCCGAGCAGCTCACCGGCTGGTCGCAGGCGGAGGCCGCCGGCCGCGACAGCGCGCAGGTGTTCCATATCGTCGACGAGGCCACGGGCGAGATCGCCACGAGCCCTATCGCACGCGTATTGCACGAGGGGGCCACCCAGGGGTTGGCCAATCACACGGTCCTGATCGCTCGCGACGGCCAAAGGGTGCCGATCGACGACAGCGGGGCGCCGATCCGCGACGGCGACGGCAACATCTCCGGGGTCGTCCTCGTATTCCGCGACATCAGCGAGCGCCGCCGGGCCGAGGAGGCGCTGCGCACGAGCGAACGCCGCTTCCGCGCCATCTTCGAGCAGGCGGCGGTCGGCATCGCGCTGGTCGCCCCCGACGCGACCGTCTCCGACGTCAACGAGCGCTTTTGCGAGCTCGTCGGCTACAGCCGGCAAGAGCTTCGGTCCATGGACGATCCCGTGGGCGCGCTGACCCACCCCGACGATCTCGCCGTGGATCGGGCCGAATCGGCGGCGCTGATCGCCGGCGAAGGCCCGGGGTCGTTCCAGCTCGAGAAGCGCTACATCCACAAACAGGGCCATGCCGTCTGGGTGCGGCTGACCGCTTCGGCACTGCGCGACGAGGCCGGCGACGTCCGGCAACTGATCGGCATCACCGAGGACATCGGCGACCGCAAGCGTGCCGAAGCGGCATTGCGCGCGAGCGAGGAACACCTGCGGCTGATCTTCGAGAGCCTGACCGATTACGCCATCTTCACGCTCGATCTCGATGGCCGCGTCAGTAGCTGGAACCGCGGCGCCGAACGCCTGCTTGGCTACCGTGAGAGCGAGGTTTTGGGCGAGTCCGCCGATCTGATCTTTACCGAGCAGGACCGCCGCGAGAACGTCCCCCGGCGCGAACTGGAAACCGCCCGGGAGCACGGCGAGTCGTCGGACGACCGCTGGCACGCGCGCAAGGATGGCAGCCAGTTCTGGGCCAGCGGCGTGGCGACGCCGCTGATGGGAAGCCGCGAGCACGCGCGCGGATTCGTCAAGATCCTGCGCGATCAGACCGAGAGCAAGCACGCCCAGGAACAGCTCGAAGCCCGCGCGCGCCAGCAGGCGGCCGTCGCGAGCCTGGGCCAGCGCGCGCTGGCGGGGGTTGGCGTTGAGCAGCTGTTCGAGGAGACCGTCCGCGTCGTCGCCCAGACGCTGGGCATCGAGCTGTGCAAAGTGCTGCGACTGCTGCCCGGCGGCGAGCGATTGCGGCTGGAGGCCGGGGTCGGCTGGCCCGAGGGCGCCGTCGGCCATGCCCACGTCGACAACGACGCCAGCAGCCAGGCCGGCTACACCCTACTCGCGGATGGGCCGGTCGTGGTCCAGGACCTGCCCAACGAGATCCGGTTCAGTGGACCGCCGCTGCTGACCGAGCTGGGCGTGACCAGTGGCATGAGCGCCATCATCGCCGGCGACCAGAGCCAGCCTTGGGGCATTCTGGGCGCGCATACGCGTGCGCGCCGGGCCTTCAGCCAGGACGACGTCAATTTCCTGCAGGCGGTGGCCAACATCCTCGCCGAGGCGATCGGGCGCAGCCGCACCGAGCAGCGCCTGCGCAACATGAATCAGACGCTGGAGCAGCGGGTCGCCGAACGCACCGCCGAGACCGAGCAGCGTGCAGCCCAGCTGCGCGCCCTCACCTCTGAGCTCACGCAAACGGAGCAGCGCGAGCGGCGCCGGCTGGCCCAGGTGCTGCACGACCATCTGCAGCAGATGCTGGTGGCGGCCAAGTTCCAGCTCGGCACAGCGGGTAAGGGCATGGAGGATCCCGACGCCGTATCGGCGCTCGATCGCGTGGGCGACCTGCTGGACAAGTCGATCCAGGAGTCGCGCTCCCTGACCGTCGAGCTCAGCCCGCCGGTGCTGTACGAGGCCGGCCTGGTGGCCGGCCTCGAGTGGCTGGGACGCTGGATGCAGGAGCAACACGGGCTGACGCTCGAACTGGATGCCGCAGAGGGCGTCGATCCGGCCGAGGAAGATATTCGCGTGTTGCTGTTTCAGACCGCCCGCGAGCTGCTGTTCAACGTGGTCAAGCACGCCAGCGTGGATCGTGCCGAAGTCGCACTCCGGCGCGACGAGCGCAATCGCATCGAGCTCCAGGTGCAAGACCGCGGCGGCGGCTTCGTACCCGAGGAGGTGGAGCCCTCCGAGGATGAACGCGAGGGCTTCGGCCTGTTCAGCATCCGCGAGCGTTTTGCCCGCCTGGGTGGCGAATTGCGGATCGAATCGGCCCCGGGCGAGGGGACTCGCGCTATTGCCGCCGTTGCGGAGACCACCGCCGCGGGCGATGAGCGCGAGCCGGACTCCGCCGCCGAGTGGGCCTCGGAGCCGTACGACGAGGCGGCTCGCCCCGTGAGCGAGCGGAGCCGGCCCGCTCGGGAGGAAGAGGGCATCCGGGTCGTGGTCGCGGACGATCACGCGATTCTGCGCGAGGGCCTCGTCGGCATGCTCAGCGGCCAGCCGGACATCGACGTCGTGGGCGAGGCCGCCGACGGGCAGGCGGCCGTGGACCTGGTGCGCCAGACCTGCCCCACCGTCGCGGTGCTCGACATCACCATGCCGCGCATGAACGGACTCGAAGCGGCCCGAATCATCAGTCGCGAGTTTCCTGAGATCCGCGTGATCGGATTGTCGGTGCACGAGTCCGGCGATATGGCGGAGGCGATGCACAAGGCGGGCGCATCCGTCTACCTCAACAAGGCCGGCCCCTCGAGCCACCTGCTCGCCGCGATCCGTGGTCAGCAAGCCTGAGCGCTCGCGCCTCTCGGCGGGCCTGACATGCGGGTGTCCAAGCCGCTGCCGGACGCGCTTCGGACCGCCTCGGCGGGGCGGCGTCAGCGGCGCGCGCTGGCGGGATAGCTGCCGCGGCCGAAGGGCGCCGACGGGCCGCCAGCGGCGACCGAGCGGTGCCGGTGATAGAGGTAGAGCAGCACCATGGCCGCTAGGCCCGGCAGGTCGGTCACCCAGCCCGGCTTGATCATCATCAGGGCGAAGAGCATCACGGGGATGCGTTCTAGCCAGTACATCCGCGTGATCAGGTAGCCCTGAATGGCCGTGGTGAAGGCCAGCATGCCTGCGAGCGCGGTGAAGATCACCCATGCGCCGTGATACCAGCTCGCCAGGTCGATCAGCAGAAGCTGCGGATTGAAGATGAACATGAACGGCAGGATCACCGTGCGCAGGTCGTAGGTGAAGCCCTGCACGCCGGTCGCCACCGGCTCCGCGCGCGAGATGGCCGAGGCGGCGTAGGCGGCGAGGCCGACCGGCGGGGTGTCGTCGGCGAGGATGCCGAAATAGAACACGAACAGGTGAATGGCCACGAGCGGCACGACCAGGCCCGCCTCGCCAGCGAGGTTCGCGATCACCGGCGCGACCAGCGAGGCCATGACGATGTAGTTGGCCGTGGTCGGCAGCCCCATGCCCAGGATCAACGAGGTGATGGCCGAGTAGATTAGCACCAGCCAGATATTGCCGCCGGAGATGGTCTCGATGACCTGGGTCAGGCCGTAGCCCAGATTGGTCATCGTGATCATCCCGACGATGATGCCGGCCGCCGCCGTGGCGACGGCGATCGTGGCCATGTTGCGCGCACCGCGCTCGAAGCCCTGCAGCACCTCCCGGAGGGCGTGGCCGAGGCTATGCAGCGTCGGGCGGCCGCGACGCACGCCGCGCCACAGCTCCTGGCCGACGATGACCAGGATCAGCACGCCGATCGCGTTCAGCGCGCTGCGCTGGGCTGTCAGCTGCACCCACATCAACTCGTACAGCAGGAAGATCACGGGGATTAGGTAGTGCGCGCCGGACACCAGGGTCGGCCAGAACGGCGGCAGCTGCGCTCGCGGCATGCCCTCGAGATCGAGCTTCAGCGCCTCCAGATGGACCACGAACAGCAGCCCGATATAGCTGAGCGCCGCCGGAACGATGGCGTAGATGATGATCTGCGAGTACGGGATGTTCAGGAACGTCGCCATGATGAACGCGGCCGCGCCCATGATCGGCGGCATGAGCTGGCCGTTCACGGAGGCCGCGCATTCGATCGCTCCGGCTTTCACCGGCGGGTAGCCCACGCGCTTCATCAGCGGAATCGTGAAGGTCCCGGTGGTCACCGTGTTCGCGGTCGACGAGCCCGACACGATGCCGGTCAGCAGGCTCGCCACGATGGACGCCTTGGCGGGACCGCCGCGGTAATGGCCCAAACCGCTGTAGGCGAGCGCGACGAAGTATTGGCCCGCACCGGCCCGGTCGAGCAGGGCGCCGAATAGCACGAACAGGAACACGAACGTGGCCGACACCTGGATGGGCGTGCCCCACAGGCCTTCGGTCGTGATGTAGAGCTGCTGGACGATGTCGGCCCAGTCGTAGCCGTTATGCAGATAGAGCACGTCCGGCAGGGTCAGCGGGATGATCCCGGCCGGCCCGATCGCGCCGTACAGCACCGCCACCGTCGCCACGGTCGGCAGGGCGTAGCCCACCAGGCGAATGGCCGCGACGGCGAGCACGAGCAACAGGATCGAGCCCATCCACAGGTCGCGTGTAATCGGCAGGCCGCCCTGGACCGCCACCAGCTGGAAATAGAACACCACGATGTAGAGCGCGCCGGCGATACCGGCGAGCGCCAGCAACCAGTCGTACCAGGGGATGTACGCGGCCGGGCCGTTCTTGCGCGGATAGGCGAGGAACGCCAGGGCGAAGCCGAAGGCCAGATGGATGGCGCCGAGCTGCTGCGGCGGTATGGCCCCGGTGTAGATGACGTAAAGCTGGAACGCGCTCCAGCCGACCGCGAGCGCGAACAGCAGCCAGCGCAGCCAGCCGCGCTCCGGTTGGCGCCCGCCGAATTCGGACTGCTCGACGAGGCGCCGCGCCTCACCGTGCTCGCCGCTGTCGTCGCCCTGCCCGTCGGCCGTCATCGCCCGCGCCTCCGAGTGTTGTTATGGCTTCGCGGTCGTGACCGGGCGCCCGCCGCCGGCGGGCGCCCGGCTCGGTACCGGACGGAGCGAGGTCCGCTCGGCCGGCCTAGTTCGCCGTCGGCCGCAACTCCTCGGGGACCTCGACGCCCTGCTCCTCGAAGAAGCGCACGGCGCCGGGGTGCAGCGGGATCGACATGCCCTCGATCCCGCCCTCGACGCTGAAGAACTCGTCCAGATTGGGGTTCTGCACGTCGTTGTAGAACGTCTCCAGGTTCTCGTTCCAGACGGTGTTCATGAAGGTGTAGACATCGTCTTCGGAGAGTTCCGCCGAGACGCCCAGCATCGCCTGCAACGTGATCGTTTGCGCGTCCTGATCCACGCCCGGGTAGGTGCCGCCGGGGATCGTGAACGGCGTGTAGAACGCGTATTGCTGCTGCAGTTGCTGCATGGGGTCGCCCTCGAGCGACAGGATCGTGATGGGTGCGGTCTGGGCGGCCTCGGTGATCGCGGCGGAGCCGAGGCCCACGGTGTAGAACATGGCGTCGATCTGGCCGTCGCGCAGCAAGCCGACCGCGTCGCCGGAGCTGCCGCGCACGGGCGTCTGCAGATCGTCGAAGCTGACGTCGTAGGCGTTCATGATGTTGCGCGCGTCCGCCTCGGTGCCGGAGCCGACATCGCCCACGTAGACGCGCTTGCCGGCGAAGTCGGCCGGGCTCTCGATGCCGGCATCCTCGCGCGCCAGGATGTGGATCGATTCGGGGTAGAGCGAGATCATCCCGCGCAGGTTGCCGATCCGATTGCCCTCGAACGCCTGCACGCCCCTGCCGTTGAAGGCGTAGAAGGCGATGTTGTTCTGCATCATGCCCATCTGGAGACTGCCTTCGCCGATGGCGTTGGCATTGAACACGGAGGCCCCGGTCGAGCGCGCGTTGGCCCGCAGGTTGACGTCCGCGTCGTTGACGATGCGCGCGATCCCGACCGCGGTCGGGTAATACAGGCCCGAGGTCGATCCCGAGCCGATGGTGACAAAGGTGGTGGACTGCGCCCCGGCCGGCGCTGCAAGCACCATCCCGAGCGCGGTGGCCAGCAGGAACTTCGCCGTCGCTTTCATCACGTCCTCCCTCGCATATTGCCTGCGGATGACAATACCGAGTTTAATCCATACAGCGGGATTCGACAGGGGGAGCCGTTCCACGGCTGGGCCGCAGGATCCCGTCCGGCGATGGGGCCGGCGCTCGTGCGGCGAGCGCGCCGCAGCGGTGCCAGGTCTGGTCGGAGCGGCCCGTGCCGCGATCGGTTGCGCCACGCCGCCCGGCCCGCGACCCAGGGCCTTCACGAGCCCGGCGTGCTCGACCGCACCGCCGGCTCCGTGCCGCCGGAGCAATACCGGTTCAGACGGTTGTAGATCGTCTTGAGGCTGACCCCGAGCGTGCGGGCGGCGCGGCGCTTGTCGCCGTTGTAATGCGCCAGGGTCGCGAGGATCAGACGCCGCTCGGCCTCCTCCAGGGTCGAGCCGATCTTGAGATTCAGGGTGTCGTCGCGTGCGACGGCGCCCGCGCGATCCTCCAGCGGGGGCAGGTGGTCGAGGTCGATGGCGTTGTCGGCCAGGATGTAGGCGCAGTGGATCAGGTTCTTCAACTCGCGCACGTTGCCGGGCCAGGAATAGCCGCGTAGCTGGTCCAACGCGCGCTGGGAGATGCCCTTTTTGACACCGTCGGCCGCATTCAAGGACGCGAGGAAGCGGCGGGTGAGCAGTTCCACGTCCCCGCTGCGCTCGCGCAGGGGCGGAACCTCGACCGGGAAGGTCGCCAGGCGGAAGTAGAGATCCTCGCGCAGGCTGCCGTCAGCCACGGCCTCCGCCAGTGGACGGTTGCTCGCCGCCAGCACGCGCACATCGACCGCCACCGGCATCTCGCCGCCCAGGCGTACCAGGCGGCCGGTCTCCAGTACCCGCAACAGCTTCACCTGCAGGTCGGGCTGCATCTCGGTGATCTCGTCGAGGAACAGCGTGCCGCCGCTCGCGCGCTCGAAGCAGCCCTGGTGCTGGCGCGTGGCGCCGGTGAAACTGCCGCGCACGTGCCCGAACAGCTCGCTCTCGATCAGGGTGGGCGAGAACGCGCCGCAGTTGACGGGCAGAAACACGCAGTCGCGTCGCGGACTCAGGTCGTGGATCGTCTGCGCGACCAGCTCCTTGCCGGTCCCGCTCTCGCCCTGCAGGAATACCGAGACATCGGTCCCCGCGATGCGCTGGATACCGTCGTACAGGGCACGCATGCGCGGAGATCCGCCCTGCAACGCGCCGAGCCCGGGGGCCTCGACGCTCTCTTCGCCGGCGAACAAGGGGCGTACATCGTCCATGATCGAAACGCTCCTGATGATGAATGATGTCCGCATCGGCGCCGCGCGGGCGCGCCGATGGGCCGGTGGCCCGCCGCCTCAACCGTCGCGGGCGACCAGCTTGGAGAAGCGGCTGATTTCGCCGTCCTTCAGCGTCTCCTGGTACGTGAAGCAGAGCCGCTCCCGCTCGAACTTGTCGAAGAAGTCGTCCCAGCCAATCGCGGTCAGGTTCTCGTCGTCGCCGTAGTCGGGGAACTGGATCCGCAGAAGCCCGGCTGATTCGTCGCTGCCGGTGCCGATGACCTGAGCGGGTTCGCCGCCGCGCCGCTCCACCCATCGGCGGATCTCGTCGTGATCGGTCGTCTGGTGGACCTCGCCACTCATCCTGAGCCTCCTGTCTCCGCTTGTCCTTGCCTGCCGATGGGCTCGCACGTTCCGATCGGCGCCTCTTCTTCTTTGTACGTTTTGCACGGCTGTTGCAAGCATTACACCTGCTCGGTGCGCTTGGACTCACCTGGTCTGCCCGGGTTCCGCCGCGTGCCGCGCCGGCGTAGCCGTGGCATGCATCCTGCCTCCGGAGTGCGAGCACCGCCCGAAGGGATACGGGGGGAGGTCACCACGGAGGGAATTCATGGACAAAACGGTCCTGATCACCGGCGGCGCCGGATTCATCGGCTCCCATCTGGCCGATGAGCTGCTCGGCGCCGGCTACGGCGTGCGCATCCTCGATGTGCTCGAGCCGCAGGTCCACGGACCCATGCGCCAGCCGCCCGACTATCTCGATGCGCGCGTCGAGCTCGAGGTCGGCGACGTGCGCGATCGCGAAGCCGTCGCCGACGCGCTGCGCGGGGTCGACGCCGTGTTCCACCTGGCGGCGCGCGTCGGCGTGGGCCAGAGCATGTACGAGGTCGCCTCGTACGTGGATAGCAATGTCACCGGCACGGCGCTGGTGCTGGAAGAGGCGCAGCGCGCCGGCGTCGGCCCCGTGATCGTGGCCTCCAGCATGAGCGTCTACGGCGAGGGCCTGTATCGGGGACCGGATGGGCACACGCTGGCGTCCGAACGCACGGCGGCGCAGCTGCGCGAAGGACGCTGGGAGGTGTGCGGCCCCGCCGGCGAGCCCTTGGAGCCGGTCGCGACGCCCGAGTCCAAGACGCCCTCGCTCGCCTCCGTGTACGCCCTCACCAAGATGGATCAGGAGCGCCTGTCGCTGCTGCTCGGGGAGACCTACGACATCCCCGTGACCGCGCTGCGCTTCTTCAATGTCTACGGCGAGCGCCAGGCGCTATCGAACCCGTACACGGGCGTGCTCGCGATCTTCGGCAACCGGCTGCTCAATGGCCGCCCGCCGGTGCTGTTCGAGGACGGCCATCAGCGGCGCGACTTCGTCCACGTGAGTGACGTGGCCCGCGCCTGTCGTCAGGCGCTCGAGACCCCGGCCGCGGCCGGGCGCCGCTTCAACATCGGCAGCGGCTCCAGCATCTCCATCCTGGAGTTGGCGCATGCGGCCGCGCGCGCCACCGGCAGCGGCATCGAGCCGCGCATTACGGGGCAGTACCGTGCCGGCGACATCCGCCACTGTTTCGCCGATATCAGCGCCGCCCGCGAGCTGCTCGGCTTCGCGCCCCGGACCGGCCTGCAGGAGGGACTGGAAGGCTTCGCCTGCTGGCTCGCCGACCAGCAGGCGACCGACCGGGTCGAGGAGGCGCACGACGAGCTGATCGCGCGGAGGCTGGCAGGATGACGGACCACGGCCGGGCGCGATGCGGGGCCAGCATACCGGTGCAGCGCGACCAGGAGGCGGCCGCCCAGGCGCTGCTGGCCGAATGTCGCACGCTCGGCGTGCACCGGGTCCGCCTCGTCTTCCCCTTGGGCGATGCGCGTGCGGATGCGGCGCGTGAGCGCTATGCGCGCATCGCCGAGGAGGCCGCCGCATCGTTCGAGCTCGTGAGCGCCTTCGCGCGTTCGGCGCGCGGATCGCTGGCGCCTGTCTGCGCGCGCGAAGGCGCGGGCTACGTCGCCGATGTGGTCCGCATGGCCAACGCGGTGGGGCCCTATTGTGACTGGTTCGAACTGGCCGATCCGCTGGGCCCGCCGGCGTGGCCGGACCGCTCCAAGGCCTCTGCGGCCCTGCTGCGCGAACTGACCGAATGGATCGGCACGCCGGTGGCACTCGGCGGCTTGCCGCTCGACCGCGCCTGGCTGAGCGCGGCGCGGGATGCCGACGTACTCGCGCCGTTCGGCGCTCTGGCATTCGCGCAATCGGTCCCCGCCGGCGCGCCGGCGCTCGCCACGGCGCGCACCGTATGCGAACGCCAGGCGCTGTGGATTACGCCGGAACGCGCGTCCGTGCAGCGCGACCACCCCGCGCACCGTTTGGCGCAGGTCGCGGATTGGTTCGAGGACTCGCCGACCCAGGTGTTCGTGCCCCTGGTGCCGGATGCGGGCGATCACGCCCACGGCGATGCGCGCGCCGACGGCGCGTGCAGCAAGCGGCTGCTGCGGCTGGCCGGGGCCGAGGGCCTGCAGCGCTGTGCCCGCCGGGCCGCTGCGCCGCCGACGTCCGGCTACGACCTGGTGACCGGCGGCGCCGGCTTCGTCGGCAGCAATCTCGCGGCCCGGCTGGCGGGCGCGGGGCGCTCGGTGCTGGTGTTCGACTCGCTGGCGCGCGCCGGCACCGAGGAGAATCTCGAGTGGCTGTCCCAGAAGTTCCCCGGGCAGATCCACCCCGTGCTGGCCGACGTACGCGAGCGCGAAGCGGTCGATTGCGCCGTCGCCGGGGCCGAACGGGTGTTCCATCTGGCGGCCCAGGTGGCGGTGACGACGAGCCTGGCGGAGCCGCGGGCCGATCACGACGTCAACGTCGCGGGCACGCTCAATGTGCTCGAGGCGCTGCGCCGGCGCGCGCAGCCCCCGCCGCTGCTGCTGACCTCGACCAACAAGGTCTATGGCGATCTCGGCGGCCTGTCTTTGCGCCGGACCCCGTCGGGGTACGAGCCGGCGGATGCCGGCCTGCGCGCCCGCGGTATCGACGAGGACATGCCGCTGTCGCTATCGAGCCCTTATGGCTGCTCCAAGGGCGCGGCCGACCAGTATGCGCTCGACTATGCGCGCAGTTTCGGGCTCGCGAGCGTGGTGTTCCGCATGAGCTGCGTCTACGGCCCGCGCCAATTCGGCAACGAGGACCAGGGCTGGGTGGCGCATTTCACGCGCCGGACGCTGCGCGGCGAGCCGATCTCCGTGTACGGCGACGGCGACCAGGTGCGCGATCTGCTGTTCGTCGATGACCTGATCGCGGCCATGCTCGCTGCTATGGATCGCCTGCCGGAGATCGCCGGGTGCGCGTTCAACATCGGCGGGGGCGCCGAGCGGGCGCTCAGCCTCAACGCCCTGCTGCAACGGCTCGAGCGGCTCCACGGGGTCTTGCCGCCGGTGCAGAAAGGCGCCTGGCGCGCCGGGGACCAGTGCTACTACGTGTCCGATAGCACGCGCTTTTCGAAGGCGACCGGCTGGCGCCCGCGTGTCGACGTGAACGCGGGCGTGCAGCGTTTGTACCAGTGGATGCAGGCACACGAGGGCGCCGAGCGCGCGCCCGCCACCGCCGCGGACAGGATCGCCTTATGAGATTCGCCCTGGTCAATCCCCACTGGCGCTTCGACGGCAGCATCTACTTCGGCTGCCGCGAGCCGCACCTGCCGCACGAGCTCGGCTACGCCCGCGCCATGCTGGCGGCGGGCGGACACGAGACGCTGCTGCTCGACGCCCACCTCGAAGGCGCGTCGCTCGCGGACGTGCGCGCGCGGGTCGCCGCGTTCGAGCCCGATTACACCGTGATCGCGACGGCGCCGACCTACCTGTTCTGGCGCTGCCCGCCGCCGGAGCTGCGCGTGCCGGCCGAGCTGGTCGAGGCGCTGGGGCCGGCTGCCGGCCGGCGCGTGTTGGTGGGTCCGCACCCCTCGTCCACGCCGCGGGTGGCGCTGGAGAAGACCGGCGCCGACATCGCGGTCATGGGCGAGTGCGAGGAGACCGTCGTGCGCCTGGCCGAGCGCGATCTCGACTGGGTCCCGGGCGTGGCGTACTACCGCGGCGGCGAATGTGTCACGCATGGGCCCGGGCAGACGGTGGACCTGCGCGCCCTGCCGGCGCTTGCCTGGCCGCAGGCCTACATCGACGCCCACGGCCATCATCATCACCGCTTCGACGAGCCGCAGCGGGGGCTCGGCGCCGAGATCGAGGCCTCGCGCGGCTGTCCCTACTCGTGCTCCTTCTGCGCCAAGACCGACCACCGCGACCAGTTCCGCTGGCGCCCGCTGGAGACCATGCTGGCGGAGCTGGATGGCCTGATCGCCCAGGGCGTCGGCTACGTGTATTTCATCGACGAGATCCTGCTGCCGAACCGCGAGCTGTTGCAGGCGCTGGCCGAACGCCCGGTCGCGTTCGGCGTGCAGACCCGGATCGACCTGTGGAAGCCGGAGATGCTCGACCGGCTGGCCGAGGCCGGTTGCGTCTCCATCGAGGCGGGGATCGAGAGCATCACCGAGGCCGGTCGCGACGCCCTCAACAAGAACTGCCGCCTCACCACGCCCCAGCTGCAGGATCGGCTCATCCGGGCGCGCCAGGGCGTGCCCTTCGTGCAGGCGACGTTGATGCAAACCCCGGCGGACCAGGCTGAGGTCGTCGGCGCCTGGCGCGCGAGCCTGCAGGCCCACGGCATATGGGCCAACGAGCCGGTGCCGGCCTTTCCGTATCCCGGCTCGCCCGACTACGCCAAGCTCTGGGGCCTGCCCGACGAGCATGCCTGGGAGCGGGCGGTGGACCACTACCTCGCGACCTTCGACGCCTTCAGCGATCTGCAGGAGGAACGGCCGCGACCGCTGCGCGAGCTGGAGGCCGCCTCGGTCGGGAGCGTCCCGTGACGCCCCCGCCGATCCAGCTGCGGGTGCTGATGAGCACCGATATCCTGGGCGGGGTCTGGAGCTACGCCCTCGAGCTGGCGCGCGCGCTGCGCTGGCGGGGCGTGCAGGTGATCCTGGCGACCATGGGCGACTCGCCGTCGGCGGGTCAGCACCGGGCCGCGTGCGCGATCCCCGACCTGATCGTCTGTGAGAGCCGCTGGCGGCTGGAATGGATGGACGCGCCGTGGCACGACGTGGCGCGTGCGGGCCGCTGGCTGCGGATGCTCGAGCGCCGTTTCCGCCCCGACGTGGTGCACTTGAACCACTACAGCCACGGCCACCTGAACTGGGCCGCGCCGAGCGTCGTGGTGGGTCATTCCTGCGTGCTGTCCTGGTGGCAGGCCGTCCACGGCGGGTCGGCACCGGCCGAGTGGCGCCGCTACCGGCAGCACGTGCGCCGTGGCCTGCAGGGCGCCGACCAGGTCATCGCTCCGTCCCAGGCCATGCTGGCGGCGCTACAGACCCATTACGGGCCGCTGGCGCGCGCCTCGGTGGTGCACAACGGGCGCGTCCCGGGCGAATACGGCGAGGGCGGTGTGCCGCCGAGCGCCAAACAGTCGCTCATCCTCGGGGCGGGGCGTTTGTGGGATGCGGCCAAGAACCCCCAGGCGCTGACGGCCATTGCCCCCGGATTGCGCTGGCCCGTCTATCTCGCCGGCGAAACGCGCCACCCGAACGGCGATGACACCCGGCTGGCCCATGTCCGGCCCCTCGGGCGGCTGGCCCCCGAGGCCATGGTGCCGTGGTTCCGCCGCGCCGGCATCTACGTGCTGCCGGCACGCTACGAGCCGTTTGGGCTGTCCGTGCTGGAGGCGGCGCTGGCGGGGTGCGCGCCCGTGATCGGCGACATTCCGAGCCTGCGCGAGCTGTGGGACGGCGCCGCCTGCTTCGTACCGCCGGACGATCCCGCCGCTCTGAGGACGGCGATCAACGGCCTGATCGACGCGCCCGACCGGCGCCACGCCCTGGCCCAGCGCGCCCGGGCACGCGCGCAACGCTACACCGCTGGTGCCATGGCCGAGGACTACCTGCAGATCTACGGCGAATTGCTTGGCAGCGCGCGGCAGCCGGCCGTGCCCGCCAGCGCCACCTGACCGGCCGCGCTGAAAAGGGCCGGAACGCCCTGTCCAACACACCGTGCGGGCGCGCGCCTGGGGAGCGGCAGCTACATTCCTCGTAGGAGCTGCCGACCGTATCGGAGCAAGGACGCGACCGACGATGCGCATCGCCCTGTTCTATCACTCGCTGGTATCCGACTGGAACAACGGCAACGCCCATTTCCTGCGCGGCGTCGCCACCGAGCTCGCGGCCCGCGGTCACCGGGTCACGGTGTATGCGCCGCGCCAGGGCTGGAGCGTGTCCAACCTGCTCGCGCAGGGCAGCGGCCATGCCCTCGACGCCTTCCACGAGCGCTACCCGCTGCTGACCGAGCGCAACTACGATCTCGCGACGCTCGATCTCGAGTACGAGCTCGACGGCGTTCAGCTGGTGATTGCGCACGAGTGGAACGAGCACGAGCTGATCCGGCGCCTGGGCGATCGCCGCGCGCGTCTGCGCGATCATCTGCTGCTGTTCCACGACACGCATCATCGCTCGCTGACCGATCGCAAGAACGTGGCCAACTTCGATCTGCGCCACTTCGACGGCGTGCTGGCATTCGGTGCCGTCATCCAGGAGCTCTATCTCGCCAAGGGCTGGGCGCGCCGCGCCTGGGTCTGGCACGAGGCGGCCGATACGCGGGTGTTCCACCCGATGATCGACGCCCCCTGCGAAGGCGATGTGGTCTGGATCGGCAACTGGGGCGATGACGAGCGTACCGCCGAGCTCTACGAGTACCTGTTCGATCCCGTGGTCGCCGAGGGCCTGCGCACCACCGTGCACGGCGTGCGGTATCCGGCCGAGGCCCGGCGCCAGCTCGCCGAGCGCGGCATCGATTATCGCGGCTGGCTGGAGAACTTCCGGGTGCCGGAGGTGTTCGCGCGCCACCGGGCCACGGTGCACATCCCGCGCCGGCCTTATGTCGAGGCGCTGGCCGGCATCCCCACGATTCGCCCGTTCGAGGCGCTCGCCTGCGGCGTCCCGCTGATCTGCGCCCCCTGGGAGGACAGCGAGGGCCTGTTCACGCCGGGCAAGGACTACCTGGTGGCGCGCAACGGCAAGGAGATGCGGCGCCACCTGCGCGATGTGGTGCACGACACCGATCTGGCCACCGAGCTGAGCCTGCACGGACATCAGACCATCCTGCGCGCCCATACCTGCGCCCATCGCGTCGACGAGCTACTCGGCATCTGCCACGAACTCGGACTGCCGCAGGAGCGTTGCGCTGCACCGGCCGACGGGGAATACGTCGGCGATCCCCTCACGGAAGCGACCGGGACCACATCATGAGTGCTTCGAACCGCGCCGGACTATCGATCGCCTTCTTCGGCTCCAGCCTGCTGTCCGCGTATTGGAACGGGGCGGCGACCTACTACCGCGGCATCATCCGCGCCCTGCACGCGCGCGGCCATCGGGTGCGCTTCTTCGAGCCGGCCGCGTTCGACCGCCAGGGCCACCGCGACATCGACCCGCCCCCCTGGGCCGACGTCGTCGTCTATCCGGCGGGCTCGGGGCGCACCGACGGCGTCGAGCGCGCGCTGACCAGGGCGCGCGATGCCGACGTCATCGTCAAGGCGAGCGGGGTGGGCGTATTCGACGAATTCCTCGAACGCGCCATCCCGGACTTCGCGCCGCGGGGCACTGCCTGCGTCTACTGGGACGTGGACGCGCCGGCGACGCTCGAGCGCATGCGCGCCGATCCGAATGATCCGCTGCGCGCGCAGGTGCCCCGCTACGACCTCGTGCTCACCTATGGCGGCGGCGATCCGGTGGTGCGCGGCTACCGCGACTTCGGCGCACGTCGCTGCGTGCCCATCTACAACGCCGTCGACCCCGATGTGCATCGCCCGGCACCGGCGGATCCGCGCTTCGAGGCCACGCTCGGCTTCCTCGGCAATCGCCTGCCCGACCGCGAGCAGCGGGTCCACGAGTTCTTCCTGGGTGCCGCGCGGCGCCTGCCGGAGGACCCCTTCCTGCTGGGCGGCAGCGGCTGGAGCGACGTCGAGCTGCCGCCCAACGTGCGCTACTGCGGTCACGTCTACACGCGCGATCACAACGCCTTCAACGGCTCCCCGCTCGCCGTGCTCAATGTCTCGCGCGAGTCCATGGCGCGCTGGGGACACTCCCCGGCCACACGGGTCTTCGAGGCCGCCGGGGCGGGCGCCTGCCTGATCTCCGATGCCTGGACCGGCATCGAGCGCTTCCTCGCGCCCGGCCGCGAGATCCTGGTCGCGCACGACGGCGCCGAGGTCGCCGAGCATGTCATCGGGCTCGACCGGCGCCGCGCGCAGGCGATCGGACAGGCTGCCCGTGCCCGGGTGCGGACCGAGCACACCTACGAGAGGCGCGCCCTCGAGGTGGAAGCGGAGCTGGACGCGCGCATGCCGGAACGCACGCGCGCAACAACAATGGAGTCGTGAAATGGATGTCGTGATTCTCGGACTTTCGATCACCTCGTCGTGGGGCAACGGGCACGCCACCACTTACCGCGGACTGGTGCGCGAACTCGAGCGCCGCGGTCATGACGTCACCTTCCTGGAGCGCGACGTGCCCTGGTACCGCGACACGCGCGATCTGCCCGAGCCGCCGTACGGGCGCACGCACCTCTACCCGGACCTCGATAGCCTTTATCGCGAGCATCGCGAAGACATCATCTGGGCCGATCTGGTCATCATCGGCTCCTATGTCCCCGACGGCGCGCGACTCGCGCGCTGGGTGCTCGATCATGCGCGCGGTATGGTCGCCTTCTACGACATCGACACGCCGGTGACGCTCGAAGCGCTCAATGCGGCGACGGCCGATTACCTCGACGCCGGTCTGATCCCGCGCTTCGATCTGTACCTGTCGTTCACTGGCGGCCCGGTGCTCGACCGGTTGGAGCGCGAATTCGGTGCGCGCCGGGCGCGGCCGCTGTATTGCTCGGTGGACCCTGCCCAGTATTACCCCGAGGACGCGCCCGCGGATTGGGATCTGGGCTATCTGGGCACCTATGCCAGCGACCGCCAGCCGGCGCTCGACGCCCTGCTGCTCGAGCCCGCGCGCGCCTGGCCCGCAGGCCGTTTCGCCGTCGCCGGCTCGTGCTATCCCGACGCCATCGACTGGCCGGACAACGTCGACCGGATCGACCATCTGCCCCCCGGCAGGCACCGGCGGTTCTACAATCGGCAGCGTTTCACGCTCAACGTGACGCGCGCCGCCATGCACGCCACCGGCTATGCACCGAGCGTGCGCCTGTTCGAGGCCGCCGCCTGCGGCACGCCCATCATCAGCGACCACTGGCCGGGCATCGACGAGCTGTTCGAGCCCGATCGCGAGATCGTCCTCGCCGACAGCGCGGCCGAGGCCCTCGCCTGCATCCACGAGCTACCCGAGGAGCGCCGCCGCGAGCTCGGCGACAGCGCCCGCCGCCGCGTGCTCGCCGAGCACACCGCGGCGCATCGCGCGATGGAGCTGGAGGACTACGTCACCGAATGCGTCGGGGCGGCGGAGGCCGTCGCGCAGTGAGGTCGTTCGAAGTTTGAAGAACCACGAATGGACACGAATACACACGAATTCGTTGCCGTGTTCGGCGCGTTGGGGCAACGCTGAAACGCTCCGGTGGCGTTCGGCTTAACAAAGAACACCACGGATGAACGCGGATGCTGCCGCCGGCGCGACGGAGGGGCGACGATCCGCCGCGAACGAATCGGGCAACCACGCGAAACCTCGACGGTTCGCGCGCAATGCCCGCTCCTACGGCTCCACGCGCAAGGCGTTCCCAGAGGCGATGTAGACATAATGTTTTGACCTGCCCGCTCTCAACGTTCGTGGGTTAAGT
>CAZVBX010000025.1:0-32061 GCA_964625925.1 uncultured Ectothiorhodospiraceae bacterium | reverse complement strand
AGTTGAGGGATCGGTCCAAGCGCCCGCTGGGGCACGCGCGCAGTAGGTGCCGGGTGTCTCGGACAGGCTCCTAGCCCGCACCGGCGACGACGACTCCTCATCCGAACCAGAGCGACATGACGGCGCACCAGAAGCCCGCACAAGCCGAGTCCCATGATCACACGCCGGTCATGCGCCAGTATCTGGCGGTGAAGGCGGAGCATCCGGATACCCTGCTGTTCTATCGCATGGGGGATTTCTACGAGCTGTTCTACGACGACGCGCGCCGCGCCGCCGAGCTGCTCGACATTACCCTGACCGCTCGCGGGCGCTCCGCGGGCGAGTCCATCCCGATGGCCGGTGTGCCGGTCCACGCCTGCGAGAACTACCTGGCGCGGCTGGTGCGCCGGGGCGAATCGGTGGCCGTCTGCGAGCAGATCGGCGATCCGGCCACCAGCAAGGGTCCGGTCGAGCGCCGCGTCACCCGCATCGTCACCCCCGGCACGCTGACCGACGATGCCCTGCTGCCCGAACGCCGCGACAATCTGCTCGTGGCCGTGCAGCAGCAGGGCGAGCGCTTCGGCATCGCCTGCGTGAATCTCAGCGCCGGCGATTTCGCCGTCTGCGAGGTCGAGGGCGAGGAGGCGCTCGACAGCGAGCTCGGCCGCCTGGGGGCCGCCGAGCTGCTGGTGAACGAGGATGCACCCGTGGCGGCGCGCCTGCTGGAACAGCCCGGCAGCCGCCGGCGTCCGCCCTGGCATTTCGACGTCGACGCGGCCACCGAGGCGCTCACGGGCCAGTTCGGCGTGCGCGACCTGAGCGGCTTCGGCTGTGGCCACATGGCGCTGGCCGTCGCCGCGGCCGGCTGTGCGCTGGAGTACGTCCGCGAGACCCAGCGCACGGCCCTGCCGCATCTGCGCGGGCTGCGCACGGAGCTGCGCGACGACGCGGTCATCCTCGACCTCGCCAGCCGCCGCAATCTGGAGATCGAACGCGGGCTCGACGGCCGCGGTGACCGCACGCTGGCGGCGGTCGTCGATACGGCCGTCACGCCGATGGGCAGCCGGCTGCTGCGGCGCTGGCTCAACCGGCCGCTGCGCAGCCGCGAGACGGTGGGCGACCGCCATGCGGCCGTCTCCGCGCTGCTCGAGGCCGATGCCTGGGCGCCGCTGCGCGAGACGCTCGCCGGCATCGGCGACGTCGAGCGCATCTTGAGCCGGATCGCGCTGCGCTCGGCCCGCCCACGCGATCTGGCGGCCCTGCGGGCGGCCCTCGCCACCCTGCCCGATCTGCGCGAACGGACGGCCGCCGTGGCCGCCCCCCGCTTTTCCGAGCTGACCGACGCGCTGGGCGATCACGGCGACACGCACGCGCTGCTCACGCGCGCCGTAATCGACGAACCGCCCGCGGTGCTACGCGACGGGGGCGTGGTCGCCGACGGCTACGACGCCGAGCTCGACGAGCTACGCCAACTCGCCGGCAATGCCGACGGGTTTCTGCGCGACCTGGAGGCGCGCGAGCGCGAGCGCACCGGCCTGGCCACGCTCAAGGTCGCCTACAACCGTGTGCATGGCTACTACATCGAGGTGGGCCGCAGCCATACCGGCGCGCTGCCGGACGAATACATCCGCCGGCAGACGCTCAAGCAGGTCGAACGCTACGTCACGCCCGAGCTCAAGTCGTTCGAGGACAAGGTCCTCTCGGCCCGTGAGCGCGCCCTGGCGCGCGAAAAGGACCTGTACGAGCGCCTGCTCGACGGGCTGATCGAGCAGCTCGCCGGGCTGCACGAGTGCGCTGCCGCGCTGGCCGAGATCGACGTGCTCGCGGCGTTCGCCGAGCGCGCGGCCAGCCTGGACTGGGCTCGGCCCACGCTCGACGAGGCCCCCGGCGTCGAGATCGAAGGCGGGCGCCATCCCGTGGTCGAGGCGACCATCGATGAGCCGTTCACCGCCAACGATACGCGCCTCGATGACGCCCAGCGGATGCTGCTGATCACCGGCCCCAACATGGGCGGCAAATCGACCTACATGCGTCAGACCGCGCTGATTGCGCTGCTCGGCCTGGCGGGCAGCTTCGTGCCCGCGGCATCGGTGCGCATCGGGCCGATCGACCGCATCTTCACGCGCGTCGGTGCCTCGGACGACCTGGCGAGCGGGCGCTCGACCTTCATGGTGGAGATGACCGAGACCGCCAACATCCTGCACAACGCCACGCGCCATTCGCTGGTGCTGGTCGACGAGATCGGCCGCGGCACCTCCACCTTCGACGGCATGGCCCTGGCGTGGGCCGTCGCCGAGGACCTGGCGGCGCATGTCGGCGCCTACACGCTGTTCGCCACGCACTACTTCGAGCTGACCGCGCTGGCCGAGCAGTATCCGGCGATCGCGAACGTGCATCTGGAGGCGGTCGAGCACGGCGAGCGCATCGTGTTCCTGCATCGGGTCGCGGCCGGCCCGGCGAGCCAGAGCTATGGCCTGCAGGTGGCCCAGCTCGCCGGGGTTCCCCCGCGCGTGCTCCAGCGTGCGCGCAGCCAGCTGGTCGAGCTCGAGAATCGCGCGGCCGGAAGCGCCCATCGCGACCAGCCGCAGCTCGGCCTGTTCGAAGCGCCGCCGCCCGCACCCGCCGAGCCGGCCCCCGCAGCCGCCCAGGAGGCGACCGCGGAGCTGCTCGACGGCGTCGACCCGGACGCCCTGAGCCCGCGCGAGGCGCTCGAGCTGGTGTATCGGCTGGTGGCGCAGCGCCAGCGGGAATAGCGCCCACGGCGGATAGCCTCGGACAAACCCACGCCCCGGTTCCCAGCAGCGAGTTCCAGGCTACGACACGGCGGCACGACGGCATGACGAGCCAGGGGGGTCATGCTACCTTTGCGCCGATGTACGCGTTCCACTCCATCGGCCTGATCACCAAGAGCGAGGACGGCGGCGGCAAGATCACCGCCACCCTGGCCGCGATCCATCATTTTCTGACCGAGCGCGGCCTCGAGGTCATCCTCGACGAATCGACCGACATCCATTGCGGCCTCGGCGGCACCGTGCCCCGCCGGCAGATCGCCGAGCACTGCGATCTGGCCATCGTGGTCGGCGGCGACGGCACGTTGCTGACGGCGGCGCGCTCGCTGGCGGACGCCGGCATCCCGCTGGTGGGCGTGAACCTGGGCCGTCTGGGCTTTCTGGTCGACGTCCTGCCTCAGACCATGACGCAGCGCCTGGAAGAGATCCTCTCCGGTGCCTACGTCGAGGATCAGCGGGTTCTGGTGGACGCCGAGGTGCGGCGCAAGGGCGAGCTGCTGCAGTGCTCGCCGGCGCTCAACGACGTGGTCATGCGCATCAAGAACATCGTGCGCATGATCGAATTCGAGACCTGGGTCAACGGCGAGTTCGTCAACATCCAGCGCGCCGACGGTGTGGTGATCTCCACCCCGACAGGGTCCACCGCCTACGCCCTGTCGGGCGGCGGCCCGATCCTGCACCCGTCGCTGGAAGCGCTGCTGATGATGCCGATCTGTCCGCACACGCTATCGAGCCGCCCCATCGTGGTCAGCGCCGACAACGAGATCGAGCTGGTGGTCTGCAGCAACGTCACCGAGACGGGCCAGGTGGTCGCCGACGGGCAGAACAACATCGACGTGTTCGCCGGCGACTCGGTCCGCATCCGCCGGCGCGAGCGCCCGATCCGGCTGCTGCACCCGGCCAATTACGACTACTACCACATCCTGCGCGAGAAGCTTCATTGGGGCTGAGGCACCTCCAGATCCACAACTTCGCCATCGTCGACGAGCTCGAGCTGGAGATCCAGTCGGGCATGACCGCGCTGACCGGCGAGACCGGGGCGGGCAAGTCGATCCTGATCGACGCCCTGGGCCTGGTGCTCGGCGACCGCGCCGACACGCAGGCGATCCGCGCCGGCGCGCAGCGCGCCGAGATCACCGCCGAATTCGATCTCGCCGGGCTCGACGGCGTGACGGCCTGGCTCGCGGACAACGACTTCGACGCCGACGGCGACTGCATCCTGCGCCGCGTGGTCAGCAGCGACGGGCGCTCCAAGGGCTACATCAACGGGCGCTCCGCGCCCGTGGCGACCCTGCGCGAGCTCGGTGAGCAGCTGGTCGACATCCACGGCCAGCACGAGCACCAGTCGCTGTTGCGCCGCGACGCCCAGCGCGCACTGCTGGATCACTTCGGCGAGCATAGCGAGCAGGTCACGGCCGTACGCCAGGCCCACGCGGACTGGCAGGCCGCGCAGGAGCGCCTGACGCGCCTGGGCGGCGACCCGGCCGAGCGCAGCGCGCGGCTCGATCTGCTGCGCTATCAGGTGCAGGAGCTCGACACGCTGGCCCTGGCCGAAGGCGAGCTCGACGCGCTGGAGGCCGAGCATCGGCGGCTGGCGAACGCCGGCGATCTGATTCAGGCCGGGCAGCGGAGCCTGGCGCGCCTGTACGACGACGACACCTCGGCCCACGGGCTCTTGAGCCAGGTCGCAGCCGACCTCGAGCGCATCGGCGAGCACGATGCGCGGCTGCAATCGGCCTCGGAGATGGTGGCCAACGCGCTGATCCAGTGTGACGAGGCCGTGACGTCCGTGCGCGACTACGTCGAGGCCGCCGAGCTCGATCCCGCACGGCTGGAGCAAGTCGAGCAACGACTGTCCGCGATCCACGATCTCGCGCGCAAGCACCGGGTGGAACCGTCCGAGCTGCCGGCGCTGGTCGAGCGCCTGCGCGGCGAGCTGGATGAGCTGGAGCACGCGGACGAGCGCGCCGCCGACGCCGAGCGCGAGATCGCCGAGCGCGAGCAGGCCTACCGCGAAGCGGCCGCCGCCCTGCACGCGGCGCGCGCCGCGGCGGCTGAGCGCCTGGGCACGCAGGTGACCGAGGCCATGCAGGGCCTGGGCATGGCCGGTGGCTCGTTCGAGGTGGCCGTCGAGCCGCGCACCGACGATCGGTTCTCGGCGCACGGGCTCGACCAGATCGAATTCCGCGTCACCGCCAATCCGGGCCAGCCGCCGGCGCCGCTGCGCCGTATCGCCTCCGGTGGCGAGCTGTCGCGCATCAGCCTGGCGATTCAGATGATCGGCTCGCGCCGGGCGGGCGTGCCGACACAGATCTTCGACGAGGTGGACGCCGGCATCGGTGGCGCCGTCGCCGCGACCGTGGGCGACCACCTGCGCGAGCTGGGCGAGTACTACCAGGTGCTATGCGTGACGCATCTGGCCCAGGTGGCCGCCCGCGGGCACCACCACCTGCAGGTGGCCAAGGCGGCGCAGACGGATCAGACCCAGACGCAGGTCGCACCGCTCGACGAGGGGGATCGGGTGGAAGAGATCGCCCGGATGCTGGGCGGGCGCGAGATTACCGACCAGAGCCGGGCGCACGCCCGCGAGATGCTGGCGGGCGGTTAAGGCCGGCCGAGCCCGTTAGCTGTCGGCGCCGTCGTCCTCGCTCTCGCAGCCACGGCAGTTGGCGTATAGCACCAGGCTGTGATTGGCGAGGTCGAAATTGCGCTGACTGGCGATACGGCTCTGGCGATCTTCGATGACGTCGTCGACGAACTCTTCGACCTTGCCGCACTGGACGCACACGATATGATCGTGATGGCGGCCGCGGTTGAGTTCGAACAACGCCTGTCCGCCCTCGAAGTGATGGCGGGTGACGAGGCCGGCCTCCTCGAACTGCGACAGCACGCGATAAACCGTCGCCAGGCCGATGTCGGAGTCCGTCTCCATTAGCTGCCGGTAGATGTCCTCGGCGGTCAGGTGGTGGTGCTCCGTACTGTCCAGCCGCTGCTCGAGCACCTCGAGCACCTTCATCCGGGGTACGGTGACCTTGAGTCCGGCTTTCCGAAGTTCCTGGTTGTCCACGGCGGCGCCCCCGTAGCAAGGCCGTACGCGGCCCTGCATATGATTTAGACTCATTCTATCCGATTCGGACGGCTTTGACGATGCGTGGATGGCTTTTCGGGCTCATGGTGGCGATTCTCCCGGGCTGCGGCCTGATCACGGCGGATCGCCCCGTCGTGCAGCAAGGCAACGTGCTGACCGAGGACGATCTCGCCCAGGTCGAAACGGGCCTGAGCCGCAATCGCGTGCGCGAGCTACTGGGCAACCCGGTGCTGCAGCACGCGACACGCCCCGACCGCTGGGACTACATCTACTACCGCACCGAAGGCGGTGCCGCAGTCTCCAACCCCCAGCGGCTGACGCTGTTCTTCGACGGCGATCGCGTGGCGCGCGTCGACAACGCTTACGAGCCGCCCGAAACCGAGCCGCTCGCACCCGAGGCCGTCGGTGCTCCGGCGCAGCCGAGCCAGCCCGCACCCGCCCCGTCCGAAGGGCCGCCGCAGCCGCAAACGCCCGGTCCGTCGGGCCCCGGCATGCCCTAGGGCCTGTTAGCCCTTCCCGCGGTCGTCCCGTTGTGGCCCCGATCCGGGCCCCGCAAGGCGCGAGGAGCGAGTGTAGCGGCCCTACACGAGTGACGAGCAACGCAGCGCGGCCCGGATTGCGGGCCACAACCCTTCGGGCCAGCGGTCAGGGGCGACCGCGCCCCTCGGTCGCGCGGCGCCGACGGGCCTCGCGCGGGTCGATTTGTAGCGGGCGCAGGATTTCGACCCGGTCGCCGGGCCGCAGAACGGCGTCGCGCTCGCAGGCGCGACCGAATACCGCCAGCGCGGCCGTGGCCGGGTCGGCCTCGGCGAAACGCTCGGGCAGACCCGACGCCACCACCGCCTCCGCCGCCGTGGTGCCGGCATCGACATCGAGCGCGATCAGGAATTGCTCGTCGGGCAGCGCGTAAGCGACTTCGACCCGCATCAGGACTGGGCGCCGTAGAGCTGCTCGGCCCGCCGCCGGAAGGCGTCCACCAGGCTGGCCGCGATCTGGCTGAACACGGGGCCCGCGACCGCGCTCAACATGCGGCCGGCGAATTCGAATTCGAGATCGAGCGACACGCGGCAGCCGTCGCCGGCGGGATCGAAGTGCCAGTCGCCCTCCAGCTTGCGAAACGGACCGTCCTCGAGCCGGATGCGGATCCGGTGCGGATGCTCCAGCGTGTTGCGCGTGGTGAACGAGCGATGCAGCGCCCCTTTGGCCATCTCCAGGCGCGCACGAATCCAGTCGTCGCCCCGCCCGAGCACCCGCGCAGACCGGCACCATGGCAGGAACTGCGGATAGGACTCGATATCGTTGACCAGCGCGAACATCTGCTCGGGCGAATAGGGGACGGTTGCAGAGCGCTGGATTCGGGCCATGATCGCTGGGACTCGGTTGCAACGGGGCAGGCGATTGTGACCAAAGGCCAATGCCCGCTCAAGCGTACGGCAGGCGGGTACGTTCGGTAGAATGCGCGCATGGCGAAACAGAAAAAGTCCAACAAGGGCACCGGCGGCAACGTGGTCGCCGTCAATCGGCGCGCGCGGCACGACTTCTTCATTGAGGACCGGCTCGAAGCCGGGCTCGCGCTGGAGGGGTGGGAAGTGCGCAGTCTACGCAGCGGCCGCGCGCAGATTGCCGAGGCCTACGTGGTCCTGCGCCGCGGCGAGGCGTGGCTGCTCGGCGCCCACATCCCGCCGCTGCCCTCGGCCTCGACGCACATCGTGACCGACCCCACGCGCACGCGGAAGCTGCTGCTGCATCGCCACGAGATCGATCGGCTGATCGGCGCCACGGAACGCCGCGGCTACACCGTCGTGCCGCTACAGCTCTACTGGCTGCGCGGTCGCGCCAAGCTGGAGGTCGGCCTGGCCAAGGGCAAGCGCAAGCACGACAAGCGCGAGGCCGAGAAGGAGAAGGACTGGCAGCGCGAGCGCCAGCGCATGCTGCGCCACGCCGTCTGAGACGCTAGTCGGACTCGGCCGTCGCCGGCGCGGGGCTGTCGGCGGCGGCCGTCAGATCCCGCCAGAGACAGCCCTGCTCGCTCGCATCCGCGATCTCGGCCAGCATGGCCTCGTGCGCGGCCGTCTCGTCGGCATCGGCCCGGAGCACCGGGATGGCGCCGCGGCGCCCGCCTTGCGCGCCGGATCCCGCGGTGCTGGCCGTCGGCGCCAGCGCGTCGAGCGTCAGCGCCGTCTGCCCGCCGGTCATGGCCAGGTACACGTCGGCCAGCAGCTCGGCGTCCAGTAGCGCCCCGTGCAGCTCTCGGTTAGAGTTATCGATGCCGTAGCGCTTGCACAGCACGTCCAGGCCGTTGCGCTGGCCCGGATGCAGCTCGCGCGCTAGCTGGAGCGAATCGCTCACGCCGCAGTGATCGTTGACGCAGCCCCACTGCTGGCCGAGCAATGCGAACTCGGCGTCGAGGAAGGCGACGTCGAACGGCGCGTTGTGGATGATTAGCTCGGCGCCCTGGATGAATTCGAGAAAGTCGGCCGCGATGTCGCGGTAGACGGGCTTGTCCGCCAGCCACTCGTCCGACAGCCCGTGGACTTCCACGGCCCCCTCGTCGACCGCGCGTTCGGGGTTGATGTACTGATGGTAGCGGTTGCCCGTGTGCCGCCGGTTGACCAGCTCGACGCAGCCGATTTCGATGATGCGGTGGCCGTGCTGGGGTTCCAGGCCCGTGGTCTCGGTGTCGAGAACGATCTGGCGTGTCATCACGCTCGCCTCCCTCGGACTCGCGCGTGGGTTTGTTATCGCGGGGCCGTCGCGGGCGGGCGCGCGCCGCCGCTGTCGGCTCGAGCCTGTTGAGGCCTGCCGCGGTCAGCCTGCCAAGCCTTGCTGCGGCGCCGGCCTACGATGCCGCCCGGATGCCCTCGTCGATCGCCCGGTTGGCCAGGGCGTCGGCGCGTTCGTTGTACTCGTGTCCGCTGTGCCCGCGCACCCAAGACCATCGGACGTCGTGCTCGGCGAGCGCGCGGTCCAGGCGTTGCCACAGCTCGATGTTGCGGACCGGCTTGCGGTCAGCGGTGCGCCAGCCACGGCGCTTCCAGCCGTCCATCCACTCGGTCACGCCTTTCATTACGTATTGGGAATCGGTGACGATTTCCACGTCACAGTGCCGTTTGAGCGCCTCGAGGGCCTGGATCGCCGCCATCAGCTCCATACGGTTGTTGGTGGTGTCACGCTCGAACCCGTAGAGTTCCTTTTCCCGGCCGTCATGAGCCAGGATCGCGCCCCAACCGCCCGGTCCCGGGTTACCCCGGCAGGCCCCGTCCGTATGGATGACTACCTGCTTCGACATGAACTCGCTCCGCAGCTGGTCGGCCGCACGACCTGGCCCGCCGGTACCGCCTCCACCCGCTCGCGCTTGACCGGCAGCGGCGTGAACGGCACTGAGTGCTTGCGTCCGAGCAGCAAGTAAATCCCTCCGGCGCCCGGCATGAAGCGGCCCAGGCGCTCGCACCAGGCGAGGCGCTGGCGCAGCCCCGAATGCTGCACCGGTGGGCGTAGCCAGAGGGTCTCGCGCCGCTGCCTGTGCAGGCCCAGCAAGGCGAACCAGTCCTCGACTCGTTGCGGGCTGTAGAAATGGCCGCTCCACGGCGGCGCGGCACGGCCGGCCAGGCTACGCAGCCCGAACAGGCTCCAGGGATTGAAGCCCACGGTCAGCACGCGACCGTCGAGCTTGAGCACCCGGTCGACCTCGCGCAACAGCGCATGGGGATCATCGCAGAATTCGAGCACATGGCACAGCACCACGAGATCGATTGAGTTCGTGGCCAGCGGCAATTGCATGGGATCGGCCTGCAGGCTGTCCGCCCCATCGCCCCGGACATGGACCCGATGGAGCAGAGCCGAGCCGGCCAGCAGATCACCGCCCTGCTGCGTGGCGCCGATCTGGAGGCAATGCAATCCATACTGGTGCCCGACCAGCGCCTCCGCGCGCCGCGCCACGTAGCCGTGCAGCTCTTGGCCGAGCGCCGTTGCATACCACGACCGGAGCGCTTGCTGCGCTTCGAACCAATTGCCGCGGTACGGTCTGAGCACAAGCCATCCAGTATGTGGGGTGAGTCGCACCCGCATTATAGCGGTCGCTGCCCATCCGCCGCAGAATGCGCACGCTGGCACGATAGCGCTTGCTTTCGCGACGGGCAGTCGCTAGCGTCACAGTTAACATTAACACCTCCATGACTGCCGCCGAACGTCGAGCCGCCAGCGCTATGTCCCAGCCCGTCAGCCCCAGCGATCTCGCCCACTTCACCCCGCTCGACGCCCTCGGCCGGGACCATCTCGCCGAGTTGTGCCGCAAGGGTCGCCAGGTCACGACGTCCGCCGGGCGCTACGTGTTCCGCGACGGCGTCCAGCCCGCCAGCCGGTTGTTCCTTTTGAGCGGGACGGTGGAGATCATCGGTACCGAGGGCGTCGAGCAGACCCTGGAGGCCGGCTCGCCGGCCGCGCGCAGCGCGCTCGACAGCGCCCTGCCGCAGGCGCGGGCCGCACGGGCCAAGACCGATGCGGTGGTCCTGGAGATCGATCGCGATCTACTCGATCTGATGCTGACGTGGAATCAGAGCGGCGGCTACGAGGTCGAAGAGCTGTCGGACGAAAGCGTGACCGACGACGAGCCCGACGACGCCGATTGGATGACGCGCCTGCTGCAGACCGAATGCTTTCGCCACATCCCACCGGCGAACATCCAGGCGATTTTCATGCGTATGGACGCCGTCCCGTTCCCGGCTGGCAGCAGCGTGATCCGCCAGGGCCAGTCGGGCGACTACTTCTACATGATCCGGGACGGCCATTGCGTCGTGACACGCACGACCTCAGCCAAGCCCGAAGGCTTCGTACTGGCCGAGCTCGGCCCCGGCGACAGCTTCGGCGAAGAGGCTTTGATCTCGGACCGCGAACGCAATGCGACCGTCACGATGAAGACCGACGGCACGCTCATGCGCTTGTCCAAGGACGACTTCACGGCGCTGCTGACCGAGCCCCTGCTGCACTGGGTCGACTACGCCGAAGCCGCCGAGCTCGCCGCCGGAGGCGCGCAATGGATCGATGTCCGGCTGCCGAGCGAGTTCGAGAACGGACATATCGCGGGCGCATTCAACATCCCGCTGTTCTTTCTCCGCAAAAAGGCACAACGGCTGGATCCGGCCAAGACCTACCTGCTCTATTGCGACTCCGAGCGCCGTAGCTCGGCGGCGGCATTCCTGCTGGGGGAACGGGGCTTCGAGGTCCGCGTGCTGCGCCGCGGGCTAGCCAAGGTGCCATCCGGGGCCACGGCCGGAGCGGCATCGGCCTGACCACGCCGGCTCGGCGCCGGGCGCGCGGCCGCGTGCTGCCCGCGCATGGCCGGGCAACCTCCTGCCCCGAGGCAGCGAGTCGCAGCGCCAGGCGCTACCCCACCCGTTCCGGATTGGCCGTACCCGCCCCGAAGTAGCCGGGGATGCCGCTTACGTCGACCGCGTCGATCTGCTCGGGCGCCATATAGCGCTCAGCGTACTGGCGGTAGACCCCCTCGCTGATGAAGATCTCGAACAAGTCCGGGTCGATATGCCCCTCCTGGCACATACGGCCCATTAGTTCCAGGCACTGGGACAGCGGCTTGGCCTCCTTGTACGGCCGGTCGGCCGCACTCAGGGCCTCGAACACGTCGGCGATCGCCATTGCGCGCGCCGGGACCGACATCTCCTCGCGCGTCAACCCGTTGGGATAGCCCTTGCCGTCGACCCGCTCGTGATGGCCCGCGGCGTACTCGGGCACGTTCTTGAGGTTCTCGGGGAACGGCAACTGCTCGAGCATGCGGATGGTCGCCACCACGTGGTGCTCGATGATGGAACGCTCCTGCGGATTGAGCGTGCCGCGCTCGACGCAGAGATTCTCGACCTCGTCCTTGGTGAGCAACGGACGCACCGTGCCCGTGGCGTCGGTCCATTGCCGCGCTGCGATCGTGTGGACGCGCTCACGATCGGATGCGCTCATCACCTCCGCGCCCTCGTTGATGGTGCGAATGAAAGCGAGATCATCGTCCAGGGCGGCTAGCCGCTCGTCGCGCTGGCGCCGGGCCTGTTCCGCGGCCTGGGACCGTGGTTGCGCGGATTCGACCGCGGCGCATTCGGCTTCGATTCGCGCACGGCATACCGCAAACCGGGTGGCAATCTCCTCGATGCGGTCGTGCACCGTCTCGAGCTTGGTGGACTTGTCCATCACATGCTCGGGCGTGGTCACCTTGCCGCAGTCGTGCAGCCATCCGGCCAGCTCGAGCGCATAGCGGTCGTCCGCGTTCATGTGGAAGTTGCCCAGCGGCCCGCGTTCGACGCGATCGGCAGCGTCGGCGAGCATCATCGTCAGCTCCGGGACGCGACGGCAATGCGCACCGGTGTACGGAGATTTCTGGTCGATCGCCTCCGCGATGATGCGCACGAAGGCGTCGAATAGCCCGCGCAGGTCGTCGAGCAACCGCTTGTTGGTCAATGAGATGGCCGCTTGCGAGGCGAGCGATTCGGCCAGCTGGCGTGAGGCGTCCGAGAACGGCACGATCTGCCCGTCATGCATGGCGTTGATCAACTGCAGCACGCCGATCACACGCCCCTCGTGATTGCGCATCGGCACGGTCAGCAGCGACTGCGTGCGATAGCCCGTACGTTGGTCGAAGGCGCGTGTGCCCGAGAAGTCGAAGCCCTCCGCATGGTAGGCGTCGGGGATATTCACGGTCGTACCCGTATGCACGCAGTGGGTCACCACCATGCTCGAGTTGGGTGCGCCATCGACTTCCAGCGGTAAGGGCGCGAACGGGATGGGGTCGTGCTCGGATCCGCCGAGATCGATCCCGAGCGAATCGGTGCTCATGATCTCGAACGCCACATGCCGGTCGTTGCGCACGAGATAGAGAGTCCCGCCGTCGGCCGTGGTGAGATCCTTGGCGCTCCGAAGGATGCGTTCGAGTAAGCGCCCGGTGTCACGTTCGGCGGACAGCGCCACACCGATCGCATTGAGGCGCCCGATATGCTCGAGTAGTTCTTGCATGCCTCCCCCGATGATCCGCCAGCGCGCCTTTCCGGCGGCGTTTCCGGCCGGTCGGCCGGTCATCGCCTGCGACGCGGCAGCGCGCCGCAACCCCTCGGAGCGAACCGGCCTGGCCGCACGAACCGAGCGGATGCCCTATTCTGCCATCGTCCGGGAGCTAGCCTGCACTTTTTTGCAGCTAGGCAATCACAATTCGCTTCTCTATCATTTTCCTCCTCGGGGGAGGTGCGCCCTGCCCCTTCCGCACGCTACCGGCCGCCGCCATGCGGGCGCGGTTGCGCACGGTCGAGCCCTGCAGAGGCTGGCCGGCCTTATGGTGATCGGGAGCATGCGCGGTGGCCCGGGACAGCCGTTCGAGCAATCCACACCGCCTCTGGCTCGTCGCGCTCGTGCCGGCGACGGTCGTCGCGCTCGCCCTGACGACCTGGCACGCCCGACAGCGCGCCGCCGACATCGAGGCGCAGGCGCTCGACCACGCGTCCGCGCTGACGCGCCAATTCGCGGCACTCGTGGCGCCCGATCTCGAACGCCCCGACCGGGCGCGTCTGCAGGCGACGGCCCGGGCCGTTGCGGCCCACTACCCCACCATCCGGAGCGTCCAGATCACGGATCGGCAGGGGCGGGCGCTCGCACGCGGCGATAGCGTGCGCCAATCCCCGGCGGCGAGCGCCGACTTCCGTTCTATCGAGCGGCCCGTCACCGCCGGCCCCGGCGTTCGCCCCTTGGGACAGTTTTCGGTCCGCGTCGACCTGTCCGCATTACGAATCCGGCAGGCGGCCCTGTGGTGGCAAAACGCAGGCCTGGCCGGTCTGCTGGTACTGGGCGCGAGCGCCACAATCGTGCTGCTGTGCACGGGCCGCTCGATCCTGCCGCGGCTCCTATCCTGGCAGGCCGCGCGGTGGCGCCCGCTCCGGGCATTGGCCGCGACCGCCGGATCGCAGGATCTCAGCGTCACGATGGCCCAGCTACGGGACGACAACGAACGTCTCGAGGCGGCACGCCGCGAGGCGGAGGCCGCCAGCAAGCGTAAATCGCGCTACCTGGCCGATATCGGCCATGAAATCCGCACCCCCATGAACGCCATCCTGGGGTTCACCGAACTCATGGCCCGCAACGATCGGCGCGCCCGGAACAGCGACCACGTCGCGACCATCCGTGATTCCGTGCGCGCATTGCTCGGGCTGCTCAACGGGATGCTGGACGTATCGAAGGCGGAAGCGGGCCAGCTCGAACTCGACGATCGGCACGTCGACGTCAACGCGCTGCTCGAGGAGATGTTCCGCCTGTTTGCGCCGCAGGCGTTCGTCAAGGGCGTGGAGGTAGTGGTGTCGCCGCCCCCACCCGAGAGCGCACGAGTGCGCGCCGACCCCGTGCGCCTCAAGCAAGTCCTGGTCAATCTGCTCAGCAACGCCATCCGCTTCACTCAGGCGGGCCACATCCGGCTCTCGGTCGATCTCGCCGGCCAGACGCAGTCACACGTGCGACTGCGATTCGCGATCGAGGACACCGGCTGCGGCATCGCGGAGGCCGACCAGCCGCACTTGTTCGAGGCGTTTCTCCAGGGCGAGCGCGTCGGCGATCCGCAGGCTCCGGCGCTGGAGGCGGGCGCTGGCCTGGGCCTGAGCATCGCCACCGAATTGGCCGGCTTGATGGGAGGACACATCGAATTCCGCAGCCGGGAGGGCGTGGGCTCGACGTTCTGGTTCGATCTCGATCTGGAGCGCGGGACGGAGCCGGTCGCGGCACTCGGCGCACCGGGGGTGCGCCGGCGCGTGGCGCTGATCGATCACGAGGACGCCACGCGCGAGCCTCACCTAGAATTGATGGCCCGCGCGGGGATCGACGCCGAGAGCATGAACGAGGGGGAATGGGCGGCAGTCACCGCACCGGATTGCTACGACGCGATCGTGGTCCATATCCCGGCACGCGACGCGGCGAACGATCGCATCGCGCCACCGGATCCGCGTCTGCAGACCGCCGGCATCCCGCTGGTCGCGCTGGTCTACGAGCATGACACCCGGCTGCAGGACTCCTTGTGGCACGCCGGCTACCGCCGCGTCGTCGGCAAGACCGCCGACCCGGGTGCGCTGCTCGAAGCCCTGGAGGTGGCACTGATGGCCCAGACCGCGGCGCCCGCGGACGACGGGGCACAAGCCCCCGGCGGGACCCGTCGCGTTCTGGTCGTCGACGATCAGCCGGTCAATCTGCGCTTGATGCGCCAGTCTCTCGCGGACCTGGGATTGTCCGCCGAGACCGCGGCGACCAGCGACGAAGCTCTGCACCGAGCCGCGCACGATCCGTTCGACGCCATCCTGCTGGACCTGCGCCTGCCGGACCGGGACGGCTACGAGACGGCACGGCGCCTACGCGAGATCGCGGGCGCCAACGCCAGTCGGCCGGTGATCGCGGTCACGGCCGACTGCCCCGCCGCCGAGGCGGAACACGCGCTGGCGGCCGGATTCGACGACGTGCTCGGCAAGCCGGTCACGCAGGAGGCCCTATGGGATCGCCTGCGCGCCTGGATTGCCGATCTCACACCCGATCCGCAGGAACACGATGGACCGGTCGTCGACCGCGACGAGGCGCTTGCTCGTGCGCGCAACAAGCCGGATTTGGCCGACGAGCTATTCGCGGCCCTGCTCCGGACGCTGCCGGCGAGCCGGCGCGCGCTCACACGGGCGCGCCTGCGAGGCGACTGCGATGGGTTGCGGTCCGAGGCCCATCGACTGCGCGGGGCGGTGGTCTACTGCGGTGTGCCGCGACTGGAAGCCGCGATCGGCGAGCTCGACCGCGCGCTACACGGGCGTGAGGAGATGTCCTTGACCCGCGCGGTGCATCGGCTCGAGCGCGCGATCGTGGCGGTGCAGGCCTACGGCGGCGTACCGGCCGCATCCGGGGCGCCCCAGTGCGCCACCCCCGGCGAAGCCGACGTTTACCCCTCGAGCTAGGGCCTGTTAACCCTTCCCGCGATCGCCGCGGCGGGAGCCTGTGTGGCGCAACGCCGCATTGCGCCAGGCCCCGCCCCGAAGGGTTGTGGCCCGCAATCCGGCGCCTACTGCGCGGATCCCATAGCGGCGACTCCAGTGCGAGATCAGACCTAAGAGCCTGTCTCGAAGATCACCAGCGCCACCGCCGAGGCATGCTCGTCGCTGACGCTCAGGTGCGCGTGCGCCACGCCGAGGCCATCGGCGATCGCGCGGGCGCGGCCGGTGAGCGCGAGCCGCGGCGCGCCGCCCGGTGCATGCTCGGTGGCCACATCGGTGAAGCGTACGCCCTGCCCGATCCCGGTTCCGAGCGCCTTGCCCGCCGCCTCCTTGGCGGCGAAGCGCTTGGCGATCAGGCGCGCCGGATCGGATGCCCGCTCATACGCGTTCCATTCGCTGGTTGCGAGCAGGCGTCCGGCCAGGCGTTCGCCATAGCGATCGTGCAACGCGCGCATGCGATCGATCTCGACGATATCGACCCCGAGCCCCACGATCACCGGCGACCTCGCGCCTCGCGCATCAGATGTTTCATCGCGTGCACCGCATCGGCGAGCCCGGTGCTCAATGCCCGCGCGATGATGGCGTGTCCGATGTTGAGCTCGTGGACCTGCGCAATCGCGGCGACCGGCTGCACGTTGTGGTAGTCGAGCCCGTGGCCGGCATTGGCCAGTAGTCCGGCGTCTGCAGCGCGGCCGATGGCCTCGGCCACCGCGGCGTGCTCGCGCCCACGCGCCGCGTCATCGCGCGCGGTGGCATAGCGGCCCGTGTGGATCTCGACGGCACGTGCGCCCGTGCGCACGGCCGCGTCCACTTGCGCCGGCTCCGGATCGATGAAGAGCGAAACCTGGATCCCGAGCGCGCTCAGGCGCTGACAGGCGTCGCGCACGCGGTCTTCGGATCCGACGACGTCGAGTCCACCCTCGGTGGTCAGCTCCGACCGGCGCTCGGGCACGATGCAGCAGTCATCCGGGCGCAGGTGGCCGGCGATGGCGATCATCTCGTCGGTGGCCGCCATCTCGAAATTGAGCCGGCACGGCACGTGCTCGCGCACGCGTTCGACGTCGCGGTCCTGGACGTGCCGCCGATCCTCGCGCAGATGCATGGTGATGCCATCGGCGCCCGCCTCGGCGGCCTGGAACGCGGCGTAGAGTGGATCGGGCGATCCCCCTCCGCGCGCCTGACGGAGCGTCGCGACATGGTCGATGTTCACGCCCAGGCGGATGAACTGGCTCACGGCTCCCTCTCGGTCTGCGCAGCCGTCGCCCGGCCGCGCCGATCAAGGTACCAGCGCACCGGCACGGTCGCCACTGCCGCTGCGCACGGCGCCGTGAGCTTCTAGTGCCCGTACCGCATTTCTGCTACCGTCGATCCGCCGTTTGCGCCAGCGATCACAACGAACAATACGCGGTGCCGACCATGATGCGATCCCAGGCGTGGCTACGCGCAGCGCGCACCGTCTTGAGCCTGGCCCTCGTTTGCCCGTTCCTGCTGCACGCCGCCGGCGCCGTCCGTATCGACCTGCTCGGACGCCTCGAGCAGATCGCATACGACGCGCGCCTCAACACGACCCTACTGCACACGCAGGACCCGCGCATCGTCATCGTCGACATCGACGAGGACAGCCTCGCCGACATCGGTCAATGGCCCTGGTCGCGCGAGACGCTGGCGACGATGGTCGATCGCCTGTTCGACGAGTACGGCGTGCGCACGCTCGGATTCGATGTCGTGTTCGCAGAACCGGAGCGCAACGATGCCGCGCAGGCACTACGGCGCGCCGGCGAGGCGTCCGCCGATAATCCTGCGCTCGACCGGGCGATCGAACGCGCCCTGGCGCGCCTCGACACGGACCGTACGCTGGCCGAGGCCATCGACGGACGCGACGTCGTGCTCGGCTACTTCTTTCGTCAGCAAACGCATGGCGAACGCGACACGAGCGGTATGCTGCCGGACGGGCATGGCGTGTCGCCCGACAGCCTGGCCATACCGAGCCCGTCCGGCTACGGCGCCAATCTGCCGCTGCTGCAGCAGGCCGCCGCCGGCGGCGGGTTCTTCGACAATCCGCTGGTAAGCAGCGATGGCGTTTTCCGCCGCGTGCCGCTCATCCAGCGGTACCAGGACCGCGCCTATGAGATGCTCGCCCTGGCGACGCTGCGCGCGGCGCTCGACAGCCCGCCGTTATCGTTGGAGACGGACGATACCGGCGGGTATCGCACGCTCGAGGCGGTGCGCGTGGGTCCACGCCGCATCGCGGTCGATCGCCAGGGCGCGATCCACGTCCCGTATCGGGGCCGTCAGGGCAGCTTCCCTTACGTGTCCGCCAAGGACATCCTCGACGGCAGCGCCGACCCCGCCCTGCTCGACGGGCGAATCGCCCTTGTGGGGACCACTGCGGCCGGCCTGCTCGACCTGCGCACCACCCCCATGCAGCGCGTCTATCCCGGCGTCGAGATTCAGGCCAACGTGATCTCGGCCATCCTCGACGGCCGGAGCAAGCATGCCCCTGCCTACGGGCCCGGCCTGGAGCTGGTCACGGTCGCCCTGCTCGGCGTCCTGATGACGCTGCTCCTGCCATTGTTGTCGCCCACGGGGGTGGCCATCACGACCGCCCTGGTCGGGGGCGGGCTCATCGCCGGCAATCTGGCGGCGTGGACGCGCGCCGATCTGGTCCTGCCGATCGCGTCCAGCCTGGCGCTAACGGGCGCGCTGTTCGTGCTGCACGTCGCCTGGGGCTTTTTCGTCGAGACCCGCGGCAAGCGCCGGCTCGCGCGGCTATTCGGCCAATACGTCCCCCCCGAGCTGGTCGCGGAGATGGATCGCGCACCGGAGCGGATCACGCTCGAGGGCGAGAGCCGCGAGATGACGGTGCTGTTCTCGGACGTGCGCGGTTTCACGGGCTTGTCCGAGGGCCTCGCACCGCAGGAGCTCACGCGCTTGATGAACGCGTTTCTCACGCCGATGACGCGCGTCATCCATCAGCATCGCGGGACCATCGACAAATATATGGGCGACGCCATCATGGCATTCTGGGGCGCCCCCCTATCCGACCCCGAGCATGCGCGCCACGCGCTGCTCGCCGCGCGCGATCTGGTGGCGGTGGCGTCGCGCCTGGAACCGGAATTCCGCCGTCAGGGTTGGCCGCCGATCGAAGTCGGCGTCGGCGTGAACACCGGCGTCATGAGCGTGGGCAACATGGGCTCGCAATTCCGCATGGCGTACACGGCGCTGGGCGATGCCGTGAACCTCGGGTCGCGCCTGGAAGGCCTCACCCGCACCTACGGCGTGCCCCTGATCGTCAGCGAGTCCACCCGCGCGGCCGTCCCCGAGCTCGTCTACCGCGAGATCGACGTGGTGCGCGTCAAGGGCAAGCAGCAGCCGGTGGCGATCTTCGAGCCGCTCGGCCCGGCCGACGAATTGGGCGCGGGCGAACGCGAAGATCTTGAGCGCTATCATGAGGCGTTGGCGCGCTATCGCGCCCGCGACTGGGAAGCGGCGGCCGACATCTTGCAGCGGCTGGCGAAGGCCGACCCAGACCGTCTGATCTATCGCCTCTATTTGGAACGCATCTCGCTCTGCCGAGGAGAGCCACCCCCGGACGATTGGGACGGCGTCTTCACCCACGCGTCGAAGTGAGCCGGCCTCCCGGAGCTACATCGAATCGACGGATCGTGCCTCCCCGGCCTCGTAGCTGAGCGCGGCGCCGAGCAAGCGGCGCGTGTAATCGTGCTCGGGTGCCTCGAAGATGCGTGCCGTCGGGCCGGATTCCACGATCTTGCCCTGGTGCATGACGGCGACCCGATGCGCGACCGCGCGCACGACCGCAAGATCGTGGCTGATGAACAGGTAGCTCATGCCGTGGCGCTGCTGCAGATCGTGTAGCAGCGCCAGCACCTGCTTCTGCACGGTGGCGTCGAGCGCGCTCGTAGGCTCGTCGAGCACCAGCAGCTTGGGCTCGAGCACGAGCGCGCGCGCGATCGCGATGCGCTGGCGCTGGCCCCCCGAGAATTCGTGCGGATAACGCCACAGCATGGTGGCATCCAGCCCGACCTCCTCGAGCGCCTTGCGAATACGGGCGCGGCGCGCGTCGCGGTCGAGCTCCCGGAAATGAACGCGCAGCCCTTCGCCGACGATGTTCTCCACCGTCATGCGCGGAGACAGCGAGCCGTACGGATCCTGGAACACGATCTGCGCGTCGCGACGCAGGCGGCGCAAGCGCCTGCCGCGCAGCCCATCGATGCGCTGTCCCTCGAACTCGATGCACCCCTCCGGGTGCTCCAGCAGCAACAAGCAACGACCCAAGGTGGATTTACCCGAGCCCGATTCCCCCACCACGCCGACGGTCTCACCGCGCCCGATACGCAGCGAAACGCCGTCGACGGCGCGAATGACCGAGCGTGATCGACGCAGGAAACCACCGCCGGTGCGGAAAAGGCAGGATACGTTCTCGAGCACCGCGACGGGCGAGTTCGCTCCGGACTGATCCGCACCGGCCGAATCCGAGATCAACCGCTCCGGCCGACTGGCGATGAGCTCGCGCGTGTACTCGTCGCCGGGGCTTTGGAACAGGCGCTCGACATGGCCCTGCTCGACGATCTCCCCCGCCCGCATGACGTAGGCGCGCTCGGCGAACTGCCGCACGGTACCCATATCGTGCGTGATGAGCACGATGGCCAGCCCGCGCTCGCGCTGAAGCCGCGCGAGCAGCTCGAGGATTTGGGCTTGGATGGTCACGTCGAGGGCCGTGGTGGGCTCGTCGGCGATCAGGAGCTTCGGATCGCAGGCGAGCGCGATGGCGATCGTGGCGCGCTGCCGCTGTCCGCCGGAGAGCATGTGCGGGAACGCCTCGATGCGCTCGCGCGGCCGGTCGATCCCGGTGAGCTCGAGCAGCTCGACGGCCCGCTCGCGCGCCTGCTGGCGCGACATGCCTCGATGCAGGACCAGCGTCTCGGCGATCTGCCGGCCGACGGGGAACACCGGATTGAGCGAGCTCATCGGCTCCTGGAATACTATCCCGATATCGTTGCCGCGCACGCCTCGTAGCTGCCGCGGTGCCAGCGTGAGCAGGTCGCGGTCCTCGAACAGCACGCGGCCGGCGTACCGGGTATGGACCGGATCGTGCAGCCGCAGCACCGACATCGCGCTGACCGATTTGCCCGAGCCGGATTCCCCGACCAGGGCGACGCGCTCGCCCGGTCCCACGCGGAAGGATACATCGTGCACCACCTGCGTCTCATGACCGGGCGCGCCGAAGGCCACCCGCAGCGACTCGACCGAAAGCAGCGACTGCGCCATTAGTCCGCCCTCCGGTCGTTGGCCGCACGCAGGCCTTCGCCGATAAAGATCAGCAGGGTCAGCATCCCGACCAGGACGCCGAAGGTCGACAGCGAGATCCACCAGGCGTCCAGGTTCTCCTTGCCCTGCGCCAGCAGCTCGCCGAGGCTCGGGGTCGACGGCGGTACGCCCAGGCCGAGAAAGTCCAGACTGGTCAGCGCGATGACTGCGCCACTGATGCGGAACGGCAGGAACGTGATGACCGGCGTCATGCCGTTCGGCAGCAAATGACGCCCCATGATCGCGGCATCGCCGACCCCGAGCGCGCGGGCCGCCGTGACGTACTCCATATTGCGCCCGCGCAGGAACTCGGCGCGCACGTAGTCGGACATGCCCATCCAGCCGAACAGCGATAGCAGAATGAGCAACAGCCAGATGCTGGGCTTGAAGATCGAGGCGAAGATGATCAGCAGATACAGCTCCGGCAGGGCATTCCAGACCTCGGTGAAGCGCTGAAACAGCAGGTCGAAACGACCGCCCCAGTAGCCTTGCAATCCGCCGAGCACGATTCCGATGCCGGTCGCCACGACCGTCAACGCCAAGGCGAAGATCACGGACAGGCGGAAGCCATAGACCAGCCGCGCCAGGATATCCCGGCCACGGTCGTCCGTGCCCAGGATGTGGTCGCCCGAGGGCGGCGCGGGAAACGAGGCATCGGTGTGGTAGGAAATGCTATCGAAGCCATGCGGAACTGGCGGGAAGAGCGCCCAGTTGCTACCGGCGCTCAGCCGTTGCTGCATGAAGGGCGATGAATAATCGGGCGCGGTCTCGAACACGCCGCCGAATGCGGTTTCGGGATAGGTAACGAAAAGCGGGAAATACAGCTCGTCCTCGTAGCTCGCCACGATCGGCTCGTCGTTGCACAGCACTTCGGCGAAAAGGCTCAGCCCGAACAGGATGGCGAAGATCCACAGGCTGACATAGCCGCGCCGATTGCGGCGGAACCGCCGCCAGGCCCGCTGGCGCGGCGACAGGGACGGCGTGGCGGGGGCAGCCGTCATCGGTCGACGGCCTCGAACTGAATCCGGGGATCGATCAGCACATAGCTCAGATCGGAGAGCAGCTTCCCGACCAGCCCGATCAGGCCAAATATGTACAGCGTCCCGAGCACGACCGGATAGTCGCGCTGAATCACCGATTCATACGCCAGCAAGCCCAGGCCATCGAGCGAGAAGATCTGCTCGATGAGCAACGCGCCGGTGAAGAACGCTCCCAGGAAGGCCGCGGGGAATCCCGTCACCAGCGGGATCATGGCGTTGCGAAAGACATGACGATACATGACGGCGTTCTCGTCCAGGCCCTTCGCTCGGGCGGTCACGACGTATTGCTTGCGGATCTCTTCCAGGAAGCTGTTCTTCGTCAGCATGGTCATGATGGCGAGACTACCGGTCGCCAGGCACAGCACGGGCAGAAAGATATGCCACAGGTAGTCGGCGACCTTGCCGTACCAGGGGAGTTCGCCCCAATCGTCCGACACCAGCCCGCGTAGCGGGAACAGATCGAAGAACGTCCCCCCGCCGAAGAGCACCAGCAGCGCGATCGCCAGCACGAACCCGGGTACCGCATAGCCGACCAGTACGAGCGTGCTCGTGACCACATCGAAACGGGTGCCGTCGTGCACCGCCTTCGCGATACCGAGCGGAATACATACGAAATACGTGATCAGGAACGTCCAAATCCCGAGGCTGACGGAAACCGGGAGCTTGTCCGCGACGAGCCCGAGCACCGTCTGGTTGTGGAAATAGGATTCGCCGAAGTCGAACTGGACGTAGCTGACGATCATGTCCCAAAAGCGGACATGCACCGGCTTGTCAAAGCCGTAATAGGCGTTGAGCTGCTCGACCATCTCCGGATCGAGCCCCTGCTGACCCTGGTACAGGCCGGAGCGTCCGCTCGCCGCCCCACCCTCGCTGACCCCGCCTTCGAGCTCATGGACCAGCTGCTCGACGGGACCGCCCGGGACGAACTGCGTCACGACGAACGTGATCAGCATGATGCCGAAGAGCGTCGGCACCATCAGCGCGATGCGCTTGAGAATATAGGCGGTCATCGTCCCCGCTCCCGCATCCACCAGGCCTCGAGCATCCAGTCCTCGGCCTGAAAATAGAGCGGTGTGGTGTCGGGCATGCCGAAGCGATCACGGTACGCCACCCGGTGCACGTCCGAATACCAGTTGGGCACGACGTAATTGCCATGCAGCAGCACGCGGTCGAGTGCCCGCGTCGCCGCAATGAGCCGATCGCGGTCCTGCGCAAAAATCACCTCGTCGACCAGCGCATCGACCCCGGGGTCGGCGATTCCCATGTAGTTGCGCGAGCCCTGCCGCTCGGCGCTGGACGAGTGGAACATGGAGCGCTGCTCGTTACCCGGCGATTGCGACTGCGGGAAGGTCATGACGGCCATGTCGAAGTTGAACGAGCGCACGCGCTGCTGGTAGAGGGCCGGATCGACCGTGCGGTACTCCGGCTGGATTCCCAGGCGCTCCAGATTGCGAAAGAACGGCGCCAGGATGCGCTCGAAACCGCCCTGGCCCAGCAGGAACTCGAAACGGAACGGCTCGCCACCGGCGTTACGCAGCACGCCATCGGGTGCAACGCTCCAGCCGGCCTTGCGCAGGAGCTCGCGTGCACGCAGTAGATTCTCGCGCAGCTCACCGGCGCCATCCGGGCTCGGCGGCCGTGCCGTCGGTTCGAAGACCTGAGGCGGCAGCGCATCGCGATGCTTTTCGAGCAGCTCACGCACCCGACCCTGCGGTGGGCCGTCGCGTGCGGCCAGCTCGCTGTTGCTGTAATAGCTTGTGGACTGCGTATATTGGCCGTAGAACAGATGCTTGTTCGACCAGGGGAAGTCGAAAGCCAGGTTGATCGCCTTGCGGACACGACGATCCTGAAACAGCGGCCGGCGCAGATTGAACATGAAGCCCTGCATGCCCGCATTATTCGCGTGCTCGAGCCGCTGTTGCTTGATGTGACCGCGCTCGAATTCCGGCCCATGGTAATCGCGGGCCCAGCGCTTGGAATGCCGTTCGACGTGAAAGTCGTACTCACCGGCCTTGAATGCCTCGAACTCGACGGTCAAATCCCGGTAGTACTCGTAGGTAACCCGCTCGAAGTTGAACATGCCGCGGCGCACGTTCAGATCGTCCGCCCAATAGTCCGGGTCCCGCCGATAAGTGATCGAATCACCCTGCGTGAAGCGCTCCACCGTGTACGGCCCGCTCGCGATCGGGGGCTTGGTCACGACGCCGTCGAAATCCCGGTCGCCAATCCACTTATGCGAAAAGACGGGCAACTCTGCCGTAATCAGATGGAGCTCGGGATTGGCCTGAGTGAACTCGAAGCGAATCGTCCGTGAGTCGACGATCACGGCGCGCTCGACGTCTTGCCAGTAAAGCCGGTACTGCGGGTGCGCGTTGTCGCCGGTGAGCAACTCGAACGAGGCCTTCACGTCCTTCGCCCGCACCGGATCTCCGTTGGAAAAGCGCGCGTCCGGGTTCAAGCGGAAGGTGACCGACTGCCGATCGTCAGCCAGGTCGATGTCCTCGGCCAGCAAGCCGTACATCGTGAAAGGCTCGTCCCTGCTCTGCACCATCAAGGTCTCGAATACCAGCGTCTCCAGGCCGGCGGCCGAGAGGGTTTTGAGCAGATAGGGATTGAGCGATTCGAACGTGCCGAACGCCGACAGCGTCACGTGTCCGCCCATCGGCGCATCGGGATTGACGTAGTCGAAGTGGTCGAACCCTTCGGGATACTTCGGTTCGTAGCCGAGCGCCATGGCATAGCGCGCCTCGGCGGGCCCCGCGAGCACCGAAAGCGCGACAAGCAAAGTGCATAGAGCGAGGTGGCGGCCGGACATGGGTGAGCGGCAGGATGGGCCTATTTGTCGCGACGGCGCCAGCTAGACTATTATTCGCCGGTCCCAAAGACAACAGGAACCGGCACATGGCGTTTCTCGAAGGTAAGCGCGCGCTCATCACCGGCGTCGCGAGCAAGCGCTCGATCGCCTGGGGCATCGCACAGGCAATGCGCCAGCAGGGCGCCGAGCTCGCGTTCACGTACCAGAACGAGAAGCTCGAGTCGCGGGTGCGCGACCTTGCCGCTGAAGTCGGCTCCGACTTCCTCCTGCCGCTGGACGTGAGCTCGGACGAGCAAATCGACGATGTGGCCCGGGCGCTGGGCGAGCGCTGGGACTCGGTCGATATCGTCGTGCATGCGGTAGCCTTCGCGCCGCGCGACCATCTCGAGGGCGATTATCTCGAGCATCTCACGCGCGAGGGCTTCAGACAGGCGCACGATGTCAGCTCGTACAGCTTCGCCGCGCTCGGCAAGGCACTGCGCCCGCTCATGCAGGGGCGCGACGCGTCCATGCTGACGCTGAGCTATCTCGGCGCCGAACGGGCCATGCCGAACTACAACGTCATGGGCGTAGCCAAGGCGTCGCTGGAGGCCAACGTCCGCTACATGGCGTATGCGCTGGGCCCGGAGGGGATTCGCGTCAACGCCGTGTCGGCCGGCCCGATCCGGACGCTGGCCGCTTCGGGCATCGGCGACTTCCGCCGGCTGCTCGAGCACGCCGAGCGGTCCGCACCGCTACGGCGCAACGTATCGATCGAGGACGTCGGTAACACGGCGGCGTTCTTGTGCTCCGACCTGGCGGCCGGAATCACCGGCGAAGTGCTCTACGTGGATGGCGGCTTCAACATGACCGCGATGACGGACTAGCCCGGAGCGGGCACGGGCTCGCCGCGGCCGCGCCAGCGGGCGTCGATGCCGTGCTACGCGCCTCGAGGCCCCATGGCGATCGCGGCTTTCGCGGCCACGCACCGGCCCGTTACGGCTGCCGCGTGATCTCGGCTGCGCTGCGCAGCGCGTCCGCCCAGGCCGACATCTCCGCGGAGGCACTACCTTCGCGGAGCGTACTGCGGGCTTCCTGAACCGCGGCCTGATCGATGTCGGGCAGGCGCGCATCCTGCACGATCACGATGGCGCGGGCCCCGGACTCGAGCGTCGTCTCCCGGTATTTCGGCCCACCGTCGTCCTGCGGCGGAGCCAACGCGAAGGCGGCGGACGCCGCTTGGGCGTCGACCTCGCCGCCGTCCCGGCGCACCCAGCCCAGCTCCCGATAGTCTACAGTGTCGTTGGCCAGATCGGCGGGGGTGGTCCCCTGCTCGAGCCGTGCCTGGGCGGATTGCGACCACTGGGCCAGGATCTCGTCCGTGCGCTGCTGCCGCAGACGCTCACGGATCTGCTCGCCGACCGCCTCGAGCGGCCGCGGCTCGGGCGCGCGCTCACCGATCACGCGCAGGACCACGACGCGGCCATCGCCCAGATCCAGCAAGTCACTGTTGACACCCTGCTGCCTCACGTCGGCGGTGAATGCCGCTTCGCGCACCGCGGCATCCGTGGCGATACCGTCACCGCCGTCGTCGCGCGCGAACCAGTCACTCTCCCGAATCTCGATACCCGTGGCCTCGGCCGCCGGTCCGAGGCTTCCAGGATTCTCGTAGGCCGTGTTCCGCAGCACTTCGGCACGATCGCGGAACAGGCGTTCGGCCTTCTCGCGCCGTAGCCGTTGCTCGATCTCGCCGCGCGCCTGTTCGAACGTGCTCGCCTGCCCCTCGTTGCGGACATCGACCAGCTTGACCAGGTGGAAGCCAAAGCTGGTGCGTACCGGCTCGCTCACCGCGCCGGGCTCCTCCAGCGCGAACAAGGCCTCTTCGAACGGCGGCACCATCGACCCCCGGCCCACGTAGCCCAGATCACCCCCCTGGTTCGCAGAACCGGGGTCATCCGAGTGCTCGCGCGCAATGGCGCCGAATTCCGCGTCTCCGGAGACAATGCGTTCGCGCAAGCGCTGCGCCTCTGCGCGCACCGCCTCCGCCTCCTCTTGCGATGCCCCATCCGGCACCTCGAGCAGAATGTGCGCGGCCTGGCGCTCGCCGCCATCGTCCGCATCGGCCTGCGTCCGACGATATTCCGCGCGCAGCTCTTGCTCGGTGACCTCGACCTGCTGCGCCAACGCTTCCCGGCCCAGCTCGAGATACGCCACACGCAGGCGCGGCGGCGTCTGGAAGCTCTCGCGATTCTCGTCGTAATAGGCCTGGATGTCCTCGGGCGTGATCGACACGCGTTGCGCGGCGTGCTCGCGCGCATATTCGAGCATGCCCACGCGCCGCTCCGCGCGTGTCAGCCGGGCGCTCTCGCGTCCCTCCGACGGGAGCGCGAACGCGGTGGTCGTGACGCCGTCGCGGAGCTGCTCCACGCGATAGGCGCTGCGCATATGTGATTCGTATTGCTGCTCGCTCAGCCCCCAACGGCTGACCAGCTGGCGATAGAGTTCGCGACTGAAACGTCCGTTCTGACGGAACTGCTCCTGATTGCGGATCCGGGCCGCCAGCCGCTCCGGCGGTATCTGCATGCGCGCGTCGGTTGCGGCCTGGCGCAGCACTTCCCGCAAGATCAGCTGGTCGAGCACGCGCTCGCGCAGGCCCTCCGACAACACGTCGGGGAACTCGCCGCCGAGCCGCTCACGCAGCTGCGCTCGCCGCTGCGAGACCTGCTGCTCGAGCTGCGCACTTTGGATGGGAACGCCGTTGACCTCGGCGGCGTTCTCGCCACTTCCACCACCGAAATAGGCTTCGATGCCGACAAGAGCGAATGGGATGGCGATCGCGATGACGATGCCATAACCCAACCACCGGGAGTTGCGAATGCGATCGCTAAAGGATTGCAGCATGGACGGCGCATCGAAAGGTTGGTGTGACAGGGCCTCGACGACTGACGTGCCCTGGAGAAACGAGTCGGGGCGCCTGCAGGCGCCCCGACTCATCTCTGATAATGGCGGAGCGGACGGGACTCGAACCCGCGACCTCCGGCGTGACAGGCCGGCATTCTAACCAGCTGAACTACCGCTCCGGATTTTCCTGGTGGGTGCTGAGGGATTTGAACCCCCGACATTCGCCTTGTAAGGGCGACGCTCTCCCAACTGAGCTAAGCACCCGCGCGCGGCGCGTTAGTTTACGGTATCCTTAAGCGCCTTTCCAGCCTTGAAGCTCGGTACGCGCGAGGCCTTGATGTTAATGGTCTCACCGGTGCGCGGATTACGCCCCTGGCGCGCCTCACGCTCACGGGTCAGGAAGGTCCCGAAACCGACGAGAGAGACCTGCTCGCCCCGCTTCAGCGCATCGCCAACGACATCCACCATGGCGTCCACCGCTTTCGAAGCGGTCGATTTGGGGATGTCGGCGCTCTGCGCGACCGCTTCAACGAATTCAGACTTGTTCATTTAGTAGTCCCTCAGCAGTTCTTCTTGTGGTGGATGCTCGATACATCGGGAAGCCGCCCGCGATCGATATGCCCGAGCAACCAGCCAGCTCAAACCGCGCCGATCACGACGCCCACGAGTTGATGACAACGAATACCGCCGGCCGAGCGGCCGACGGCCACAAACCCAATCCTTCGCAAAGCCACGCGACGTGGCCTTCCGGTTTATAGCAATCGCTGTTTACGAGTGTCAAATTACCGGGTCGGGGCCGTAACGGCCCCGACTGACGCCCAGTATACGCGGGCAAGAATATCCGTTGAACCCGTTGCGCAATCGCGAGATTCGAGCGGGTTCGCAATCTTGTCCGCCACTGGCCTAATGACGCCGCACGGGCCCGGGCGCATCCGGCTCTTCCGCGTCGTCGCGGTGCCCCACGCCAACGACCTGCTCGGCGTCCTCGCGCTCGGCCGCTTCGAGCTCCTCGTCGGTCAGCGGCGTGGGCATCTGCTGCAGGGCGATCTCGAGCACTTCGTCGATCCACCGCACCGGGCGGATATCGAGCCCTTCGCGGATGTTTTCGGCGATCTCGGCCAGATCCTTACGGTTCTCTTCCGGAATCACGACCGTCGACAATCCACCTCGCCGTGCGGCCAGCAGCTTCTCCTTCAGCCCGCCGATTGGAAGGACCTCGCCGCGGAGCGTGATCTCGCCCGTCATTCCCACATCGGCCCGTACCGGAATATCGGTGAGCGTCGACACCAGCGCAGTGCACATGGCGACGCCAGCGCTTGGCCCATCCTTCGGCACCGCCCCCTCCGGGGCATGGATGTGGATGTCGCTCTTGCTCTGGAATCCAGGCTTGAGCCCGAGCTGCTTGGCCCGGCTGCGCACCACGGTCAGCGCTGCCTGCACGGACTCCTGCATCACCTCACCGAGCGAGCCGGTATGCGTGAGCTTGCCCTTGCCGAACGGCATCACCGCCGCTTCGACGTTGAGCAATTCGCCGCCGGTCTCGGTCCACGCGAGCCCCGTGACCTGGCCGAGCTGGTCTTCCTCTTCCGCGATGCCGTAGCGATAGCGGCGCACCCCCAGGTACGTCTCCAGATCATCGAGGGAGAGTTCGATCGAGCCGCCGCGATCGCCCTTTTGCACGTCCTTGACGACCTTGCGGCAGATCTTGGCGATCTCGCGCTCCAGGTTACGGACGCCCGCCTCGCGCGTGTAGCGACGCACGACCTCTCGCACCACCTCCTCGCTGATTGATAGCTCGCCCTCACGCAGACCGTTGTTCTTCATCTGCTTGGGCACGAGATAGCGCTGGGAGATGGCGACCTTCTCGTCCTCGGTATATCCGGGAATGCGAATGACCTCGAGCCGATCGAGAAGTGCCGGCGGAATGTTCAGCGTGTTCGACGTCGCGACGAACATCACCTGCGACAGGTCAAAGTCCACCTCCAGATAATGGTCCTGGAAGGTGTGGTTCTGTTCCGGATCGAGGACCTCGAGCAAAGCCGAAGCCGGGTCTCCCCGGAAGTCCATGGACATCTTGTCGAGCTCGTCCAGAAGGAACAACGGATTCTTCTTACCGACACGCGACAACGTCTGGATGATCTTGCCCGGCATCGAGCCGATGTAGGTACGCCGGTGTCCGCGAATCTCCGCCTCGTCGCGCACACCGCCGAGCGACATACGCCCGAACTTGCGATTGGTCGCACGCGCCATCGACTGGCCGATCGAGGTCTTGCCCACGCCCGGTGGGCCGACCAGGCACAGAATCGGCCCCTTGAGCTTGCGCACGCGCTGCTGCACGGCCAGGTACTCGAGAATCCGGTCTTTCACCTTCTCGAGGCCGTAATGGTCCTCTTCCAGGATTTGCTCGGCACGGGCCAGATCGTGGCGCACGCGCGAGCGCTTGCTCCACGGCACGGCCACCATCGCCTCGATGTAATTGCGCACCACCGAGGCCTCGGCCGACATCGGCGACATCATGCGCAGCTTGGACAGCTCGGCCTCAGTCTTCTCGCGCGCCTCCTTGGGCATGCGCGCCTTCTTGACCTTTTCCGCCAGCTCGTCGGCCTCGTTGCCGCCGCCCTCGTCGAGATCGCCCATCTCCTTCTGGATGGCCTTCATCTGCTCGTTGAGGTAGTACTCGCGCTGGCTCTTCTCCATCTGCTGCTTGACGCGGCCGCGCAGGCGCTTCTCGATCTGCAGCAGATCGATCTCACCCTCGATCAGCGCGATCAGCCGTTCCATGCGCTCACGCACATCGACCATCTCGAGTAGCTTCTGCTTCTCCTCGAGCTTGAGCGACATGTGCGCCGCGATGGTGTCGGCGAGACGCGAGGTATCATCGATACCGGACAGCGAATTGAAGACTTCCTGCGGCACCTTCTTGTTGAGCTTGACGTACTGCTCGAAGATGTTGGTCACCGAGCGCACCAGGACCTCGGCCTCGCGCTCGTCCGCGATCGGCTGCTCGTCGAGCGGCTCGGCGGTGGCAGTGAAATAGCCCTCGTCCATCGACAGCAGGTCACTGACACGTGCGCGCTGTGCACCCTCCACGAGCACCTTGATCGTGCCGTCGGGCAGCTTGAGCAACTGCAGGATGGTCGCCAGCGTGCCCTGGTGGTACATGTCGTCGGCGCCCGGGTCATCGACCTCGGCGCTCGTCTGGGCCACCAGCAGGATCTGCTTGCTGCCCGCCATGGCCTCGTCCAGGGCGCGAATCGACTTCTCGCGGCCCACGAACAGCGGGATCACCATGTGCGGATACACGACCACGTCGCGCAGGGGCAGGACCGGTACGCTCTGGCCCTCGGCCGGCAACGGGTTGTGGGTACTTTCGTCTCGTTCCACCGGGAACTCCTGTCGGGGGAATGGGGGACGGCCCAATCAGGCCTCTTCGCAGGCCAAGATGGGGAGGCGGGAACGCTCTTTCAAGACCCGTGCCACGTCGCCGGGCCGGGACGGGCCGGCGGGCCACCCCCGCCGGGTCCAGGGCCGCTCACTCGTCCGAGGCGGCGCGCTTGTACTGGTCGTGCTCGATCGCGGCCTGCCCCGATTCCTGGCCCTTGAGCACCAGGTACGGCCGCGAGTCGCCGCGGACCACGGCATCGTCGATGATCACGCGGCTGACCCGCTCCATCGACGGCAGGTCGTACATCGTGTCGAGCAGCACGCTCTCGATGATGGTGCGCAGCCCGCGGGCTCCGGTGTTGCGCGCCATGGCCATGCGGGCCACCTCGTAGAGCGCCGATTCGCGCATCTCGAGCTCGCAGCCCTCCATCTCGAAGAGCTTTGCGTACTGCTTGACGATCGCGTTCTTCGGCTCGGTGAGGATCCGCACGAGCGCATCCGCGTCGAGCTCCTCGAGCGTGGCAACGACGGGCAGGCGGCCGACGAACTCCGGGATCAGCCCGTACGCGATCAGGTCCTCCGGCTCGACGTCCTGCAGCACTTCGCCGACGTTGCGCTGCTCGTCGCGGGTCTTGACCTCCGCGGAAAAGCCGACACCGCCGGACTCCGAGCGGTCGCGGATGATCTTCTCGAGACCGGAGAAGGCCCCGCCGACGATGAACAGCATGTTGGAGGTGTCGACCTGCAGGAATTCCTGCTGCGG